>QHZR01000081.1 GCA_003224755.1 Acidobacteriota bacterium
CAGGCTGTTTGTATGTTTCCACTTCCTTCCGCGAAGCTTCGTCTCCAGCAGCGCGGATACTCAGGCCTACCTTCTTCTCTTCCGGGCTCATTTTGATGATTTTGAATTCGTGCTGAACGCCTGGCTCCAGGTGAACCTGTTGTCCATTCGCATCCACTGCCTCGGAATTGTGGCACAAACCTTCAACGCCTTCAGCGATTTCTACGAAGGCTCCGAAAGTGGCGACCCGCAGCACCTTGCCGTGAACAATGTCGCCAACCCGGTGCTGGTTGAAGAACGATTCCCAAACGTCCGGCTGCAGCTGCTTCACCCCGAGCGAAAGGCGGCGCTTTTCTGAGTCAATTGCCAGCACTACGGCCTTCACGCGATCACCCTTTTTCAGCACCTCGGAAGGATGTTTTACCCGCTTGGTCCAGCTCAGATTGCTCACGTGCACCAAACCGTCAATGCCTTCTTCGATCTCGATGAACGCGCCGAAGTCAGTCAGGTTGCGAACGCGCCCTTCGACGTTAGCTCCGACCGGGTATTTCTCTATCAGCGAATCCCACGGGTTAGCCGCCAGTTGACGCATGCCCAGCGAAATCCTGCGGTCGGAGGGATTGACGCTCAGCACCACACAGTCCACCTGGTCATTCACATTGACCAGCTTCGAAGGATGCTTGGTGCGCTTCGACCAGGTCATTTCACTGACGTGCACCAGGCCTTCGATCCCCTGCTCCAGTTCAATAAACGCGCCGTAATCGGTCACGCTGATTACTCGTCCATGGACATGCGCGCCGACGGGATAACGATGCTCGGCATCGAGCCAGGGATCGGGCGTGAGCTGTTTGAAGCCCAGCGACACCCGTTGCTTGTCCCCGTCAAACTTGAGCACTTTCACCTGAATCTGATCGCCAACATTTACCAGATCACGCGGATGCGTAAGCCTTCCCCACGACATATCTGTAACGTGCAGCAGACCGTCAATGCCGCCCAGGTCCACGAACGCGCCATAGTCGGTCAGATTCTTCACCACCCCCGTCAGAACAGAGCCCTCTTGCAGGTGCTCCAGCACCTTCGAACGCTTTTCATTCTGCTCCTGCTCCAGAAGCTGCTTGCGCGAAACGACAATGTTGCCGCGCTTCTTGTTCAGCTTCACAATGGCAACCGGGAAGCTTTGCCCTTTGACGCCGTCCAAGTTGCGCACCGGCCGCAGTTCAATCTGCGATCCCGGGAGAAACGCGCGCGCCCCGTGGATGTCAACAGTTACGCCCCCCTTGGTCCGCTCCACTACCGTCGCCTGAATGGGCTGATTCTCGCTGTACGCCTTCTCGATCTCGTCCCATGCGCGCAGCCTCTGCGCCTTTAGGAACGAAAGTTTGATGTAGCCCTCCTCCGTCTCTCCCTTTTCGCGGATCACGTCAATCGCGTCGCCGGCTTGAACCTTGGGCTTGCCCTCTTGGTCCAAGACCTCCGCAATCGGCACCATGCCTTCAGATTTCGCGCCGATATCTACCACCACGTGTGTGCCAGTAAGTTTGACCACCGTGCCCTTGAGCACGTGGTCTTCACCTTCGGCCTCTTCTGTTTCGGTAGTGAAGCTCTCAAGCGCGGAAGCAAAGTCTTCGGTGGCGGCTTTCGCTTCTTCCTGCGGGGCGGGTTCGACGGTGGCTTGCTCGGTCAGCCCCTCAGTTGTCGGCTGCTGCTCGGTTAGGGTTGTGGTGTTGGAGTCGGAATAGTGGGCGTTGGTTTCGTCGAACAAGATCGTGGCCTCTCTGCGGCGGAGTCAAGAGGACCGGGTTGGTTAGCGAACTGCTGGTATGAGTCTTGGCTTGTGTTAACCCAGTTTATGTTGAGCCCACCCTGGCGGATGGACCTACCCAGCGGCCGTAAAGATCTAACCCGAATCCCAAAGGAACTCTTCGACTATAACAACCGCTTTCCGAGAGTGTCAAACGCGGAGATGAGTTTTAACAATCGGGTAATCGTATAATCGGGCGATCTGCTGATCGGATCATCGGATGATCTGAGAACCACCACGCCCGTGTGGGTCGGACACTCTTGTCCGATGTCTTGATTTTCAGATTCGCCCGATCGCCAGATCAACCGATCACCCGATGGATTATCTCTGGACTCCCTGGCGCTACGCCTACATTACGAACGCGGCTAAGGGCGAAGTTTCCGCCGATCGCTGTATCTTCTGCGAGCTCCCCAAACTTCCCGACGCCGAGGCCAAGATCGTCCATCGGGGAGAGCACTGCTACATCATCCTGAACAGCTTTCCCTACACCTCCGGCCATGTGATGGTGGTGCCATTCGCTCATCTCGATGAATTGCAGAAGCTGCCCTCCGCTGCAGCTGATGAAATGATGGCCCTCTGCCAAAAGATGGAAGGCGTGCTGCGCCAGGTTTACTCGCCCGACGGCATGAACGTCGGCATGAACATCGGTCGCGCCGCCGGAGCCGGAGTCACCGGTCACATCCACATGCACGTGCTCCCTCGCTGGGTCGGTGACACAAATTTCATGACGGTAACGGGAGAGAGCCGGGTATTGCCGGAGGCGCTGGATGAGACGTGGAGGAGGATTAGGGCAGCGTTAGATCCCAAGTGATCAAACCTACCCCGGCCAGTTCTGCGCACCGTGAAGGATCTCGGCATAGTCTCCACGAAGCCGATAAACAGCAAGGTACGGCAACCCAGTGAACACGAGTTCCCGTGTTTCTGGCTGCCGTCCCGTGCGCCCACACTCCGGGAACTTGGCCAAGATACTAATTTGCCCATAAATGGAAAGCGCTACACGGCGGGCCGTTGCGGCACTCCCATGCTTACTGATGTAATCGCAAATTCGAGTGAGGTCACGGACCGCAGGATCGGTCCAACGAATCCGTATCAGCCGGGATACCGCTGGTCGATGAACTCCCTCAGTTCATCGTGATCTATAAGCTCTCCGCGATCGGCAGCCGCCAAACCTTTTTTGCACCTCGCGGAGAAACCATCCGTCATAGCTCACCATGCGCTCCACGGCCTCCACGACTAGGGCTTCGGTTGGCCGACCCTGTTGGGCAGCCAAGCGGCTGAGCTTGGCCCGCAAATCGGTGGTAAGTGGGATTTCCATCAGTATTTGGCTAAGGATTGCCAAACACGGTGTCAATGTACTGAGACCGGCACATTAATTCAACAACCTTCGTAGGTGCCGCCCCACTGAAGGATTAGCAAAATTGACGCAAGCACGGCAATTATCCACCACCAGCTATGCTTGATCGCAGCGACGACACCCGCAATTAGCGAGCCCCCGCTGAGCACAAGAAGCACCCACGCAAGCACCGTCGTGCAAAGCCATGCGCGAGTATTTGCCCAAACTAATACAAGTTGCCCTAGCACTATTGCGATACAGGCGCCTACTCCTACCAGTTTGAAGTTTCTTGGTTTTTTTTGCCTCTAAGCCAACCTGCCCGCGCATCTTTGACCCTCAGACCTAGGGTTTCACCAACTCCTCCATCCCCTTCTCATCGATCACCTTCACCCCCAACTCCTTCGCCTTATCCAGCTTCGATCCTGCATCCGTTCCGGCGACGACATAATCGGTCTTTTTGCTGACTGATCCTGTGACTTTTCCGCCGGCATCTTCGATCATCTTCTTGGCTTCGTCGCGGCTGTAATTCGCCAGCGTGCCGGTGAGGACAAATGTCTTGCTCGACAGCTTGGTTCCGCGCTCTTTCTTCTTGCCTTTGAGTGTCAGGCCGGCGGCGCGGAGCTCGTCCACAAGCTCGCGGTTCTTGGGTTCGGCGAAAAATTCTACGATGCTCTTCGCGATGCGTGGGCCGACCTCTTCCACCTGCTGCAGCTCTTCCTCGCTGGCTTTCACAAGGTCTTGCATGTTGCCGAAATGTTCGGCTAGGAATTGCGCTGTGCGTTCGCCAACAAAGCGGATGCCCAAGCCATAGATCACCCGCTCCAGAGCCAGCTTCTTGGAATTTTCAATTTCCTTCAGTACATTTTCCGCCGACTTGTCGCCCATGCGCTCGAGGCTGAGCAGCTTGCCTTTCGTCAGCTTGTAAATGTCGGCAACATCTTTCACCATGCCCTTGTCTGTGAGTTGCGCGACCAGCGCGTCGCCCATGCCGTCAATGTTCATCACTCCCCGCGAGGCGAAATGCAGAATCGTCTCTCGCAGTTTGGCCGGACACTTTTGGTTCACGCAGCGATGATCGGCTTCACCCTCGGCCCGTACCACATGGCCACCGCAGACCGGGCAGCGCTCCGGCATTTCAAACGACTTGCGCCCGCGCGGATGATCTTTGTCGTCGAGAACCCGTGTGACCTTTGGAATCACGTCGCCGCCACGTTCGACTTCCACCCAGTCGCCAATCTTCACCCCTAGCCGTTCGATCTCATCCATGTTGTGCAGCGTGGCGCGACTGACCGTAGTCCCGCCAATCGGAACCGGCTTCAACTCCGCAACCGGCGTGAGTTTTCCCGTACGCCCGACCTGCACGTGAATGTTTTCGATTTGCGTGATTCCCGCCCGCGCGGCGTATTTGTAAGCAATTGCCCAGCGTGGTGCTTTGCCGGTGAAGCCGAGCTGGCGATGCAGCGCCGTGCTGTTGACCTTGATTACGACTCCATCAATTTCGTACGGCAGGCTTTCGCGCTTCTCCTCCCATTCGCCAATGAACTTCCAGAGTTCATCGAAGTTCGTGGCCAATGTTCGCCGAGGATTAACCTTGAATCCGGAATTCTCAAGCGCATTTAACGCTTGCCAGTGCTGATCAAACAAGTTCTTCCCGCCCGCGACCAGCATGT
The DNA here is from genome assembly GCA_003224755.1 of Acidobacteriota bacterium. Classification (GTDB taxonomy): domain Bacteria; phylum Acidobacteriota; class Terriglobia; order Terriglobales; family Acidobacteriaceae; genus Gp1-AA145. The sequence continues at coordinate 4,784 of QHZR01000081.1, forward strand.
ACGCAAAATAATCCAGCCTCCGTTGCGCAGTAATGCTCGGCTCCAGCTGCCGCACTGTACCAGCCGTCGCGTTGCGCGGATTAGCAAAAAGCGACAGACCATGCTTCTCCCGCTCATCATTCATTCGTTTGAACGACGCGATTGGCATCAGCATCTCGCCACGAACTTCGAAGTCGCTGGGAAGTCCAGCCTTCTTCAGCTTGTCCTTAGAAATACCAAGCGGAATCGAACGCACGGTTCGTACGTTCGCGGTCACATCTTCGCCGACGTTCCCATCTCCTCGCGTAATTCCCCGAACTAGCTTGCCGCCCTCATATCGCAGCGCCAACGACATGCCATCAAGCTTCAGCTCGCAGACGTACTCAATGTCCTCGCGGCCGCTGAGTTCATGCACCCGCCGCTCCCACGCGCGCAGCTCTTCTTCGCTGTAGGCATTGTCGAGCGAGAGCATTGGGATGGAATGTGGAACTTTGACAAAGCCTTCGCGCGGCTTGCCACCGACGCGCTGCGTAGGAGAGTCTGCCGTGATCAGCTCGGGCTGCTCAGCCTCGAGCTTCTTGAGCTGGTTCATCAGACGGTCGAATTCCGCGTCGCTGATCTCCGGATCGTCGAGCACGTAATAGCGGTACTCGTGATGCCGAATCTCCTCGCGTAGAGATTCGATTTCGTCCTGAATGTTGTGCTTAGCGGCTTTCATTACAAAAATCATTTCACCACGGAGACACGGGGGCACGGAGAACGCAATTTATAAAACCCGTCTTATAATGCCATTTAAGGACTGCAACATTGAAATTGATCAGCAGACCCACTTTCTTTCCACTCAAGCGCAAATATGTGAGTAGCTGTGCTTGGTGAACAGGGAGGACTTGCTCCATCGATTTCAGCTCGACAACCACGAGATTTTCGATAACAACGTCGAGCCGATAGCCACAGTCAAGCTTGAGGTCTTTGTACGCGACGGGCAGGTCAAGTTGTCGCTGAAAACTTAAATTCCGCAGGTGTAACTCGTGGCAGAAGCACTCCTCATAAGCGGATTCAAGCAGACCCGGGCCGAGTTCGCGGTGCACTTCGATCGCCGCGCCAATAATCTGCTCTGTCAGCTGTTCCTGAACCGACATGAAAAAGACGTGGCTTCTCCGTGCCTCGGTGTCTCCGTGGTGAATAGGTACTAGGCTCCCGGTTTTCCCTCGAACAACGGCCACAATCTGTCCCCAATCACCCGATACACGCTGAAGGCCGAGCCGTTGTCCCAGATCATACGGAACAGCAGTTCACCGCGCCCGTTGCCGTCCGCGTCCACGGCGTCTATCAACTCGTATTTCGGCAGTGCGTCCAGATGCTGATTGTCCGTTGTCTGTGCAAACACTTTGTGCAGATCGCCGTAGATGTCCTCACGCGCGACTACCGTCGTCATGTATTCCAGATTGCGCGCAGTTGAAGCAACTTTTGCGTTCGCCGTCACCACCAGCACAGGCTCATTGCTATTCGAGAGATCGAACACCCGCATCTGCACATTCTCAAATTGCGGCGCAGCCACTTTCTGTTTTGTTCCGTTTTCAGGCATCTTCTCTGCACGCGCCTTCACCTCGTCCGCGGCCATAGCCTGCATCTTCTTCAGACGGGCTTGCTCCTCTTCTGGCTTCATCTGATACGCGTAAGGACGCGCATCTGGGCCATCAGCATCCGAGATCGCAGGGATCAATTGCAGAGGCCCCTTCAATTCGTCCGGTTCGCCGCCTGCTTTTGTCTGCTCATGCGCCGTTTCCGTTGCAGGCTGCCGCCTTAGCACAGGCCGGTTCGGATCATTTTCAGCAGATGCCGCTGGAGCAAGCTTGTCGGTTGACGTCTTGTCTCCTGACGGCGCGGTTGCCGGCGGCGTTTTCTCAGCGGGAGGCGTTGAAGGCGGAGCGGACGATGTGTCGTCGTCACTAGTTGGGCGACCGCGCTTGAGTTTCGGCGGACCCTGTTCAACTTCTGGCGCAACCTGCGCTTTCTTCTCTGCGTCGGCTTTGGCCTTGGCCTTATCGCTTTCGAGCTGCGCGGTGGATCGCCATTTCCCGTCGGCGATAAAACCCTCTTTCGCGTGCATGGCGCCGCCTACCGTGAACAAGCCCTGCGGAACTCCCGTCTTCACCGCCTCGTACACCGTTTCCCCTTGCAGCGCCATGGGGATGGGGTCCGCTTTGTACGCTCCCGCATCGTAGAATTTGCCGTCAATCATGATCGTCACCGCAATCAGATGGGCCTTGCCGTTTGCCGCGACTTCCAGCACGCCGAGCGCGCGCGGCCCTTTGTTCGATGGCGCTTTCTTTGCGTACTGCCCGAATGCTGCCGCCACGCAGATTGCCGAGATGACGGCCAGCGCCGTTTTGCGGTATAACCGTGGACGATACCAACGGAGAGAGATGCCCATGGACATAGAACTCAATGATAAAGCCCCTGACTTTACTTCGCTTGATCAGGACGGCAACAAGATCGGCCTCAAAGACTACAAAGGCAAGTGGGTCGTGCTCTATTTCTATCCTCGCGCCGATACGCCCGGATGCACAATCGAAGCATGCAGCTTTCGCGATTCCTTCAAGCGCGTGGAGAAGATTGGCGCAGTTGTGCTGGGCGTTTCGCCGGACACGCCTAAAGACCAGAAAAAGTTTGTAGACAAATTCGACCTGCCATTCACACTGGTCGCCGACGCCGACAAGACGATCTGCAATGCCTACGGCGTGATCCAGGAAAAGAACATGTATGGCAAAAAAGTGATGGGCGTGGCGCGGACAACGTTCATCATCGGCCCCGACGGCAAGATCAAGCACATTTTCAAGAAGGTCAAGCCCGAAGGCCACGCGGAAGAAGTGTTGGAGTACTTAAAGGAAGCGCAGAAGGGCGCGGCGTAAACACATTGGAAGTGAGGAATTTCCGGTTAACGGCGCACCACTTGGTCAATGGTATGTACTGCATTCTGGCTTAACATGATGTTTTTTGTTGTGGCTTCGTGGTGCCTCACCGTAGCCCTCACCGGAAACTTTTATACCGGTGGGAGAGGAGGAGGCATACGATTATTGGCCAGCACAAACTCTCGAGCGAAGCGCGTCGTTTCTTTGCTTGTCGGGGTGGGACTCCTGATTTGGCTCGTCATTGACATCTTGCGCAAGGTTCAACAGTGATCGAATCTTCGATCCTCCCGTTCCTTCATGCGTCGTGAGCTGGGGGCGTTCCCTCGCTCCTTCTACAACCGCGACCCTCGCCTTGTTGGCCCTGATCTCCTCGGCAAAATCCTTGTTCGCCGGCAAGGCCGCAAGCTCCTCACCGGACGCATTGTCGAAGTCGAAGCCTATCTCGGCGCCGACGATCCCGCCGCCCACGCTTCAATCGGAAAAACGCCGCGTAACTCCGTCCTCTTCGGTCCGCCGGGATACGCGTATGTGTACTTCATCTATGGGAATCATTATTGCTTGAACGTTTCGTGCCTTCAGGAGGGAACTCCGGGCGGAATTCTTTTTCGAGCGCTAGAACCGATGGAAGGAATCAAAGAGATGTTTAGGCTGCGAGGGATCGCGGAAGGCATGGATTTGCGAAGATTGACCAGCGGCCCCGGACGATTAGCCGCAGCATTTGGGATCACGCGCGAACGGGACAACGCCAAAGACCTGACCGATACGAAATCGGATCTTTACATCGCGGACGACGGTTCCCCACCGCCGCGTGCATTGATCACAAAACGAATCGGAATCACGAAAGCGGCAGAGATGCCGCTGCGCTACATCGTAGCGGGAAACAGGTTTGTGTCGGGAAGGATGAAAAGCTTTTAACCGCAGAGGACGCAGAGTGCGCCGAGGAATTCTTTCTCTGATTTCTCCGCGGTCTCGGCGATCTCTGCGGTGAAATAATTTTTACTCCGTCGCCGCTTCCTTTTCGATCACGACTTTCAAGTGCGCGGTCACGTCCTTGTGCAGCTTTACCGGAATCGTGAATTCGCCGACCGTCTTCAGGGGCTCGTGCAGTTGGATCTTGCGGCGATCAATGTTGAAGGCCTTCTTTTCGAGCGCGTCGGCGATGTCGCCCGAGGTCACCGAGCCAAACAACTGATCGTTCTCGCCTGACTTGCGCTGGAACGAAACCGACAATCCGTCGAATTGTTTTGAGAGCTCTTCCGCCTGGGTTTTCTCTTTGGCGGAGCGGCGCACTGCCGCGGCTCGCATCTGATCGATGACTTTTTTGTTTCCGGCCGAGGCTTCGATGGCCAGCTTTCGTGGCAGCAGAAAATTGCGGCCATATCCCTCGGCAACTTTGACCACATCACCGCGAGAGCCCAGCTTTACAACATCTTCTTTCAGAATGACTTCCATGATTGCTCCATTCAAAATTCGTTGCCGCGAAAAAGAAGTTTTAGGCAGCGCGGCCGGCAAACGGCAGCAGAGCGATGTTCCGCGCCTGCTTTATCGCCGAGCTTAGCCGTCGCTGATGCGGCGTGCACACACCGGTCAGCCGCCGAGGGACGATCTTTCCGCTCTCCGCCACAAATTGCGCGAGTAGGCGAACGTCTTTGTAGTTGATCGCTTCAATTTTCTCGGTGCAGAACTTGCACACTTTCTTACGGCGGAAGTATTTGCGGCCGCCCGGGCCACCGCCTTCGCGTCCCCCTCCCGGCCGCGGCGGACGGCGCTCGCCGCCCCCATGTCCTTCCGAAGATGATGATGTTGGTCTAGTTTCGTCAGCCATAATGCTCCTTGAAAATCACATGTGATCGTGTGGGGACGGGCGCCCTCGCCCGTCCAGGCCGAGCAGTTTCTTACGCTGTCACTGCCGGGGCTTCTGCCGCCGGCTCAGCAGGCGTGGCCGGTGCAGCCGATGCCTTGCGTTTTGAGTCGCGGATCGCCTTGATCTTGTCGAGCCTCTTCTGCTCCTCATCAATTCGCATGCTGAGAAATTTGATGACTGGCTCACTGACCCGCAGACGGCGTTCAAGTTCGTGCACTAGCCCGCCGCTTCCTTCGAATGTCAGTAGCATGAACAGTCCGTCATGAAACCTGCGCACCGTGTATGCCAGGCGGCGCTTGCCCATCTTCTCGAAAGTCTTTACTTTTCCGCCCGAGGACGCTACTGCGGTCTCCAACGTGGAAACCAGTTTGTCCTGGTCTTCTTCCGTCATGTCCGGACGGACAATAAACATCAACTCATAAGTACGATTCATTTCACTCTCCAAAACCAGTGGTCAGTAGTTAGTGGTCAGTGAACCAACAACACGCGCACTGATAACTAACCACTACCCACTGCTCTCTTCCGGCTCTCGGCGATTGAAACGTTGCATCGCCACCGCCGGACCTTCCTTCACAATCATCGCCGCCGCTTCTGCCGCGTCCACGATAATCGGATCGAGCATTTTCAATTGCGCCTTGCGCATTGGCGATAGCAGGTACTCTTTCCCGTCTTCCACCTTGCGCTCGGGCGCTACGCCAATCCGGATGCGCGGAAAATCTTTGGTCCCCAGCGAATTGATGATTGACTCAATCCCATTGTGTCCCGCCGAGCTTCGGTTCCGATGTATCCGCAATATCCCGAACGGCAAGTCCAGCTCGTCTTGAATCACGATCAAATCCGTTTCGGGGACGATCTCAAGTTTTGAGACCAACTCCCGGACTGCTGCGCCGCTCAGATTCATGAACGTCTCAGGCTTCGCAAGAATTACTTGTTCCTGCTCAATTACTGTTCTTGCGGTCAGCGCCCGGCACTGCCGGTTTCGGACTTCCACCTTCTGCTCGTCCGCAATACGATCGACCACCAGAAAACCCAGATTATGCGGCGTCAGTTCGTATTCTGGTCCCGGATTGCCAAGCCCAACGATCAGCTTCACGCCGTCTCATACCACGTGGGGACAGCCGCCCTCGGCTGTCCTGCCGAGCTTGCTCGGCAATCTTCCAACACAGCTCACTTCTTTTCTTTCTTCTCAGCCTTCTCCGGAGCCGCGCCTTCTTCTTCCGTCTCCTGCTTGCCCTTCTTCATGACCTCAGGTTCGGCCGGAGCGGCTGCCGCTTCGCCAGCGATCGCTTCCGCCGTGGGCACTTCTTCTTCCTTGATGCTGATGATGTGCGCTACTGGCTGATCGGGATCGCTCAGAAATTTAATCTTGTCATTCTTGGGCAGGTCCGAAATGCGCAGGACCACGCCAAACACAAGCTCCGACACATTCAGTTCGATCACGTTCGGAATATCGCCGGGCAGGCATTCGACTTCGACTTCGCGCGCAATCTGCTCGAGAATTCCGCCCTGCTGCTTCACGCCGGCGGGTTCTCCAACCAGTTCGATCGGGACATTGACCTTGAGCTTTTGGTCCATCGCGATGCGCTTCAGATCAATGTGCAGGAGGGCGCCCTTGATCGGCTCATACTGCCAATCCACAATCATCACCTTGGTGCGTTCGCCATCAACTGCCAAGTCGAAAACCGTGTTGTGGCCGGTTTCTGAATGCAGAATGCGGGACACTTGACGAGGATCAACGCTCAACGGCAGCGCCGCCTTGCCCGCACCGTAAACCACGGCCGGCACCTTCCCGCCACGACGAACACGGCGCGCGTCATTCTTGGTGCCGGGTGTCCGCGCTCGCGCTTCCAGGATGTTTTGTTCCGCTGTTGCTGTCGCCATAATTTCGATTCCTATTCGATTTCTATAAAAACAGTTTGCTTACAGACGTCTCTTCATGAATCGACTGGATCGCGCGTCCGATCAATCCAGCAATGGAAAGAACATTGATTTTGCCCCCGTGCGCGGTTCTCGCTGCATCCGCTTCCGGGGACAACGGGATAGTGTTCGTGACTACGACTTCCTTAATACAGGAAGCCAAAAGATTTTCCACCGAAGGAGGCGAAAGCACCGGATGCGAGCAGCAGGCATAAACTTCGTTTGCCCCATTCTCCATCAGCGCGCTCGCGGTCTTCACCAGAGTGCCAGCAGTGTCGATGAGATCGTCAATGACCAGACAAGTCCGGCCATTGACGTCTCCAATGACGTTCATCACTTCGGCAACATTCGCTTCCACGCGACGCTTATCGACAATGGCCAGCGCTGCATCAACCTTCTTGGCGAAGAATCTCGCGCGCTCTACGCCGCCAGCGTCCGGCGAAACCACGGTCAAATTCGGCAGTTGCAATTTCTTAAAGTGGTCCACCAGCACCGGCGACGCGAACAGATGGTCCACCGGAATGTTGAAGAAACCCTGTATCTGCGGCGCATGCGGATCGATCAGCAATGCCCGGGCGGCGCCTGCCGTGGTCAGCAAGTCGGCAACCAGTTACGCAGAAATCGGTGCGCGCGGTTTGTCTTTGCGGTCCTGCCGCCCATACCCGTAATAGGGCATGACGGCAGTAATGCGTCGCGCCGACGCCCGTTTCAGAGCGTCAATCATCAACAGCAACTCCATCAAGTGCTGGTCCACCGGACGGCACGTGGGCTGCATCACGAAAACGTCGGCCCCGCGCACGTTCTCCTGAATCTGGACGTACGCTTCGCCGTCGGCAAATCTCCTGACCAGCGCCTGACCGCGCGTCATGCCCAGGAAAGCGCAGACCTCGTCGGCCAACGGCTGGTTTGCCGTGCCGCAGAAAATCTTGAACTTGTCGTCCACACGCACGCGATGCGGCTTGCGCTCGTGCTTCTCGTCAGCGCTCATGCCGGTTATTTTCTTTTCCGTTGCTGTAGCAAGAGTAGCCATTGTATCGTTGGTCGTTGGTCGTTGGTCGTTGGTCGTTGGTCGTTGGTCGTTCGTTGTTGGCGCTTGCATCGTTGGGTTGGCGAACGACCAATAGCCAACGACCAACGACTGCTTTTCTGGCTGGGCCGCTAGGATTCGAACCTAGACAAAGTGCTCCAAAGGCACTTGACCTACCATTAGTCGACGGCCCAGTAGAACAGCTCTTGACTGTTGGCTCTTGGCTATCAGCTCCCCGTTTCGGATCAGGAGCAGTTGCCAACAGCTAAGAACCAATGGCCAACAGCCGCTTCCAGTACTGCTGCCGCGTCAACGTGCTCGTTACCACCGCCGAAACCCCGCTCTTGTTCAGTCTTTTAGCGGCGACTGCAGCTTTCTCCGGTGATTCGAACAAACCGTAAACGGCCGAACCCGAACCCGAAAGCGAAGCATACCGCGCCCCAGCCCGTTCGAGCACACTTTTCAACTCGCGCAATTCGGGATATTTCGGAAAGACGACTCTTTCGAAGTCGTTTTCAATCCCGGTTCGGACAAGGTCGAGCAGTGGGTTCTCGGCCCGGCCTCCGCCTTTTGCGGAGACACCGGATCTGCGGCGTCCTCTTTCTGAAGCCGGACTCAGCCACGCGGAAATCTCACGGCTGAACATCAACATTCTATCGGACGCGCGAGGGTGCGTCAATTTTTCAGTCGAGAATTGGGTGCCACCGATTGCCATGTGGGGACGGGCGCCCTCGCCCGTCCAGGCCGAGCTCTGCTCGGCAAGCCCATCCCACTCCGCGAACGCCTTCGGGGTCGAGACGGCAATCTCCGGCAACGCAATCATGCACGCCATCGCTGGCAAATCTGGCAACGGATAAACCTCTTCGCCTCGTCCCACTCCCAGCACCGTCCCACCAATCAGAAACAGCGGCAGGTCCGAACCGACTTCCGCTGCAACCCTCAGCCTGTCTGCTCCGGAAAGTTTCTTTTTTAGCGCCCGCTCAAGCGCCAGCAGCGCCGCCACCGCATTTCCCGACGCCCCTCCCAACCCTCCTTGCACCGGCAGCCGTTTTTCGATTTCAACGAGAACCCGGCCCCGGGCCTTCATCGGTGCCATTGCCAGCTCAACGATCCGCCAGCAAGTATTCGTCGAATCTCTCGGTACCCGCGGATCGTCGCAGCGAATTTCAATCCCCGATCCGCGTGCCACAGAAACCCGAACAACGTCATGCAGCGCGATCGTCTGATACGCCGTCCGCAGCGCGTGAAATCCATCTGGGCGTAGCGCCCCGATACGCAGGCCAAGATTGATCTTCGCGAAAGATGGGACGCTTACTGTCATGAACGATAGATTTAACCACAACGAACCGTGTGGCGCGGGCGCCCTCGCCCGCGAAAATGGTACCCTGCCACCTGTCTACTGCAGATAATTTAGTGATTCGGAAGGAGACTAAGCCTGCTCTCCCGCACTAACGGCATAGCCCTGATGCTCGGCGTGGCACTCGGCATCGCAGTTCTGATGGTTCGCCTGCCGCCGGTTTCTCAGCCAGCTTCTTACCACCAATTCGCCGATCAACGACTATGGCTCGGTATCCCCAACTTTGGAAACGTCATGTCCAACCTGGCGTTCGCGATCGTCGGCGTGTGGGGTCTTTGGATTCTGTTCAAGCCGGGTAACCTCACGAATGCCTTCATTGATCCGCGCGAACACCGACCGTATATTGCCGCATTCTTAGGATTGCTCTTGACCGCTTTCGGCTCCGCTTACTATCACCTCGCGCCCAGCAATGCCCACCTGGTCTGGGACCGCCTGCCGATGGCCATCGTCTTCGGGTCTCTAGTCGCAGTTATAATCACCGAGCGCATCAGCGTCGAAGCTGGTCTGAAGCTTCTGCCCTTTCTGGTCGCAATCGCAGCTGGCAGCGTTTTGCAGTGGTACGGCGATGAACTGCATGGTCGCGGCGATCTGAGGTTCTACGCGGCAGTTCAACTCTACTCGGTCCTGGTGCTGCTCATTGCGTTGGTACTGAAACCCAGATACTCGCGCAGCGCCGACTTCGCAGCCCTCTTCGGTTGCTATCTACTGGCAAAAATTTTCGAGACCGCCGACCGATTCATCTTCGCGCATGGACACATCATCAGCGGCCACACTCTGAAGCATCTGGCTGCCGCAATGGCCGGGTTTTGGATTTTGCGAATGCTTGAGTCAAGAAACCCGCTTCCGAATGAAAACCCAGCCTAACTCGTCCTCCTTATCCGCCTCCGGTACAATCCCCTTTCATGCGCCACGCCGCCCTTTTCTACAATCCCATCTCAGGCCGCCGCAAAAAACATCGGCTAAGGGACATCGAGACTGTCCAATCAATTCTGCAGGGAGCAGGAATTGAGGTTGAAGCTGCGCCTACCCGCGCCGCGTCCGACGCTGCCGCGCAGGTGCGACTTGCCATTCGCGACGGTTTCGACACAATCATCGCCTGCGGTGGAGATGGCACTATCCATGACGTCCTGCAAGGACTCGCAGGGAAAGACGCCGCGCTCGGAATTATCCCTCTCGGCACCGCCAACGCTATGGCCCACGATCTCCGGTTGCCGCTGACCCCGCAACGCGCAGCCCACGCTCTTCTGAGTGCCACGCCCAAACGAATCGCGGTTGGACGAATCGAGTATCGTGACTTTAATAATCTCCCAGCGTTTCGTTTTTTCACCGTCGCCGCAGGAGTCGGAGTGGACGCCCACCTGTTTTACAACCTCAATCGCCTGATCAAAGACCGCATGGGCATGCTGGCTTATTACAGCAAGGCCACGCACCTGTGGCTCTCCCATCGCATGCGCTATTTCGAAGCGGAATTTTCCAGCAACGGCGGTGCCCCATTGTGCGAAAAACGACTCTCCGAAATGCTGGCCGTGAGGATCAATTATTTCGGAGGCGTGCTCCGCGAACTTGCGCCAGGCGCGTCTTTGGCTCGCAACGACATGCGTCTGGTCCTATGCCGCACCGGCAATCGCGCAATGTATCTGGCGTATGTTTTTCGAGGGATTCTTGGTATGTCGAGCGGCGTGCCGGGAATTGTGCTCGCATACGCCGATCAAGTGATCTGCCGCAATGTTCCGGGAGAAAAGCCAGAGAAGATTTACGTGGAAGCCGATGGCGAATTACTCGGCCGCCTACCGATGAAGCTTTCCATGGTTCCGGATGCGCTGAGTGTGCTGGTGCCGACGAATCATCCCACGTTAGGCAAATAGACTCAGACGGACTCGAATCAGTCACGTGGGGACAGGCGCCCTCGGCTTTCCGGGCGAGCTTGCTCGCCATGTCTTTGCTTTTTGCAGGGATACGCGCGGAGCTAGGCTCCGCAGGACAGCCGAGGGCGGCTGTCCCCACGTGATCGAGGGTTGTGTTACAAAGTTTTCTTGGAGCCACTCACCCATTTCCTGACCGGCGCCGTTCTCGCCCGTGCCGGATTCAATCGCACAACGGCTCTCGCCACCGCCACAATGACGCTGGCCGCCGAGGCTCCCGACCTTGATGTTCTAAACGGCTTCAGAGGACCGGTGTATGCATTCGCGCATCATCGCGGATTCACACATTCGTTCGTTGGCCTGCTTCTCACCTCAGCCGTTGTCGTTGGGTTTGTGTATCTGATCTGGCTTTTGAGAGGACGCAAAACCAACATCCCCGATCTGCCCCCGCGCTGGGGATTCCTGTTTCTTTTTGCATACATCGCTGGCCTGAGTCACATCCTGCTCGACTACACAAATAACTACGGCGTGCGCCCTTTTTGGCCGTTTTCCGAGAAGTGGTATGAGTGGGGGGCAGCATTTATTCTCGAACCGCCCATTCTGCTCTTCCTGCTTGCCGGATTGATACTACCGGAGCTTTTCTCGCGTGCGAAAGCGAAACCGCGCGGCCGCCTAGCAGCAGCTCTGGCGCTTCTATGTGTGGCTATGCTGTGGGCTGAGCGTTCGTACACTGCCGGCAAGATTAAGCATGCGCTGCACTGGCAGACTTTTAGTTCAGAAACGCCGATACGGGTTTCTGCATATCCCTATTGGACTCCTGATTCGCGCGGGTTAATACGTCTCCGCTGGTCTGCTGTGGTAGAAACGCAAAGTGCGTATATCAATTCGGAAGCAGATCCCGCAACCGGAGATCTAGATCGCTCCAAACTTACCTTCCACCCCAAGCAGCCCGACACGCCCGCAATACTCGCTGCTAAGCATTCCTATGTTGGACGCGTGTATCTGGATTGGGCGCGATATCCGCTGGTTACGGAAAGTTCTGACGACACTGAGTCAGTGGTTACATTCTGGGACTTGCGTTTTGGTTATCCTGCCACACCGCGCACCCTCCTCGGAGCGTCGGTGACACTCGACCGCAACCTCCACATAATCGGAGAAGCAATGGGACCCAGAGCGCAGAAACCACTGCTCGATTGAGCTCCGGGATTGGACGTTCTTGCCCTGTCCGCAATTGGCGCTAGTGGCCGAGTTCAGCCTTGCGTTCGTCGAGTGCTCGCTGCAGCAGACTGAAATCCTGTTCCACTTGGCGTTTCGAAGCCCGTGCCGGCTTGGGCTTCAGTTCCTGCTCCAATCTTGTCAGCACGAGGTCCTGTAAAATCTCAGGCGGTGCGTTCATCCGTAACGCATTATCGCGGCAGATCCCAATCCGGACGGGTTCGCCATTCACATCCCCACGTAGGAACGTCTGGCCCTCACCATCAATCTCAGGTTGCGCGCTGGCTTGGAATTCCCGCCACCCCGGCACGCCGTCCTGCCGCACATCCCGCTTCAGCGACGCAAGCTCTTCCTGGTAAGAACGTCTTTCAGCATTGGTGAGCGGAAGATCAAGCCGGTGCCACGTGTGGGCGTTGTCTGCGTCGAAAATCAGCGCGCCTTTTGTAGGATTGAAACGCCATCCCGCCCAGTATGCTGCTTCCACGGTCCCGACCACGAAGGGATGGAAGAGTAAGACCGGAGTCACGTATTTTTTCGCCAGCACAAGTGACTCAACCACTCCATGCACCGGCTTGCTGCGTTTCAGTCCCGGCACCTGCGGAATCACAAATGTCGTGAGCTGCATTTCAGGATGGTGCTTCGCCGAGCGCACCAGTGATTTGGCAATCTGCTTCGGCGTCGTGACGCCAAGATCGGCGATGATGCTGCGATGCGATGCGTGAGGGTAATAAAAATTGAGGATCTGCTTAGCAAAATCCGCGCAATTGCGGTTGAGCAGCGCGTACGCCTCGCTGTTCGGCTCCGAATTCAGAATCCGAATCAATTCGTCATCCTGATCAGGCCCAGTTGCAAACCGAAATCCATAAGTGGTGCGATCGTATGCCGATCCAGCCAGTTGGTTGGATGGCGCTCTCGGTCCCATGTCGCGCGCTTCCTCGGACATGTTCTCTTGCAAGTAATTGTGGCGCAGAAATTCAACCAGCTTGGCGTCGGCGAAAAGTGGAATGCTCGCCGCATCCTTCACTGCATAGAGGTATGGAATCAGCGGCACCGCAATCCAGTCACGACCGCCGACGTGATGGTAGCGGCTGACAACTACGCCGGATTCCCCAGGCTGGCATCGTCGCAGGGTCGTCGGGGTAGCAGCACACACTCGCGCCAGATAGATGGCGGCGTGCCCGGTTCCGGCGAACGTCCCGTCATAGCTATACGGCTCCTCAAGCAACAGCGTGGCCTGCGCCTTGAGCTCCCCTGGCAGGGCCGCAATCAGAGCTATCAAACAGAAAACAATAGACTTGGTATATTTGGCCGCCATACGCAGCGATGATAGCTATGCTAGCTAACCCGGGTGAGGAAAAGTTGTTCCGAAAGCAGTATGGCTATTTGGACTTCGGTAATGCGGAAGTGTTGCAGGTTCCGATTCTAAATCCATTTTTTTGCGATCCTTGCGGCGTTTTCTGCGCTCTTTGCGGTTTAAGATTTTGAACTACAAAATTCGCGCTTTGTTCCCTATTTGAACTGTTCAGTGAACTCGGAGACTTGCCGCTTGAGTTCCTGAAAGTCGCGTTTCAAGGCTGCGACCTCAGCTTCGAGGTTCGCGATCCTTTGCTCGTCAGAACTCTCGGTGCGCACTCTCGAGTTCGCAGTCTCGGGCGTTAACGGCGGAAAAGTGTCTCCCGCAAACAGGTGGACATAGCGCGACTCCTTGGTTCCAGGCTGGCGCGGAAGAACTCTGACCAGCGGTGGCTGACGGTCCATGAGTTTGTGCAAAGTCGCCTGAACGTCGTCGAGCGCATCAAACCGATACACTCGATCGGTACGCCCGCGAAGTTCGCCCGGGGTCTGCGGCCCTCGCAACAAAAGAACGCAGATAACAGCCGTTTCCCGCCGATCGAAATTGAAAATTTCTTGCAGCCGGTGCTCGTATTTCGTAACGCGGCTATCGGCGCCGCCGGCGGGACCAGCCATACGCTTTTCCTGCAAGGTGCTCAACGCCTGCCGCACGGAATCTTCGTTGAGCACCATCACCGGCTCGCGATTGTTCTTCTGATTGCAGGCGTTCACCAGAGCATTTAGTGACAGCGGATAGTAGTCAGGCGTGGTGATGTCTTTCTCAATGAGAGATCCGAGCACCCGAACTTCGATTTCACTCAGGTGTAGTTCAGGAATAGCCATGCAGATGAAAGTCTAGCAGCCATCCCGGAAAGACATAGCTGCTGTGCATAGTTTTCAGAAAGTATGCATGGTTTTCAGATAGCTGTTCATGGTTTCTGATGTTTTAGCTGTTTCCTGGGTTTTCAGAAACACGTGTCCCGGAGGGACACCTGCTAATAGCCCGGCGCTTCTAGCGCGGGGTCAAAAGGCGGGCAAGCCGCAAGTGCCGTAGGCACGACTGAAGCTCAGTCGTCTCTAACGGGACTTCATCTGCACTCACTGCCCGGCGTTGAAACGCCGGGCTGATTTTCAACCGTCCCATCGGGACTCATCACCGGAAAAAGGCGTAAGATTTCCCAAATATATGGCGATCCGAACCCCATCCGTGCACGTCTAAACAGAATCCGCGAAGGAGGTCAGATGAAACGCCGCGAATTCATAACCACCTCCGCCTACGGAATCGGAGCTGCCTGGCTCGGAACAAAACTCAGCCGCTACGCCTGGGCCGCGCCCGAACTGACAAAAAAGTTCACCGCCTCCGACACCGTTGTGCTCGGCAACACGGGTATCCACACCAGCCGGCTCGCCATGGGTACTGGTACCGTTGGCGTCGGCCATCACTCGCATCAGACCGCCCTCGGAGTCAAGGGCCTTTCCGACATGCTGTTGAATGGCTACGACCACGGTCTGCATTTTTTTGACGCCGCCGATTCTTACGGAAGTCATCCCCACGTGGCAGAAGCCCTGAAGCACGTGCCGCGAGACAAAGCCACCGTGCTCACGAAATCCTGGGCGCGGGACCCTGCCGGAATGCGGGCTGACCTCGACCGCTTCCGCAAAGAGCTTGGCGTTGATTACATCGACATCTTCCTGATGCACTGCCTCACGGAAGGCGATTGGACCGAGCGCTACAAGGGCGTGATGGGTGTGCTTTCGGAGGCCAAGCAGAAAGGAATCATCCGAGCGCACGGCTGTTCCTGCCACTCCATCGAGGCGCTCCGTGCGGCAGCAGCTTCTCCGTGGGTGGAAGTGGACCTGGCCCGAATCAATCCCATCGGCGCGCAAATGGACGCCGATCCTGCCACGGTGATTCCAGTGCTAAAACAAATGAAAGCGTCAGGCAAAGCCGTTGTTGGAATGAAAATTCTGGGAGCAGGTCAACTGCGCGACCGTCAGGATGAGGCAATCAAATATGCTTTGTCGCTCGGCATCCTCGATGCATTCACAATTGGCGCCGAAAATCGAAGCGAGCAGGAAGATTTGATCCGGAGAATCGCCGCCGCATAACAAATGGGGGCTGAGGCCTTGGGCGGCAAGTGTCAGTGTTGAGCCCAAAGCCCAGATCCTAAAGCCGAATTTCGGAATTGAAGTTTGACCGGCTTCTCTCCATCACGTTAAAATGATTCAGTTTGCCTGTACTTGTCCTGTTCTGGGGCAATCGTTGCCGGAGCGACGGCGCGGAAACAGCAAGCATAAAGATCGTCAGAGAAAGATCAGAAGTCCTCTGAGGGAAGTTGCTGGATAAGCCTGTCCCGCGATGAGGACGCATGGAGATAAGACTATGTACGCGGTCATTCGCGCCGGTGGAAAGCAGTATCGGGTAGCGCCCGGCGATGTGGTTCGCCTGGAAACCCAGAGCAGTGAAAAGAACGGCAAAGTCGAGTTTGGTGATGTGCTGGCTGTTTCGGCGGGCAACGGACAAATTGCGCGGGCACAAGGCGCGCTGGTCACGGGAGAAGTCCTCAACGAAGGCCGAGCCAAGAAGATCCTGGTTTTTCATTACAAGAAAAAGAAGCAGTACAAGAAGCTTGTCGGGCATCGGCAGCCGTTTTCCTCGGTGCGGATAACCGAGATTGCCTTTGACGGCCAGAAATTCACCGCTCCCGAGCTTCCGAAAAAAGAAGCGAAGCCGAAGAAGGAAGCTGCTACCGAGCCTAAAGCTGAAGCGAAGGGTGCAAAACCAGCGGCAAAGAAGAAGGCTGCTCCCAAAAAGAGCGCGCCCAAAAAGACCGGAGCGAAGAAGAAGTAGCGCTCTCATCTAAATGCCTTTTGACGTTGAGCGGTTCGGAACGACGAGGTTTTGATTTTGCTGAAAGCTGACGGCTGAGAGCTGAAAGCTAACAGCTAGGAGCTTTCTTATGGCACACAAAAAAGGATTAGGCAGTTCACGTAACGGGCGCGACTCGAACGCGCAGCGGTTAGGATTCAAGGCATTCGGCGGTCAAGTCGTTCCCGGCGGGACCATCATCGTCCGTCAGCGTGGAACCCGCGTGAAACCCGGATTGAACGTCGGACGCGGCAAAGATGACACTCTTTTCGCCAAGATCAGCGGCAAGATCATCTTCAAAGACCGCGGCTCCATGGGCAAGTTCGTACTGATTCAACCGATAGAAGCGAAGTAACTCTAGCTGTCAGCGCTCAGCTGTTGGTTGTGATTTCTCGGCTCAGTCAATTCGGCTGTTAGTCTCGGTCCGTCACTTTCAGCAATCCTTTTCAACAAAATAGAATTTGTCATCCCGTCCATAACGACGACGGCGTTGTCATGAGACGCGAGGGTAAAGGCGGCTCGGTGTTATAGGAGCGCCATTTCGCTCTCGTGGAAAAACTCAGAGTGCCAGCTGACCAAGGCTCGTGCTCATCTGAATCTCTCGATGGAGCTCAGCTCCATCACCCACCTATGCGATCACCCGCGGGCGACGATCATGATTCACGGTTCGAACTCCCCGCACCTGAGGGAGGCCGAGCGCCCATTCAAGCGCTCGAGCTGCCTAAGCGGCGCTCACGGAATGACTCGGGCTGCTCAGTGCATGAGCTGGCCGGTACGGCTGCTGCTGTTTGAGCATCCAGTACAGTCGCACCGCCAGTTTGCGCGCCACCATTACTTTGCCGATGCCGGTGTGCTGTTTTTTGCAGCACAGGCGCTGGTAGGCACACCATAACTCGGGATCGCAACGCGCCGCCGATTGTCCGGCTTCGACGAGTAAGATTCTGAGCAGCGTGTTGCCTTGCTTGGAGATCGCTCCCAGGCGACGGCGCGTGCCGCTCGACTCTTCCCGGGGAATCAATCCCAGATAGCTGGTCAGGTTTTTGCTGCGACGAAAGCGAGCGATATCGCCGGTGACCAGCACGAACGCCAGAGCTGTGACCGGCCCCACTCCGGGATGGTCATCAGCAAGCGCACCCGCGCGTCCTGGCTGGCGGCGGCGTTGCTTACCGCCTCATCCAGTTCGCCGATGTTCGCCTCCAGCTGATCGAGTCACTGCAGCAAATCTACGCGACGCCGGTCGGTGCATTCCGGCAACGGTAACTCTTCCAGCCACTGCCGTCCGCGCTCGGTCCACAGTTGCCGTTTTTTCTGCAGGCCTTCGTTCAAAGCCACGTGCTGCAGCTGATTCTTGATGTGGGTACGCATCTCGACCAGCTTGTGCCGATGCAGAACCAGCTCGCGCAGGTCCGGCTGTTCGGCGCTCGGCACCCAGATGGCGGGAAACTGACCGCCCGCCAACAACTCCAATAAGTGCTACGCTAAGTGCTCCGCGTCGCGCGCGTCCGTCTTCTGCCGCCGCACGCAGCTGGCGCGAATCTTTGCCGCATCCCCCATGATCAGCTCTTGCCCTAACTCTTCCAGTAAGCGTTCGGACCAGCGCGTGCTACCCGTGGCCTCGATACCCACACGTACTTCCCCTTGCCAACTGCGATAAAACTCCGCCGCCTCTCCCCAAGCATGCGGCAGTTTCTTCCTTGTGTATTCCCCGGTCTCCACATCAGCATGGCAATCTGCTGAAAGCTAGGATGGAAATCACAGCCTATAATCAACATATCGGCTCCTTTTCTCCCGAGCCTCTTGGTTGGTTCAGCACCACCAAGTTCACCCGGGGCTAGGGAGCCGACATTGTCATGGAATCATTTTCAATTTGATCGTCTTGGGACATAAAAAATGGGGCCCATCGAGGCCCCGTACCCAAATGCCAGTCTTCGTCGCGCTATTTTGGGAGAACGATTTCTTTGAGTGATCTACCGCTTCGATCAGCGATGAGCAACTTCTGTTTGTTGTCGGCAACGTCCGAGGCAATCTTCACCAGAGCCAATGCGTTCCGAACAACATCCTCCATGCTTGAACCTGAACCTCAACATAGGAGGGTACTCAACCGCATAAAAGGACTAGTCCAAGCGTAAGTAACCCATCTAAATTACAGGATTATAAGGATTTAGAGGGACGAAGATTAAGCGAAGCGCGTCGCTCACGTGTTGAGTTCTGCAGTTGTCCAAACGTGATCGAAGATCCCCGCTTCCATTGCGGGTATTACGCGCAGGCTGGAATGTACCCGGCAGATGAGCACACACAGGAAGCATCCGACCCGCGCCGCTCCAATGAGATACAGCGGATTTATCGGCCTGCCTTTTGCTTTTGCCGCATCAAAGCAGTCTTGAGCGGAGTAGTGGAAGCATGGACGTTCTACCCAGGCGTCGTAAGTGTCCGACCATTCCCGCTGCTGCATCTTGCTCCGCGCCTCGAATTCGTTGCGCCGGATGCCCTGATAGATCGTGAATTCATCCGGTAAAGTCGCCAAGAACGCAAGCATGGCGTCAACCTTGAGAGCCTCTGTACAGAACCGCGCCTTCAGCGAAGGCACGCGCCGCTTAATCCGCACAGCTGGGGCATACCTTGCGGATATTTCGGCGGCGACAACAGATGAACGCTGGACGCGCGAGTCAGCCGAGAGCAAATGTCCTGAATGTGGGCGTAGGTGATTGGGTGCTCCCATTTCGTGTCACAGGTCACAACGATGTAGGAATCCAGACTGTCCTCGGCCCATGCCAAGAGAGCCTCTGAATCTTTACCACCCGAAAATGTGACAATGTTAATCATCGCGCATTCTCTTACCGGGTTTCACTCCCCCGCCAGCCTTTTCATGTCCGCGAGCGCATCTTCGTTTGAGTCGAAGAACCGGCAAGGATTGATTTTGTAGTTCGGGTCGCTGGCATCTGTGCCGCTTCTTGCGAACCCCAGTATTCAACCGAACAGCGGTTGCCATTTGCGGTCAGTAATCCAAGTCATTGCGATTCTCCTTTTGCGCTGTTCACTCCCCGCGACCTCGCTACTTTCTCGTTCATGGCTCTTGGCGGGTTCCTAGCAACAGTAAACCGGAACCAAGCACCTGCCCCACGTTGGGTTGGTCGTGTTCACTGAACCAGATCAGACCATCCGGGCCCAGATTGACCTTATTGGGCGCGGTCGCAGGCGTGGGAACCAGCAAGGTAGTGATGGTTCCACCGCCAAGCGGCATAAAAGCAATTTTGTTTACCGCACTCAGGGCGAAGTACACGTTGCTGTCAAGACCTATCGCAATTCCTTTAGGCGTGGTGTTGCAGCATACAGTCCACTGCTGAATGACGTGCGTCGTCCGGTCGATGCGGGCAATTTTGTTGACCGCCATCTCGGTAAAGTAGGTACCATTGTCCGAGGCGACACACGCGGTGGTGAAGGGATGGGAATTCGATTGCGGTAAGACAAAGCTTGCCCAAGTTCCGGCGGGCGTGACATAGGCAATCTTATTGGCCGTGTTCATGGCAAACCAGACGTTGCCATCAGGACAGGATGAGGAACCGTGGGGGAAACTTCCGGAGGGCAGTATCACTGTGCTCGCCCAAGTGTGTCAGAACGCAGACGGCGAATCACATTGCTTTGGGGAATCATGACGTAGAGCAAGCCATCGCTGTGCCAGACCACCCCGGCTAAACCAGCGTTCGGAGCCGGAATCGGCAAGGTAGCGAAGTTCATGGTCACCGGGTCAAAGGAATAGAGTGTTTTCGTATTCTGATTCCCAAACCACAGCAAACTGGCAGGACTAAAGGAACAGCCGACCAATCCAGATGTAGAACCCGGGACAGCGTATTCCGTGATTTGGTAATTGTTGAGGGTATCGACATAGCCGATCTTGGCATCGCCTACAAACCACTCCTGACCATTTGGTCCAGCGCAAACATTGCCAGCCGTGCTGCCAGAAGGAATGGGATATTCCACAATCGACTGTTGAGCTGATACAGACATCGGCAGGAGCAGCAACGCTAACAGCAAGCTAAAAGTAAAACGCATACATTCTCCTCACCGAGTTTCGGCTTTATCTAATTTTGTGTGTTCCGCCTGATGACACGGGATGGACCATAAGACGGTCTTCGGAGAGTAGTTTTTTTAGGGCTGTTAGTTCGATGCGATTCGATGCCATGCCTCAAGATACGGCGGTCTTTGGCATAAAAGCAAGCGCTCGCTGTTTAGCTTCAACGCAGATTTCAGACACTACCGCACTCTTCTGCGTGTTGACAGTGGTCGTCAATTGAACCTACAATCCTGCAGCTTTTCTCGACGATCTCTGGCGCGCCGGAAAACCATCCTGTTGGAGGTCTCTATGTGCTTGCGAACTTTTCTCGTGTCCTTCCTGCTCTCCGCGTCGCTCGTGGCTGCCAGTCACCGCCCAGTTTGCCCCGGCCCTGCCGCCTTCGGCACTGGCCGCTGTCACGCACGTGTCGTTACAGACAGCCGCGGTGTTCCTGCTGCCGCGACGACGCCCAGTGGTTATGGCCCGGTGCAATTCCGGACCGCTTATGGCCTTCCGGCGTCGGCCAGCAAAGTCCAAACTATGGCGATCGTTGACGCATACAATGACCCGAACATCGAGAGCGATCTCGGCGTGTATAGCACTCATTTCGGTCTTCCCGCGTGCACAACCGCGAACGGCTGTTTCAAAAGAGTCAACCAGAAGGGGGGGACCAGCTATCCGCAGACCAACGCAGGCTGGGCGCTTGAAATTTCACTGGACGTAGAAGTCGCACACGCCGTCTGCCCAAATTGCAAGATCCTGCTGGTCGAAGCCACGACAAATTCGTTCGCTAACCTGATCGCAGCAGAAGACTATGCGAGGACGCACGCCAATGTCGTCTCCAACTCCTGGGGCGGAGGCGAGTTTTCCAGCGAGACAACGTCCACCTACGACGGGCACTTTAATCATGTCGGAACGCCAATCACATTCTCGTCCGGCGATAGCGGCTATGGAGTCGAGTACCCCGCCTCCTCGCAATATGTGACCGCGGTCGGCGGCACCACCTTAAACCTCAATACAAATAACACCCGCAAGAGTGAGACGGTGTGGGCCGGCGCTGGGAGCGGCTGTAGCGCATACGAGCCAAAGCCCACCTGGCAGAAGGGTGCCGGATGCGTCAGGCGAACCGTGGCTGATGTTTCCGCCGACGCCAATCCGAACACCGGCGCTGCAGTTTACGATACCGTACGCTACCAGGGACAATCCGGTTGGTTTCAGGTTGGCGCGCGGCGGTTTACGCTTTGGCTGGAAACGGCACGAGTACGGTGGATGGATCGTATCCTTACTCGCACACGTCGGGTCTATTTGATGTGACTTCGGGTAGTAACGGCACTTGCGGTGGATCGTATCTGTGCACGGGCAAAGTCGGTTACGACGGGCCGAGCGGGCTTGGCGCTCCGAAAGGCATCACGGGATTCTGACGTGATGCGGCGTGTCTAAGAGACATACGTGCGTTGTCAAGAAGTATTTCTGGCAGCGCACCTAGCTTGGTTAAGGAATGCGCGGTATTGCGTTCCTTCTTCTACTCACCCTAGATTCATTCTCGAAGTGCTAACACGGACCGCGAGACCTTCCTTCGCAGTCTTGCCCTTCTAACTTGTGTCCAGCCATTCAAAGGAGAAATGTTCCATGTCTGTCATTAAGAGTGTGTCTTCGCTCTTTTGTCTTCTTTCTCTCACTGCGTTGACCATGCACGCGCAGTCAGGCGTCGCCGTGCAAACCACAATTTCAGGTTCCGACCAGGCCGCTGCCGTTTCGACAACGAAGTTTGTATATCGAATCGTACCGGCCGCGACTCCGGCCGCTAAGAAACTACCAGCGAGCTCCCTCACGAACGTGAAGCTCGCTTCAAACGGCGTTCTGCCGAAACCTGGGTTTTATCCAGCCGATCTCTCCTACCATGGCGGGCCCGTGGTGCGAACTGCGGAGAACAATCCCGTTTACTTCGATTGTCCAGCCGGCCCAACCGCGTGCTGGGGCGACCCCGCTGTTTTTCTTAACGACCGCAACTCTCCGCTATCCGGTGGGCGGTACGGTTTCCATCAATCGGACCCTGCAGACGAATGTCCTTGATCAGAACGATATTCTTTCGATCGTCCATGCGGCCGCGGTGAAGCTTTCCATTCAGAGTGGATATTCGAATATCGTGCACGTGTTCTTACCGCGTGGTATTGACACCTGCTTCGATCTCACTTCGATCTGCTACTCCCCTGATAATCCATCGTCATTCTTCTTCTGTGCCTATCACGGAGCTGTTGTATTTAATGACATTGGCCACATCCTTTTCTCCGTGGAGCCTTACCAAAACGTTCCCGGATGTCAGGTGGCCACTCCAACTCCAAATGGCGACCTTGTTGACTCGACTGCCTCCGTGCTGTCCCACGAATTCTTTGAGACGATCACTGATCCAGACCTGGACGCATGGTCCTCAGTGAACACCCAAAAGCGGCCATACATGAACACCTGAAAAGCGGCCATACTTTCAGAAGAAACGTCCAGGACATTGAC
>QHZR01000082.1 GCA_003224755.1 Acidobacteriota bacterium
AAGGTGAGTATCGCAACAGGCTGGCGGCAGCGGGATTCGAGCAGATCTCGATTGAGCCGACGCGAATTTATTTCGTGGAGGATGCGCGGGAGTTTTTGTCGTCCGCAGGAGTTGATGTGGACGCGATCGCGCCGCAGGTGGACGGCAAATTCATGAGCGCGTTTGTACGGGCAGTGAAACCGGCTAAGAGGGCGTGTTGTGGGCCGACTTGCTGTAGCTGAAGCCTTGTCCGGCTGAAGCCGGCTGGATCTCGGCTCGCAGCTAACGCGGCGCGTAAAGAGCCGCTCTTCCACGGTGAAGGCAATTGGCGAAAAAGTCATTCGCGCTGAAGCTGGCCAAGCTTGTTGTGGAGCGAGTTGCTGTAGCTCAAGGCTTGTCCGGCTGACGCCGGCTCGCCCTCTCACCTGCAACTTACGCGGCGCTGAAGCGCGGTCGTTAGTCGTAAGAGGCTTAGTCATAAAACGCGGGATCGGGCTGAGCCCCCTTCTCGTGCTTCGCACGACTACCCAGGGCTTACGCCCTGGGCTAACCATATTCCGCCGCGATGCGGCTGGTTCGTGGCGGACATTGCCGGCCTGCCAAGCCGCTGCGCGGCGTGATCGAGCGCGAGAGAGCGGAAATTGGGGCGCTTATTTCCATGGAGGCTCCGACCAAGCCCATGCTGAAAGAGGCTGCTGAAGCGGGCTTTTATCAGCCTCCTGGATTGGCGAACAAATATCCGCGTCTGCAGATTTTGAGCATTGCGGAGCTTTTGGTGGGCAAGCAGGTCGAGTACCCGCGGCTGCTTGATGTCAGGTATAAGAAAGCCCCCAGGGGAAAGGGGCTGTAGCGGAGCAGATTGAATTAGGGACTGGAGAGGATGAGGGGCCGTTTTGAAGACTGAAGGCGTCGAGCTGAAGCTCGCTGTTCGTGCTTCGCACGGCACCCAGGACTGACGTCCTGGGCTATTATCTGTCGTCCTCCGGGACTCGGATGGTCTTCATCACCCGTACCGAAGAGGATGCGGAAAAGAATCTAGAGCGCAGCGGGTAAAAAGCCGTAATCCCATAAGAGACGCATATCGGCACATCTAAAGATCTGCCCCTAGCTCGAACGCGGCGCTAAAGGAGAGCTCATATTCTGATGCGATAAGAGTCTTCCCCTGGCCCGTCACGAAATTTCCGATTCGCCCCGCAAAACTCGGTTGGGGAGAGTATCGAAAACGCTAACTCCCCACCAGCTGCCCAAGGCTTACGATGAGAAGAACTGTTGACGTCGTCTCAAACTCTCAGCGCATTCGATGGCAGAATTTTGCCGTTGCTGGTCTGCCCGCGATGTCGTCTTCCGCTTGCGCTTGAAGACTCGAAGCTGACTTGCGAAGAAGGCCATCGGTTCGCACTGATCGAAGGCATTCCGATTCTGCTGCTGTCCGAGGTTCCGCAAACGCACGTGGAAGGCACACGGTCTCTGGCGGTAGCAGAGCAAGGCGACGGCGCCAATTTGCCGCAATTCGACGTGGCCCCCGGCAGCATAGATCCTTTCGTTCAGAGAGCAATCGGCGCGACCAATGGCGGGCTGTACCAGCATCTCGTCGGAAACATGACCGAATATCCCATTCCGCAGCTTCGGCTTCCGGTTGGAGACGGCAAGCTGTTCCTGGAAATTGGTTGTAACTGGGGCCGATGGTGCATCGCTGCAGCGAAGCAGGGCTATCGTCCGGTGGGAATCGATCCGTCACTAAAAGCAATCCGGGCTGCGCGCCGGGTGGCGCTACAACTCGGAATTGATGCCCATTATGTGGTCGCGGACGGACGCCATTTGCCGTTTGCGGATGGACTCTTCGGTCAGGTCTTTTCATACAGCGTGCTGCAGCACATCGCTTGCGAAGATGTCGAGAGCACGTTGCGCGAGATACATCGTGTGTTGGCTTCTGGCGGAAAGTCTCTGGTGCAGATGCCTAATGCCTACGGTTTGCGGTGCGCTTATCATCAATTGCGGCGTGGGTTCCGCGAGGCAACCGGGTTTGAAGTCCGCTACTGGGGTCCGAGACAGCTCATGTCAGCGTTTAGCGCGATGGTTGGATCAACCGCACTTTCGGTTGACGGGTACTTCTCTTTGAACCCGCAATTTAGTGACCGGCGATTTTTACCAATTAAGTATCAGGCGCTCGTCTGGACGTCGGAGATGCTGCGCCGGGCCAGCGAAAAGTTCCCGGTGATGGCCAATTTTGCCGATAGCCTGTATTTGTCTTCAATCAGAAATTAAGCAGCGTTCGTTGCCGCTTTCGATCGTGGGCTTTGCTGAATGGAGAAGGCAAGATCGAGTAGTTGTTCGACGTGTGTCTTCCAACTGAAATACGCAGATTGCCTCCGGCCCGCCGCAGCAAGGCTTGTCTTTAGCTCCATGCTGGCCGCGATGCGTACCACGTTCTGCGCGAGTGCCTCGGCGGAAAAGCGCGGAAAGTAACAAGCGGCTTCGGCAGCGACCTCGCGGTGCACGGGCAAATCCGAGGCTACGATCGGCAGTCCGCTGGCCATTGCCTCAACCAGGGGATGCGCAAAAGTCTCCGTGTAGGCGGGGGTCACGTAGATATCGCAGGCGCGATATAGGTGATGCAGCGAACGGTACGGTATTGCCCCAAGTTCCACGACCTCATCTCGGATTCCGAGCCTATGAATCAGATCGGACGCGTGGCCAATCTTGTATGCACCTGGATTCGCGCCCTCCTGTAGCTTGCAGGTCAGGAACAGGCGAACTTTGCGGGGCTTCAAGCTTTCCGTGATTAGCGGCAGGGCCCGAAACAGCGCTTCAAAATTTCTGTAGTAGTTGTAGTGGCTGACGAATAGCAATTTCACGCTGTCATCGATATCGAGAAGCTTTCGTTGCACATCGTCGGCCAACGGCGAGTGGTCACGAAAGAACAGCTCGTGATCGAATCCATGGTAAATCGCGAGCACTTCGTTACCAGTCCACCGCTTCAGTTCATCCGCGAATGCCGGTGTTGGCGCGACCGTGCGGTCGGCCCAATGGACAGACTTCCGGGCAAAGACACTTTTAATTCTGTTGTCCAGCAACATGCCAAACTCGCGGCGTTGCCGTAGATCACGATCAAAATCGGCAGAGGTGTAAAGCGAATTGCCGCTCAGCAGGATTTGCGGCACCGGTGACTTCCGCAAGGCAAAATTGCCTGCTGAAATCAGAACGTCAGCTCCTGAGTCGCGAATCAGTTCTGGGAGCCTGTTTTGTTCGAACCAGAACCTCGCCGCGGTTGACTGAGGAATATCGGCCCTGAGCAGCCTAACATTGGGAATTCTCTCGAACTGCCCGCGCAACTGCGATTGAACCGCCAAAGTTGTGTGAACTGCGGGATTCGAGGCCAGGTGCGGCAAGACATTGAACAAATATGTGAGTCCGGCGCCGGAGCTGGCCCCGAGCCCGTTTAAGAAGAGGTGGATCATTGCCCGGCGCTCGCTGGTACGAGTCCGCCCCAATTTTCCGACGGAACGGACTCCTGCGCATGTTGGCCTGATTCGCTGTAATGAATCAGGTCCACGAGGATGAATGCAAGCGCCCAGACCAAAACGCAGAGATAGTATCCGACAGCAAACAGCCCGTCTTCGAACATCGCTTCCACAAGTCCCGCCAATACGACTGCTGCCGCCGGTATGGCGGGAAGAAAGGCGTTACCAGTGACGCGCACTTTAGAGAACACCTTACGAACATTCAGCAGGGTCATCCCAATCAGCGAATAGAAAGGGAGTACGCCCAGCAGCCCTACCCATTCCGCTATTGCAAGATAGCTGTTCCCGTGTTCTCGAACGACCCGGGTGTCGATATGCGAACCGGTGTACTTGGTTTGGATATTGGTTAAATCATCTCCGGTTTGGCTGGTGCCGAATCCGCTGCCGAACCACGGATGTTCCTTGATGACTTCCCACGTCTGCTGCCAGGGGCCTTTGCGCGAGCCGAATGCGCCCTGTTCCGGCTTCCCCTTGAACACGAACATATCGAAGACAGACTGTGAACCATCCCACGTTGGGGCCTCGCTCTGTCTGGGGACGAACATGACGGCGGCAACTGCGAGCACAACTGCGAACGCCAGGCCCTTTGCAAGAAGCCGGTACTGGCGCAGCGCGATGCACATGGTGAGACAGGAAACCATCCCAGCACAAATCGCCGCCCTTGCAAAACTGGTCATGAGGGCGAGGATGGCGAGAAGCACGGCGAATCCGAGTCTGCGCCGCGAATTAAGGGTATGGGCCGTCAACACTCCCCAAAGAAGAATGGGGATAACCACGACGCCCATTACAGCGCCCAACGAATTCGAGGTTCCATAAAATTCCCAACGGAACACGAAATAACAAAGTGACGTGAAATAAGACAGGAACTCACAGACGACCAGCAGACCGTGAAAGAACTTCTCCGGATGAAACACGGGAATTGCGATCCTTGCCCCTGAAGACGCATAGACAAAGAGCAACAGGAGACTGAGTGCCTTCAGCAGAGATTCTTCCGGATAAGCAGACACGAGGCCAGAAACAGCGGCCGACAACACGCAGAAAGACGCGATCAAGTGAAAGGTGCTGAAGTGGTGGTTGTGGTCCTTCATATAGATGGCCAACCCGGTAACGGCACCGATACCGAGGACGAACCAGCGTCCTTGCAGCCACACCGTCTGATCAGGCACGTTTGTGCCAGCCCATACGAACGCGATCATCAATGCCAGAAAGAATGCCTGTTTAAACCTGCACACTGCAGCCAAAATCACCTGCGCGGCGATGATCCCGCCGAGCATGGCAGGAGTGGAGAGATAATCTGGACGCTCAAGAAGTACCAGGGCGAGTAGGAAAAATCCGCCCATCAGAATGAGAACCGCTTTGAGTCCGTTGTCAGACATTCGCGAGGTTACGCTGCGCGAAAATTCGATGCGCGCTTGGATGATAGCAACGAGACGCCCGCATTTGATTAGCGAATCAGGTTCGCGCCAGCATCGCAAAGTCGGGGATCTTTGTCAGGCGAGTAGCGGAATGAGCTCTTAGAAAATCGGCGCCGAAGTGAGCCCTTGGCTGTGGTTGTCGCTTCGACCACGCTGCGAGCCTACGGACAATGCGGCCCCCGCAATTCCATCGGCGCAATATTCAGGAGAGTAGTTTTGAATCAGCCTTCTGCTCTCGACTGACATTCTGGCTCTCCACGCAGAGTCGCTTGCCATTTCTTGCATTGCCGCGCCGAGTTCCGAGATATTGCTGGGGCTGACGAGCAGGCCGTTTGACCTGACGAGGTCGGCGGCGCAGCCCGCGATGCGAGTGCAGATAACGGGTAATCCACAGGCCATCGCCTCATTGACGACCATTCCCCAGGTATCGCTGTGGGTGGGCAACACCAGGCATTCCGCAAGAGAATAGTAGGTCGCCAATTCGTCTCGGTCGATGAACCCAGCGAAGTGAACGCAGCCCGGGAAAATAGATTGCGCCGCGGCTTGAAGGTCCGCCCTGAGAGGGCCGTCTCCTGCAAATACCAAGCCGAGTTCACTGCGGACCTGTGTTTCCAGGCTGGCATAGGCTTCCAGCAGATCAAGCACGCCTTTGGCGCGCACTAGCCTGCCCACGTAAAGCAAAAAACGATCCGGAAGCCCGAGCTCGCCCCGCAGACGTGGATTCATCCTGGCCGCTGCCGATTGCGCAGAAAACAAGTGGATGTCCACAGCGTTGGGTGCCAGAAAAATATTCTCGGATCCCGTCATTCGGTGAACATACTCAAGCGCCGAATTTCCCGGCACGACAAAACCGGTGCAATCGTTTAGGAACGTCTGCTTCAGGCCTTCCACTACCCAATAAAGATTGCGCCGATCGCCGGCTGTGCTTTCGCACCAGAGCAAGAATGGCACATGGTTTCTCTTTGCCCAACGAAGAGCCTGCCACGACGCTGGATAGTTGTAGCCGCCGCAGAGAATGACGTCAGGCTCGGCCCTGGCGATCGCTCCGCCGACATTTCTGTTGATCAGAAGATTGTGCTTTCCCAATCGCTGCCGCCATGAAGGCAGAACCTCGTAGCAGAACTGAATTTCGTCTGTGTAAACGCGCCATTCGCGCATTGACGAATCGGTTTCCGCGAGGAAAAGTACATGGAGATCAATTTCCGGGTGTTGCGCGAGAGCATTGAATACAGGGATGCGATAGGGTGAAATGATCTCCGTCAAGATGACCAAGCGGACATTCATTGCACGCACTCCCGGTAGATTTCCGTGAGTTGGACTGCCTGATGCGCTATTGTGTGTCGCGAACGTACGGTCTCGTAACCGGCGTTTCCCATCCGCTGACGAAGCGGTTGGCTACTCAATAGAATAGCGAGTGCATCGGACAGCTCTGTCTCACTGCCAGGCGGAACCAGCACACCATTTCTTCGGTCTTCAATGATTTCATCAATACCCTGGCCATGACAGCCGATCACGGGCTTGCCGCAAGCCATTGCTTCTAAGTACACACAGCCCAGGCCCTCGTAGCTGCTGGGGAGAGCGAATAGAGCGCATCTTTGCATCGCTGCTGCTGCTTCTTGTCTGCTTTGTCGTCCGAGGAAACGAACCCGATCGCGGATTCCGAGATCAACCGCCAGACGTTGTAAATCGTTGCGTTCTGGCCCGTCACCGATAATTTCCAGAGAACAACCGGGGACGGAATTCGCGACAGGTGCAAATGCGCGGAGTAGCAGTGCATGCCCTTTGATGGGAATTAGATTCCCGACGCTCAGGACGATGAGGGACGACTTCTCTTTCGCGGGTGGATGGAAGAAGGATGGGTCAACTCCGTTATAAACGATGGCGGCTCGCACGTCCGCAACATCAGCTACATGCTGGCGCACTTTTTCGCTGATACAGATCACGACGGCGGCGGATTCGTAGACATGTTTCGAAATTCCCTCGCACCACTTTCCGATGAGTGGACCAGCTTGCCGGGTTGAATAGGCGTCCAGACCGTGAACCGTGACCACGAAAGGGATGCGAAGCTTTTTGCTCAGTGAAAGAGCGGCAGCTCCGCATGGCAGGGCCGAGTGCGCGTGAATCAAATCAAATGGGTGCAACTTACGAATCTGCGGAATCAGACTGGCGGCGAGAAATTCTCCGGACAAGGGAAGCCCGATGTTCCCAGGCAAGGAGAAGTAGGTATGCCAACGGGATGAGGTGTCCGAGGGCACGGCGCGAGCCCGCCCGCGATAAAACGGCTGCACCGCGATTACATCATTTACTACATCGTCGCCTTTGAGCTCGCGCAATGGTTCGGATACAAAGCAGCCTTGCGCCGGATCGTGTTCAGACGGGTAGAACGGGGTCAGTGTCAGCACGTGAAGGGGGCGTGCTTCAGAGGGAAAACTGATTCCAGTCCCCGCACCTACAGCGGCTAGGGCCGGTGGTGAGGTCATGAGGCTATCCCCATGTATTTGGCCGCTACCAACCTTTCGAAAGCTTCGCTCCATCGCGCGGAGATCAGGTCCCAGTCATAGGTCAAGCTGTGTTGGCGGCCGTTGCGTCCTAGTTTGGTTCTCAACTCTGGGCTAGCGAGGAGCGCTTCTAAAAACGAAAAAATCTCTGAATCAGATGAAGCCTGATATCCAGTAACGCCGTGAACGACCGTTTCCGGCGAATAACTATTTCGCGCAATTACAGGCAACCCGGATGCGGCGGCTTCGAGGATGACTTTCGGCGAACCTTCCCACATGGATGGAAAGAGAAAGACGTCTGCTCGGCGATATTCTTCGCGGAGTGGGTGTGCATCCAGCAATCCTAAGAGCCGGACGTTGGTTATGCCTTCACGTTGGGTACGGTTCCTGATTTCGGAGCCGAGCGGCCCTTCGCCAGCGATTCGGAAGTCGGCCTGCGCGAATCGCACTGCCGCATCGAGAAGAAGCTGTGGCTGCTTGAATGGCCGCAGCGACCCCACGAACAGGACCCGAGGTCTCAAGTTGGGTTTTCGTTCCCAGTCCGGAGTGAAGAATTTCGTATCTACTCCGGTCGGGATAACTTCACTGCTCAGGCTGTATTCACGCTTCAGTCCTGCCTGTACCGATCGTGAATTGCTGAACAGGTAGTCACATTTCAGTACTGTCTGCTCCCAGAGATGAATCGCTTCTGGTGTGATGGTCGGTTCATTTCTCAGGTCGGATTGAGATTCCATCGTGCCAATCACGATCCGATGATCGTTCCATCTTCTTCTCAGGTTCATGTACAGGCGGCTGGCGGGCGATGATTTTAGATAAAAAAGAATGTCGTGGTCGCCCCATAGAAATTCGCGCAGAATTCTGATCGTCTGCCGCCGCTTTGGCAGGCGAATCAGGCGGATGTTTGCGTGATCGACTAGCCGCGCATCAGGCTGTCCTGAAACAAACATCCTGATGTGGAAATGCGCAGGATCCAAGCGGCAAGCTATCTCTCTCGCGTTTCCCATTTGCGCGTTCGGCAAGCCCGCGTCGGCGAAACTATCGAGAAGGATGCGGATTGGCTTCTTGCCTTCCGTATCTGGGACCGTCAGATCGCGACTAGTTTGTGTTTGCAGTTGAATGCGCCAATTCTATTCGAAGGTCTCGCAGTTGAGACTCCATGCGACGCTCGAAATCTCGTGACTTTTGAGGTTCCACCAGGTGCTTCCTTGCGTGTTCCAGAAGTTCTCGACAAATTGGTCTAGCTTCCGGATCATCCACGGGATTCTGCTCTGCAGGGTCTGAACTCAGGTTAAACAACTGTTGAGTGCCACTCGAGAAATCCATTACCAGCTTATGGTGTCCCTTTCGCACCGCCAGAATTCTGGGTGCAACCCGATTCTCGGGGTGAAAAGGATTCGTACATCCGTGAACGCATTCGGTGAACACCGGCTGATGCCACTCCTCACTGTTTGAAATTTGTTCCCAGCGGCTGCGACCTCGAAAACTGGCAGGCGCCGGATAACCGAGCGCATCCAGAAGCGTCGGAGCAAGGTCGATCAACCCGAAAGATACGGATAGCTCGCGCGAATTCTGGATTTGAGGAACACGCAACAGGAGCGGCACACGTATCAACTCCTCCGTAAGTTTGAGCGGGGCATGGAATCGGCCGCCGTGTTCCAGAAATTCCTCTCCATGGTCGGCAGTAACTGCCAGGGCGCATTTATCCCAGACATTGAGTTCCACGAGTTTTTCCGTCAGCCTGCGGATCTGAATGTCAGCCCAGCGGATGCCAGCGTCATACAGGGCTATTACCTCGTTTCGTTTTTGGCGGAGGCGGTTCGGGCCAATGTCGTTCCGGATCCAAAAAGAATTCAGATATCTGGCTTCCTCGGCAGAGACTCCGCCCGATTTCATCTCATCCAGTGCTTCCCGTTTGGGGTGGTACGGAGCGTGAGGATCCATCAAATGCAGCCAGAGAAAGAAGGGGCCATTGGAATGCTCATTCAGCCAGGCGATTGCATGATCCACGATCACGTCGGCCGATGGAAACCGTCTTAGGGAGTCGAGGCCCTGGCAAGGTTCAGAACCGATTCGCTGGCAATATTGAAAATAGAGCTCGTCATAGGCTTTGCCGAATCCCGGCACAACATGACAGGCTCTGGAAAGAGCCTGATTCGCACGACTTCGAAGTCGGGGCGGAGGCGGTTCAGCGGTAAATTCCAGTGTTTCTGCATCAAGAAAGTCGCGGAAGCAATCGAATGCCTGGTCGTAGCCGAATCGCGCCGAAATGTAGGGATTGGCGGCCGAGAATGCCGCAGTTTGAAAGCCGTATCCTTTCAGCACCGAAGGAATTGTGTTTTCCTCGGGGGCGATTCCCAACACATCCCGGCCGAGAGCCAGAGGATAGCGAGACACTAGTATTGCAGGCAGTGAGTAGTAGGTTGGAGCACCGGCGGTGATTGCGTTCCGGAAGACCAAGCTTTGTTTCGCGAGGGAATCTAGAAATGGAGTGGTCGGACGCTCGTATCCAAGAAATCCGACGTGGTCGGCGCGTAGGCAATCCACAGTTATCAGAATCAGGGAACTTGGAGTTTGCCTCATGAGGTCCCCGCGTACATAACGGCGGCTCTGCGCTCGAATGGAGCAGTGGAAACGGTAATACGCTGAGAGCGGTTTCGGAGATTCCCGTCAGTGACGAGCGTGTACAGCTCTTCGTCATTCACGTACAGCAGGCCGGGATACTTCGATTCCAGCGCTTTCAGTAGCGCATCGAGGGCAATGAGTGTCGAAGTCCGGAAATCTTTCAGAGAGGAATGGAAGTTGATGGCGTGGGTCGAAATTACTATTGGCGATCCCCGCGCAACACAGACGGCGGCGATCTCTAAATACTTTTCGGTGTCGAGTTCTTTTTGAGACGGTTCAACATCAATCGCACGGTACAGATGAAGCAGGCCGAATTCGTCCATGTGCGGCGCCTTCAGGCCACGGCCGCTCCCATTTTGCACAACGCGAATGCCGGCTTCCGCCCATGCTCGATGCGTATCGTTATTCGCACGATATCCCGCGGCACATGCCGATAGTGGCTTTGTGTCAAAGAAGGAAGAGAATTCCGCGCAGGACTTCTGGATCAGATTCTGTTGCCGGTTGTAAGACAAAAAACCGGCATGCGGCTTCTCCGGGTTCCAGTATTCATAACCGATCCAAGGCATGCGCCAGTAGATGTACGGCGTTTCCGCTTCCCAAAGGAGCCGAAGCAGGCGGGCACGCTCGCCATTCTCTAGGAGTGCATTTTCAACGGCGACTGGACAAAAATGAGTTAGTCCGTGCATGGCGGGATAAAGCACGCCTTTGTGAATGCCCTGCCGGTAAGCTTCGAACAATCCCGGTCGTGACCAGCGCCCCGGCAACCCAGAAGCGAGATTCATCAACTCTATGCCCGTGAATCCCAGTTTCCTCATCTTCGGGAAATCGAGGTTGGCGACGCAAAAATTCATCACCAGGCACGGCGAACGTCCACTCGAATCGCGGTGCCGCTCAAGCAAATAAGCTAACCCTGCCACGTCCCTGGCGGTTTCCAGCGTGTAAAGATCGTAAGGGTGTTCTCCGAGTCTGAGGCCGTTAGAGCGGAGTTGCTCAAAACCCTCCTTATCGCGTATACCGACCCGCGCCCAATCGTCACTCTGGAGCACCACCAATGGCCTGGAAAAACGAAGGCCGGCAGACTGCGGTTTGCGACGAAAAATGTTATGAAGTATTCGCTGCAAGAACTCTGCCGCTCCTAGACTTATCTGTTGTTAAGTCTAGCGACTTCAATTCTGATTTTCAGTTAACCGAGAAGGTGCGAACCTAAACTGCGGTTCACGTTCGCCCGCACACTGGAGTTGAATGGAGGTCACGTCAGACGTAGCCCAGCGCTTTGAGCCTTTCTTCGATGATCTGCTGCTCCCTGGCGTCCATCGCTAAGGCGTCATCGCGGAGCAGATGGGTCAATGTGTTCGCCACAAATTCGTCAAGTGATCCAAAGCGGCGGCCGAACTTGAGCTCCACCGCACTACACAATTCCTCCGGAAGAGTAATGCTTCGCGTACTCGCCATCACGCATTCACCTCGTTTCTTAAAACCCTCGGCTGACTTTTGCCCAGAGCGTTTGAGCAATTTCGCGATCATAGCTGTCCAGCCCCGAAATCCAAATCATGGCGAGAAAAGATCCATAGGCAGCAACAATCGCGACCAGCACAAATTCCCAATTTGATCGCGTTCCAACGAAACCGCGCCCCAGCGCCAGCAACACTCCGGTTGAGAGCAGGGTTGGAAAGACCAGCTTCAGGTAGCTGGAATTGTAGGGAAACAGTTTCAGCTTGCTGCGAACAGCTTTGAGGAGCCACAAATTCGTTGTGATCACAGTAATGGTGGTCGCCAGTGCTGCGCCAATCGTACCCATCCGCGGTACCAAGATTAGGCCGAGTGCGATCAGGAGGGCCGCATTCAGAGCTTGAATCTTCACCAGCTGAAATTGATTTCCTGACATCAATAACAGAAAACCTACAGAACCAACGGCGCAGTTCAGGAGCTGTCCGGCTGCACCGATGGCAAGCACTGCTGCACCAGGCGCAAAGCTCGGGCCGAAAATCGACATCAGCGGGTGTGCAAATACGACCATTGTCAAGGCCAATGGAATGGTCAAAACCAGGACCCACTTGGTGAGAGTGGCATACAGCAGCTGCAGCATGGAATGATTTCCGGTCGCGTGCAATTCAGAAATGGTCGGCGAGAAGATCTGGTTCACAGACTGCAGTGCGATAGGAACGAAGCCGACTAATGCCATGGCGACGGCATAAATACCGACCTGCCCGACGTCAAGGTAGCGACCGAGCAATATCTTGTCCGCCTGGCCGAGGATAAATTCCAAGCCCGCCGTACCAAACGCTGCTGCGGAAAAAGTGACAACTTCACGCTCCACTGGAGCAAGCGGTCCGAAAGTTCGCGACTCCGGAGGCGTCATTTTCCAAACTGAGCGCGCAAGTAGTAAGAAGATCAGCAGGGCGCTTGCCACCTGAGCTGCCAGGTATCCGTGCAAGTGGAATCCAACACCGATAAGGATGACGGCAAACAAGGTGTTAGCAGGAACTCCTAAAAAATGTGTGATGAGAGTCCGGCGCGAGACATCGTGATAACCCGCCATGACCTGGCCGAGAAACGTATTCAGCACACCCAGAAACATGATTGAGGCGAATGCCCAAAGATAGGGACTTAAAGCCGGAAGATGATAAAAATGGACCGCGACCCAGGGTCCGATAAGCAGCAACAGTGATCCGAACAGAAGATTACACACGCTCAGCAGAGATAGGCTGCCGCGCAAGAATGTGCCCAGCCGAGCGAACTCCCCTCGAGCGCAATACGCGGCGACAAAACGCGTTGCAGCTGCGGGTAATCCGAGCGCATTAAACAGGCCCAGAAGCCCCACGATAGTCATTCCCACGGTGTAAATTCCCAAGGGCTCGGCACCAAGCTTACGGGCGAGAAAAATCTTAAAAAAGAAACCAGTCGCGGTCGTGAGAATCGTTCCGGCGAAATACACTGCAGACTGGCGAGAGATACTTGCCATCCTGCGATGAAATTCCCTCCCTCTGGGCGCAAGGTGCGGCGCTTGCGTTGCTACTGCTCGTGGAATGTTGCTGGTTGCTGTCGCCATAGTCAGGCGGCCGGGTACAAATCCATTCTGGCGCCAGTGCTCTCGCTCAAGTTGATCTTCGAAATCGTAGTCACGAGAAATCTTCTTTTCCGCTTGAGCGAAAAGCGAGGAATAAATCCGCTTTTTTCGATTCCGCGCAACGAACTCACATTGCTTGCGGCACTGAAAATCCACGGATGTTTACCCTTTTCGAGCATGTGACCCACAACTTTGGCGATACACTGCCCGTAATATCCTTGCCCACGTTGCGACAGTGGCGTCCAACAATCGAAGAGAAGCACAGAGCCGGGCGCCGGCTCCTCCAGACCCTTACGCAGCTCCGTCATCGCAAAGCCTTGAAATTGCGACAACCAACAAAAATGAAGGAGAACGCCCTCCAAAGTTGTGAGCGCGAATCCCTCTGCACAGCCGGAGTTGAGGCGTTTAGCAGCGCGCAAGATGTAATCCAGGGTTCCAGGTTCTGCCTCGTACTGCATGGCGGCAGTCGCAAGCAACTTGAATGAGAGGGCTTGCAGGCGTAGATCGGCGCGCTGTGACTGCGTGGCGGCGGTCCCCTCGAAGAAAATGACTTGGCTTGGGCCGGTGAGAAACGGCATGGAACGTGATACTAAGAGGTTGAACCCACCGGCGAGTCCATCTCTTGAGATTCTTTTTCGGACGGATTGCAATCTAGCCAAGCCTGCGCGGATTCCATGCTCCAGACGCGGAGAGCGCTTTACAAACTGAGCGGCACCGTAGCGGCAAACTTCCAAGGCCTTGCGGTGGCCTGAAGAGGCAGTAATGTGCAACGTCATTCGTCCTGCCTTCGAATACCTTTCTTTGTATTCTTCGTCGCCGAGCCCAAGATCGACGGTGTGGATCTGTGGGTCCTCGGAAGCTTGACGCAGGATTTCGCATAGTAAATATGTCCCGGGCGACAAGTGTGCCATGTCGCGATCAAATGCTGGTTGATACCAAAACCAGTTCCCTTCAAACCTAAATCCGTAGTTCCAAGCGATGGTGCGACCGTCGAGCTTGAGGGTACTGAATGTGAGCGAAGCTTGCGCTGATAGTAATTTTCCAAGTTCAAGCAAAAACGCGCGGCGTTCCTGGCGGACAAGATTGCTAACTAGGCCTGCAGCCAGAAATCGTTCAACGTGCGCTGTGGCAAAATCGGGAAATTCCCTGCTCAATTCGTCCCAGTTTTGATGATGACTCACCCTGACTGTGCCGTGCTTCGCCCAAATCTTTGATAAACGCTTCAGC
Organism: Acidobacteriota bacterium; assembly: GCA_003224755.1. GTDB lineage: Bacteria > Acidobacteriota > Terriglobia > Terriglobales > Acidobacteriaceae > Gp1-AA145. Next base: position 14,330 of record QHZR01000082.1, read on the forward strand.
CTACTCGATGTCGAGTTCCGCGTTTGCATCCGATCCTCATCGGAAACCAACGGGACTTGAGCGCAACAGTATGCTGAACGCGCGAAATGCGAATATCTCGCCTTACGCATGGCCGCCTGCAATGTATTCACGGAGATGGAGTCGGCAGGCAAGTTCGCCAGACGGATTTCACAAGCTCCCATTCGGCGAAGTTCTAACATGACCCTTTCAATGAATTCCGCACGATCGTCGTGGGAAGAAATGAAATCGCAATAGTCTGCGGTCGGAGCAGTGAGGAAGGAGAACCGGTTGCCTGTCGAATCCTTAACCAAGGCGACAACTCCTGCCAACGTGCGTTCCCGGTACGCGGCGAGGAGCAACGGTTGCAACGAGGCGGCATAAGCACGAGACACCGCCACCGCCCATTCATAGGTATAGGACACTTGGGGACGTTCCATATGTTGCAGGAGCCCATTCCATTGGTAGCGGATACTGGAATCGTCTGGGATTTTAGTGTGGACAACTATCTGCATCCCATCTCCGATGGTTTAGGCTGTCATTGGCGCAGTGAACTTGTCGCGAAGCGAGCGGTAAAAGCCTGAAAGGTGAGCATCAACCTCCGCGAGGGTGGTTTTGAGCGAAACATGTATCCTGGGAACCGCGAACTTATTTTTGCTAGAACCTTCTTCGACGCTCATGAAAGCGGATTTGAATCCTGCCCGCTTAGCTAGTGCTTGTTCGCGGATAGTCACTGTTCCACGGTTTCCGAATGGAAATGCCAGGGCCCAGATCGGCAGGCCAAGGGCCAATTCCAAACGCGACTTGCTATCTGCAATTTCTTTGAACGCCAATTCCTCGCTTGTCTGCGACAACATCGGATGAGACATCGTATGTGCACCAATGGTCATACCAGCTTCTTGCAGCTTACGAAGTTCCTGCACGTTTAACATGAAAAATCTGCTTCGAAGCGTCCGGCTTTGAGAGTATTCCGACTGCCAGTCCTTAGATATACCGATCTGGATTCTCACGTCTTCAAGCATTTGCACTCGTGAACCCGTATCAAATGCCGAGAGTTGTTTAGTCAACTCTACCCAAGCGGAATGGATCTGCTTTGGCCTGCATCCAACCCGCACAGATGGCAGTGACGGTAAGTGGATCGAGACTTCATTCTTAGCACGTAACAGCCAAATGTAGAGTTGCTCGAACCACAGCATCGCAGAAGCACCGCCAGCCGATGCGCCGGTTACAAAGAAAAGACATGTAAAGCCAAAGTGTTGCAAAATCGGCAGCATGTCACTGAGAGTGTTCCCCAATCCATCGTCGCAAGTCAGCAACACTGAACGGGATGGCAACTTCAGGTGCCCTTCAGCCCACAGCAGGAATTGTTCGGGGGAGATGACGTTATACCTTGATTTGAGCAGTCGCATTTGTCTGATGAAAGCGTCCGTACTCACCAAGTGATCGTGCAGCAACGGATCATGAAGAGGGAATCCCCTCGGCAAAACGCCATGGTAGGTGACGACGGCCGGACCCGCATTCGTCAACCGGCGCAGATATCCCGACCGGCTCAGCCCGGGGTAAACGACGTGCTTCAGCAGTGGACTGATGAGTCTCATCCGCTCACCGCGAATTTCAGCACCGCGCGTAAAATTCGTGTGCACATCACTTTGCTAAATACGTTCACGCACTCGCCGCCGCCGGACACGAGTAAACTCCGCTCAAGAGCTGATGCAGTGTTTCCGGATCCATCGTTTTAGAGGAGTTATTCTGGGGCGCTAATTGGCTTGACGAGGCAATCCAATGTGGAACCTGATCAAGTTCCTGGGGTGATCGCAAAACTTGGCCAATTCCGAATCGTTCAAACTGCTGAACGTATCCGGCACACGGGTCAGAAAGCCAGCCGCATAAGAAAATCGGGATGCCACGCGCCGAACACTCCAAGGCAGCCGATGACTGGACGGTCAATGCGCAGATCGTGTTTTGCCACAATTCCGGCGGCGGATCTGCTCGGCAACGGGCGAGTCCAAGTAGCGTCGCAGAGTCCTCCTGTGCCCGGCCGCACTTTCAAAAGGATGTAGTTTGAAAACCAGTTCGAGCCCGGAGTCGCGGGCCAGCACAAGCAATTTCGGCAAAAGTTCGCGATAAATCTCGCCGGTCCGCCATCCGGAAGAGTGATATGGCTCGGTGAAGAACACGATCCAATCCGCGGATGATGGAGTTGGATTCCGTGATTCCACAGGTGGCTGTAGGCAGGCTGGCGCACCAATTACAATTCTCTCCTTGGCGACGCAACACAGGCGCACAAGGTAATCTCGTTCCATCTCGCTCTTTGCCAAATACAAATCCGCGTGCTGTTTCTTGATCGCCATCCGGTTGTCGAGTGCGCCGTGATGACACGCGAGGGCCGGGATTCCACGGCTTTTCGCAATGATGAGGGGAAGCCTGCTGTAAGGATTGCTGTCGTCGGCACAAAGACAAGCGGTAATCTTCTCGGAGTCAAAGACCACATTCCAGGCATCGCGAACTGCCAGCCCCCACATTAGCCAGCTTTCCAGAGCGGCGAGCACACCGGAGGCCTGAGCGATTTCGAACTCGGCCGCGCAAGACGCCAGTCTGAGACGCAGCCGTCTGTAAGCCTGACGTAACATGCGAGCATCACCGTCATTAACGCTGGAAAAGTATCCATCGAGAGAGGTATGGCGCACATTTGCCGGCCGGATTCCCAGGCGACCGTTGTTCCTTGCTGTCAAGAGCAAGAATTCGACATCGGGCAGCATGGCCGCGTACGCCACCGCTGTACGCGAAACGTTGACATAGGCCGAAGGCAGGAGCACGAACGGACGCGCAGAACTCTTCGGCCGGTCCGCAGTAAGACGACGAATCTTGTGTTGAGGATCGAACTTGTCTTGAATAACCTGCGTCAACTGCGCGAACTCGAGTTGTTGCAGCGCGTCCGCGTAGTGCCTGACAGCATGGAACATTCGCTGGCTGGCACTTTGCACAGTGATGAGCTTGCCTCCGAGCAGATTCTGCAGAGCTGATGCAAGGTAATGCGGACGTGTGGAATAGACATCAGCACCTGTGTCAATCGTCGTTGCCAACCTGCGGAGCAAAATCAATTGCTGGATTTGCGGGACAATGGATTGGGCGAGCACGTCCCACCAGTCAATTCCGAACTCATCCACGGCTTCGCCCATGCCACATTCGAGAAGCTCACGGGTGCGATGAAGGTCGTCAGTTCCCTCAGTCAGATCGAAGAGGCTCATGACCGGGCAGGCAAGGTGGCGGCCCCAACTCTGATAGGTGGACTCTGGCGCGCGGCCAAAATCAACTATGAGACTCCATTTCAGTTCAGGGAAAGACAACGGATCGTCGTCTGGATGCAGCAAGAGAACCTTGCCGTCTCCGGATTGACTCATTTGGCCACCAGGTCCCAGGAGAGCGGTGTCCCTTTCCCTATGTCCCGCGCTGCCTGCTTTCCCAGGATTTCGCGGAGATGCCGCGTGTGCAGCCCATGTCCGGGACGGATGGAGTGGACATTGTCGTCGTTGAAAGGTTGCCCCTGTTTGAGATCCTGAACAACAAATAAGGATCGCCTGAAGATGCGGCTTTTCAGCTCGAGCGGAGAGGCGCCGAAGTGGACCTTACCTAACGCTCGCTCGGCTATTCGAACTGCGTCCACCATGGCCTTGAATTCCTGCGGCTCGAGTGAGAAGGCGCTGTCCGGGCCGGGGAGCGCACGTGAAAGCGTCAGATGCTTCTCGATGATGCAAGCTCCCAGAGCCACCGCGGCAACTGGAACTGCGATTCCCCTTGTGTGGTCGGATAAGCCAACTGGGACATCGAACCTGCGGGCCAGTTCCTGAATTGTCCGAAGGTTCATGTCATCGGGTGAGGCGGGATATGCGCTGGTGCACTTGAGCAGGGCTATCTGCGTTGCTCCGGACCCACGCGCCGCTTTCACCGCTTCATCGATTTCCTCTACGGTCGCCATCCCGGTCGAGATGATCAGAGGCTTGCCGGTGCTCGCCATCTTTTGAATCAGTGGGATGTCCACCAACTCGAAAGAAGCGACTTTGTATGCAGGAACGTCCATCTCTTCGAGAAAATCGACTGCTGTTGCGTCGAATGGGGAAGAGAACAGATCGATTCCAAGATCGCCGGCGACTTGCTTGAGTTTTGGCTGCCATTCCCATGGCGTGTAAGCTTCTCCATACAACTCGTGCAGGTTTCTTCCGTCCCACAGGGTGCCACCGCCGATGCGGAATTCTTCACGCTCGCTGCGGATTGTGATCGTATCTGCGGTGTAAGTCTGGAGTTTGACGGCATCTGCGCCAGCTTCTTTAGCGGCATGAATGATTTTGACTGCCTGATCGAAATTCTGATTATGGTTGGCGGAGAGTTCGGCAACGATGTAGGTCGGGTGCTCAGCGCCAATCTCTCGACCGCCAACCTGAATTCGATTCATGGTTTGTTCCTGGTTCACCTACCGAATAGACCTCACCAATTCAAAGCTCTCCGCGGCGGTACATCCGATTATGCTGCCCCAGCGAGTGGCAATCGCGCGCAATGTCTGTTCAGACCTAGGGTGCGGAAAGTCACGGGTCTCCGAGTCGTAGCAGGCCAGAGCGGCAATTTTGGCATCAAGAGTTTTAGAGACTTCAACGAACACGTTAGGCCGGAACACGGGCTCGATTTTTTGAAATGCCCATTCGGTGGAGGACGGCACCTCGAAAGTTAGAATCTGGCGCACGGGATGACCGAGAACGGGGCGTGTCGCGATTAGCACTGCCCGGTGGACAATGCCATGATCAAGGTTCAAATCACCAGGGTGGTGCGTATAAATCACAGCGGGCCGAAGCTTCTGGATAAGGTCCTCGATAAGCTTCGCGACCTCAAGCATTGGCAGGGTATCCAAGCGATTGTCCGGAAGTTTGAACAGCACGACATCCTTCGCACCAACCTTCAGTGCAGCTGCTTCCGCCTGCTGATGCAGCCGCCGTAACAATTTTGCGTCAGAATCATCTCGGGAAGACCGCGACGTTATTCCTTCCCCTAAGATCGCGATGTGCACCGCCTGGCCCTCGGCGGCAAGCCGAGCCATAGTCGCTCCGCATCCCAGGACTTCGTCATCGGGGTGCGCCGCCACTACAAGCACTGGCTCAGGTGCGGGCATTCGTCATCTCCGCCATCATCACCCATTTTTCATTTACAAACTGCGAGTAGATCTCGAAATGCTTTCGCAATAAAGATTCGAAAAGCGGCATTGCTTCGGAATCGAAGAATGTGGTGTTCCGCCAATAATTCAGAACTCGTTCGGCGGTCATCCAGCGGACCCGGTTCACCATGGTGTGCAAGGAGACCGAATCGAAGTTGGTGGCGCCCCAAGGGACCACTTTTTCGAGCATGAAGCGTTGGCTGGATTCGACGACAGGGGACGGCAGAACCGCTCCGCTGGCCTGTACGATCTCAAACAGCTGATGATTATTGGGCCCGAATGGGCCGACGATTGCGATCCTGCCCTCCGGCTTTAGCCACAACCGGATTTCGTCCAGCAAGGCTATTGGGTGGGCGCTGTAGTACAAACCGTAAGCACAAAAGACCAAATCAAAAGCGGACCGAGGCAAATGCGATTGTTCCAGGGATCGGGAAAGATCATCAACGTCTGACTGTATGATCCGAAGTCTTCCCGGGGCGCGAGCTGGAAGCTTGGCCGCAAGAGCCTTGAGAGAATCAGCCGAAACGTCCACCGCCGAAAGAGTTCCTGAATTCCCAAGCAGTTCCATGAATCGCAGGCTCTGCGCACCGGTCCCACAGCAGAGCTCCAAAATATGATCTTCTGGCCGGACGAGCAAGCGGTCGAATATCCAACTACCCAGGTCTATTTCTTGTGAGGCGGTGTTCTCTGCGATGCGCTGTTCGAGAAATTCCGCTTGCACCGCTCTGGAAGCCATCATGACTCCTTCCCCTCCGGTTGTGATTTCTCTCGGAGGTAATGAACGGCAGCGTGGCCCTTTACTAGATCTGTACCGACCGCGGCAAAGCGCGCACCTTAAAACGCACGAATTGANNNGCTGAGTTCTCCACGCGAATGAATGCATGGACTCTTTGCGCATCTGTGCTGTTGAATACCCGACCCACGCACTGACCGATCAATCGGCTGCCCCAACCCATTCCCCGATGCTCGGGGGACACGCTCACATCAATCTCAGCTTCGCGGTCCAGGCGGAAATCCACCCTGAATTGTCCGAGAGCTTTGCCGTGCTCGTCCTCGCCTATGAGGATGAGACACTGCGGATCTTTAATTTTGCTTGTGAACCAGGCTTGATGCTGTTCCCAGGTGATCGGCTCTGGAGAAAACGAGGCCGATCTCACGGAAGGATCCGTTGTCCATTGCCACAGCAAATGACAGTCTTCAGCCCGCGCCGGCCTTAAGGTCATAGGCGCTTGCATGGCCGCAACCACTCTTTCAGCGCCCCGTCCGTCCACCAATTGCGAGGCATTCGCCGACATGATCGAGCGAACTTCCGGGGCATTCACGAGCCACTCGATCTTTGCTGCAAGCTGGCTGATGTCGAGCCCGGGTCGCGACATGTGTACTGCTATCTTCCGGCGGTCTAATTCTTGTGCTAACGGCAGCTGGTTAGGCGCAGCATCAATTACGACCGCTGGCAGGCCAAGCATGCACATTTCCCAGCAAGTAGAGCCCGCAGAAGAAACAGCCACGTCAGCCCAGGCCATCAGTTCAGACATGTCGTTGGCGCCTACTATCAGTCGCAGACTGCCCGCGGATTTCTCGGCCAGAGTCTTTAGGGCGGAGACGTGCGGGTTGCTGCCGCCGCACACAACTGTCACTTCCACCCCTTTAAGCTGGCTGAAGCTTAGGGATTGCAGTACAGACAGGCTCAAATTCTCCGGGTCGCTTCCTCCCATGGTGACGAGAATCTTGCGCGCGACTGGCGGAATCTCACGTTTCCATTCGCGACAGCGCGTGAACTCCCGACGCAACATGGCATAACGCGATCCGAGCAGGAGCTCGGTATAAGGCGCACGGCGATCGTAGAAACTTTCGCGGGTACCGGCGTTCTGATCGAGCACAAGGTCAGAGCAATAAGAGCCAGCATGCCCACTATCGTCAATTACCAGCAACCTCACTCCGGCGCTCTTCAGCGCTCGGTGATATTCGGCCCTGAACTGGTAGCCATCCACTACAATCCAGCTCGCATCACGGACGCGGGCAAGCTCTGCAAGTTGCGCTGCATCGTCGGAACTGCCGGACGCCACCGTGAAAGGAATTACCTCGAAGCCCTCGGTGCACAGGCGCGCTTTCATCTCCGGAATGGGTTCCGCCATGGCAAAAACGCACTCACCCCCTCGGTCTTGCCACGCCTGCGCCAGCGCAAGACACCGCATGACATGGCCGTGTCCGATGGCGGCGGTTGCATCTGCACGGATGATGAGGGTGCCGGGAAACATTAGTGCGCGTACACCGCTTTCTGAACAACGTGCGAGTTCAAATCGGCAAGGTCCGGCTCGCGTTTCATCAGTGCAAGAACTTCTTTCCAATCAAAATCGTCGCGATTATCGAAGCGAGAATAGATAGCATGGATCAATTCCGAATCTTCCGCTGTGTCTAAAGTCCACCGATAGTGACTATAGTCCGCGTCAGCCGTAGCCGAGGCCATCCGGAAAAGTTCGGGATGTTCGTAGAAATAAGGAGTAACGTGCTCGCGCTGATGCGACTCCTTCGCCTCCAGCCGTGCGCGCTCCAATGCCGCTGCGGTAAAGACTTCGGAATCCAGGCCGCGCGGATATGTACGCGGAATGACGTTGCTGGCGTAATCGGTTTCATCGGCCTGAAAGACGGCGATAGTTTCATCCACGAGCTGTGGATCAATCAGCGGACAGTCGGAGGTGACGCGGACGATGGCTTCTGCTCCGAATGCCTTAGCGGCTTGGTAGTAGCGGTCTAGAACATCCGATTCCGATCCACAGAAATAGGGCACGTCGAAGTGACTGCATTCGCGGACAATTGGATCATCGTTCGTTAGATCGGTGGTCGCAACTATGACCTCGTCAATGAGCTTCGCGCGACGCAGGCGCCTTACCACTCGCGCCAGAACCGTTTCTCCGCCGAGATCGGTCAGTACTTTGCCGGGCAGGCGGGTGCTTCCCATGCGGGCCTGGATGATGGCCGAAATTTTCAAATCACGGCGCGTAATATTGGGTCACTTTCTCCACCGCACCGATGACATCGCTTACGTCCTCATCTGTCATTCCGTGGAACATCGGAAGGCTGATCAGGCTCTCGTAAGCCGCTTCGGCAATCGGAAACTCTCCGCCTTTGTAGCCGAAGCGATCGCGGTAGTAAGGATGAAGGTGAACCGGAATGTAGTGGACGTTTACGCCGATGTTTTCCGCTCTCAGCGCGCGGAAAATTTCGGCCCGGCCTACGGTGAATTGCCCAAGCTCAAAGCGGATCGGGTACAGATGCCACGCCGGCACAAGTTGGGGCGAAACTGCAGGAACAATGACTCCCGGAATTTCGCGGAATGCGGACGAGTATCGGTTGGCAATCTCCTTTCGGCGCGTCAAATTGGCATCCAGGCGAGAAAGTTGCTGGAGCCCGAGCGCACAAGCGATGTCTGGCAACCTGTAATTGAACCCGAGTAAGACCATGTCGTACTTCCACTGACCTTCACGCTGACGATCCCCCGCGTCGCTGCTAATGCCATGGTTGCGGAATTTGCGCAGGATGCCCGCAAGCTTCGAGTCATTGGTTGTGACCATTCCACCTTCGCCAGTGGTGAGGTGCTTCACGGGATGAAAGCTGAAGATGGTCATGTGCGCAATACTTCCCACTCGCTGCTTGCGATACTCGGCGCCCAATGCGTGGCAGGCATCTTCGATCACGGTCAGTCCATTTCTTTCTGCGATTTTGAGAAGCGCGTCTAGATCTGCGGGGTGGCCCGCATAATCAACGGGCAGCAGAGCTTTCGTACGCGAATTGATCAGGAATGAGACCTGCTCCGGGTCAATGGTCAGGGTATCTTTATTTATGTCGGCAAAAACGGGCCGGCCGCCCTGATAGAGGGCACAGTTTGCTGTTGCGGCGAATGTTAGGGGCGACGTGATCGCCTCATCTCCGGATCCAATACCAGTTGCAAACGCGGCAGCATGCAAGGCTGCGGTTCCACTGCTGAACGTCACCGCATAGCGCGCACCTACCCAGGCCGCGAAAGCTTCTTCAAACTCATTCACCTTGGGGCCAGTCGTCAGCCAGTCTGAGCGCAGAGTCTCCGCAACTGCCTGGATGTCCTCTTCAGTAATCGCCTGGCGACCGTAGGGCAGCAATACTTTTCGCACTGGAGTTCCACCATGCAAAGCCAGAGCTTCTCGGGTTGGGGCAGTTGTGCTCATTGCCACCTCATGCGTTGGCATGCAACCTGGTGCTTCCTCCAACTACGCGAGGAAGGCCCGCGGGGGAGGCACTTTCGACCAGCTCAAACAAATCTTCGGCGGTGAGCCACTCAGAATTATTATCGCTGGCATAGCGAAAGTCCTCCACCAGCGGAGTTGCGGTTTTCCAGTTTTCTTTTTTCCACCAGGAGTGTGACGGCTGGATCACGAACATGTCGTCAGTCTCGACCGCATTGCGCGACTCGTCTTCGGAGAGCAACACCTCATGCAGCTTTTCTCCCGGCCTGATGCCTACGCAATCAATCTGGCAGTCAGGACCAACGGCTTGGGCCATATCCAATAGCTTCATGCTTGGAATCTTGGGAACAAAAATTTCACCGCCATGCATCTGCTCGATGCAGCGGATGACGAATCGAACACCCTGATCGAGGGTGATCCAGAAACGTGTCATGCGAGGATCGGTGATCGTGATCCTTCCACGCTTGCGCTGTTCCAAGAAGATAGGAATCACACTACCGCGGCTGCCGACTACGTTTCCATAGCGCACGCAACTGAAGCGCGTGTCCTGCGCGCCGGCGTACGCGTTGGCCTGCACAAACATTTTCTCGGCGCATAGCTTGGTGGCCCCATAAAGATTGATGGGATTGACAGCCTTGTCCGTGCTCAGAGCAACCAGACGCCGGACACCACGATTGATCGCGGCATCAATGACGTTCTTTCCGCCCATGATGTTGGTCTGGATCGCTTCGAATGGGTTGTATTCGCAGGCGGGAACCTGCTTCAGCGCGGCCGCATGCACCACCACCGTGACTCCCGCAAGTGCCCTTTCCAGCCGCTGCGGATCGCGCACGTCGCCAAGAAAATAGCGGAGACTGGAATGGTCCAGACCTGCGGCGCGCATCTCATGCTGCTTCAGTTCATCGCGACTGAAGACAACCAGCTTTTGTGGACAGTATTCGTTCAGCATGATCTCTATAAACTTCTTGCCAAACGAACCCGTGCCTCCCGTTACCAGCACGACTTGCTCTGACCAATTCATATTCATTCTGTGCGGACCCAGTGTTTCGTGAGCGAACGCGCACACCGCTTCAGCGACCGGCGGGTGCTCGGCTCAGTATAGCTATTGTTCGTTAGCTGCCCTTGTGAATCCCATTTCTTTCACAGCTCGGAACCAATTCGATTAAGGCCAGTTGCAAGTTTTCTCTGCCATACTGACCGTGGGACAGGCGGCTCGCCTGTCCAAGAGCGAAGCGACAAGTCACCAGCTTGTCCGAATTTCATTCAGGCTGGACAGGCGAGCCGTCTGTCTCACGTGTACTTGCTATTTCAATTTTCGATCCAGTTGGGGAGGCAGATGGAGCCATCGCCGGTAATGCAGATCGGGAATCAAGTGCGTGAGATGGGGCCCGCATCCATGCAGATCGGCCGCAATATCGCCGCCATTCATCCTGCAATGGCCGCTCAGGACTCGATCCTGCGCGAGTATTTGCGGGTCCTGATTAAGCGGAAATGGATAGTCGTGGGCACCCTGGCCGCGATCTTCGGCGCCTCGCTGGTCGCAACACTGCGCATAACTCCGATCTATGACGCGGTTGGAAGCATCGCCATCAACAAGCCCGATCCAATGTTGCAGAATTTGCGCGACCCGGGCAACTCTGGCATGGATTACTACGACCCGACCGATCTGGACACGGAAGTGAGAATTCTGCACAGCGACCTGCTTGCTTTGCAAGTCATCAAGCAACTCAATCTCGATCAGATGCCGGAATTCGGCGGCCATGGAGCGCCTCCGGCTTCTTCTCTGGCTTTGACTACGGACGCCTTCGAGGCAGACTCAGCCCGGGCAAACGCCCTCCTAGGAGCTTTCAAAGGGGGCTTGCATGTAGTGTTGGAGCCCAACACCCGTATCATTGATATTCATTATCGGAGCCCTAACAAAGAACTGGCTGCCAGGGTCGTGAACACCCTAGCCAACACTTATATTGAGCAGAATTTCAAGACGCGGTTCGAGTCCACCATGCAGGCGTCAGACTGGCTTTCAAGACAACTGGTGGACCTGCAGATGAAGGTAGAAACCTCGCAAGAGAAATTGGTCAAATATCAAAAAGACCATCAGATCCTGGGAATTGATGAAAAACAGAACATCACTACAGCCAAGCTGGATGAACTTAATAAGGAGCTGACTGCTGCCGAGTCGGCGCGCATGGAGAAGGAGTCAGTGTTTCGCCTGTCGGATTCCGTCGATACTGAGTCCGCAGCTGCCGTGGCCAACAGCGGCTCGGCAAAAGGTTCGGGAAGCACTTCTGGACTTCTAGACAAGCTGCAGGCGGCGAAGGCGGACCTGAAAATTCAGATCGCGCAAGTCAGCACCCAGTTCGGGCCTGCGTATCCCAAACTCGCAGAGTTGAATAACCAGTTGCAGGAGATTGATTCGCAAATCCAGGGCGAGACCAAGAAAGTCGGCGGCCGTCTGCGTGGTGATTATCTGGCAGCCCTGCAGCGCGAAAATATGCTTCGCTCGGCGCTCGAGGAACAGAAGCAGCAGGAAAATAAGCTGAATGAAAGCGCCATTGAATTCAGCCTGCTTAAACGCGACTTCGAAACCAATCGCACTCTCTACGAGGGCCTTTTGCAGAAGCTCAAAGAGGCAGGTGTCACGGCGGGTTTGCGCTCGAACAATATTCGACAGGTGGACATCGCCCGTACACCGGCAGGTCCGGCGGAACCCAATATTCCGCGGAACCTTGGATTTGCCCTTGCTCTTGGTCTGACCAGCGGAATCGGATTGGCGTTCTTGCTCGAAGGTATAGACAACACGGTGCGGACTCCGGAACAAGCACAGCTGATTTCGGGCTTGCCGTCTCTGGGGATGATTCCGCTGGGATCGAGGACCGCGGCGGAAGCGAATCCTACCGGACTATCGGTGGCTGCTTCGAAGGAGGCCGTGGAACTGATTACCATATCGCGGCCGCAGTCTCAGATGTCCGAGTCGTACCGCGCCTTGCGCACGTCGCTATTGCTTACCTCGCTGGGAGCTCCGCCAAAGACGATTCTCATTACCAGTGCCCTGCCCCAAGAGGGAAAGACCACTACCAGCATAAACACCGCGACAGTTCTGGCGCAGAAAGGCACGCGAGTGCTGCTGATTGACGCAGACCTGCGCCGTCCCAGCATTCACAAAACCTTGGGAATGGGGCCGCGCGCCGGACTTAGCAATGTACTTACCGGAGGCACAACACTGCAGCAGGCGACAGTGCGCTCTACACTTCTTCCAAATCTTTTCATCTTGCCGGCTGGTACGCCGCCGCCGAATCCCGCTGAATTACTAGCTTCCAGCCAAATGTTGGATCTGTTGGCCGAGCTGCGAGAGCAATACGACCACATTATTGTGGACACGCCGCCAACACTCTCGGTGACTGATGCAGTCGTTCTTTCGACCCGCTCTGACGCTGTGGTGCTGGTGATCCGCTCGGGCCAGACTACCAAGCCCGCTCTGCGCCGCTCGCGTGACATTCTGGCGCAGGTGAACGCTCGTGTAGCCGGCGTGCTGCTGAACGCTGTGGATCTGGATTCACCCGACTATTACTACTACTACGAATACCAGGGGAAATACGGCCAGCGTTACTACGATGAGGATATGACTGGCGGCGACTCTGTTCGGGCCGCATCCGGCAGCGCCTAACGTTTTGCAACTGGCCCGAACTGCATGGAATATGAACTTCGCCATTCCGCGAGGAAGTTCTGGATCGCAATTGCGTTCTTAGGCTTGACCACCGCGTATCTCGGAATTGTCACAGTTCATTACCTCGCGGAATATTTTTCCGAGTCGTCGGAAGAATCGGATTTGATTCGGGCCACACGGCTCGATCCGGGAGATGCGGTTTCGTTTCACAACATCGGCAGGATTGAGCTATTGGCACGCGCGAGACCGCAAATGGCCCTGCCATGGCTCGAAACAGCTACAAGATTGAATCCGCATATGGCCAGCTATTGGGTTGACCTTGCGCTGGCACGGCAGGCTGTGGGCGAGACGGCTCTTGAACGCCAGGATCTTTTGTACGCGCTGGAAGCGGCGCCGCGAACGCCCGAGATCGCGTGGCAAGCGGCCAATCTGTTCTTGGCCCAAGGCTCGCCCGACGACGCGATGAATGCCTTTCGACTCGTGATCGAAAATGATCCGCCTATCACTTCTTTGGCGATCGAGACTTGCTGGAAGGTGCATCCCGACGTCGAATTTCTTCTCAACAACGTAATTCCCTCGAATGCCGACGAAATGTTCCTGGGATTCCTGAGATCCCGAAATCAGCCGGCGGCGGCCACCGTTTGGGAAAAAATGTATTCACTCCAGCAACCCATCAGCCGGCCTCATTTATTCGAGTACATCCGCGACCTGGTCGCTCACCAACAAGCGGCTCAAGCGGCTTTGGTATGGCGGCAGGCGGCGAGCATGGCGGGGCTCTCGGCTTATCAACCTTCGCCTCAAAATCTTCTGGTCAATGGCGATTTCAGCCTGGAAATTCTGGATGGCGGCTTCGACTGGATGCACCAGAAGACGCGGGGCGTGACCCTCGCACTCGATCCCAACGAAACCCACTCGAGCGCACGTTCACTGCGAATTATTTTTGACGGTCCGGGAATCGAGGACGCGGGTATTCGCCAACTCGTTCCCGTCGAACCAAACACCCCTTATGAGTTTTCTGCTTTTTACAAGGCGCAAGAAATGGATGGCGCAGGCGGAGCTAGATTCGCCCTGCAGGACCTTCATCGCGAGACTTCTTTTTTTATGAGCGAAGACTTGCAGAATGCCGACTTCTGGAAGAAGGTTAGCGGTAGTTTCGTGACTGGACCGGAAACCGGGTTGCTCGTCTTACGCCTAGCCAGAGTGCCTGCCGGGAGTCCGATTCGTGGCAAACTTTGGCTCGATGGTCTGCAGCTGGCACCGAGCGATCGCCGCATTGCCTATGACGAAAGGAAGTTGCAGTGAGCGCAGCCCTGGTTCTTCCTGAAATTCCGGAGAAAGCAGCCGACGTCCGTACCACCCATTCGCGGCTGAATGATGTGGTTGCGTACGGTGTAGCGGGCCTTCTGCTATTTTCTCCTCTGGCATTCGGAGCGGTGGAACCCTGGGCGGTCTTCGTGATCGAATCGGGATCCGCGATTCTCTTCGCGGTCTGGATGATTGGTCAGATGCGCAGCCCTCAGATTAAAGTCTTATGGGCTCCGATCTTTCCGCCAATGCTCGTGTTTGCGGGAATTGCGCTCCTGCAACTAGCGCTTGGGCTCTCTGCATACCGGCATGCGACTTCCACCGGACTGTTCCTTTACCTCGCCTACGGGCTCATCTGCTTCCTGATCACACAAACGTTGACCCGCACCCGTCAGCTTCGCCGAATAGCAACCGCAGTCGTCGTCTACGGTACTGGGGTGGCAATGTTTGCGATCCTGCAGAACCTGAGTTCGCCAGGCAAGCTCTACTGGTTCCGAACTCTGCAGCAGGGCGGCTGGATCTATGGCCCGTACGTAAATCACAATCATTATGCGGGACTGATGGAGATGCTCGTGCCAGTGCCGCTGGTGTTTGCATTCAGCAGATACGCACGCGGGCGCGAACGATGGGCAGCGGCCTCAGCTGCGGCGTTGATGGGAGCGACTATTTTTCTTTCCGGTTCGCGGGGCGGCATGGCGGCTTTCGCCGTGGAACTGGGAGTGCTCTTGTGCTTCCTATTCAGGGAGCGGGGGAACGAAGGTACCGGATTCTTGTTGGGCGGGTTCCTCTTGCTTTCACTGGCTGCGGTAGCTTGGATCGGCGGAAACAACGTCTCGGCCCGTCTCGCCACGCTTGACGGTGACCACCGTTCCGAACTCACCGGCGATATTCGACTGCATATTGATCAAGACACCATGGCGATGTTCGCCAAACGCCCGATTTTGGGTTGGGGGCTCGGCACATTCGAGCAGGTCTATCCACAATTCCGCAGCTTCTATACCAGCCTGTTTGTTGATAAAGCCCATAATGATTACTTGCAGCTCGCTGCAGAAACCGGTTTGCTTGGATTTGGCGTAGCCATGTGGTTTCTATGGAACACACTGCGAAGCGCATGGGCCAAAACCCACAACTGGGCATCGGACATCAATGGCGGAGTGTCGGTAGCAGCCATTATCGGCATCGCGGGAATTCTGGTGCACAGCATGGTGGATTTCAATTTGCAAATTCCCGCAAACGCCGCGCTGTTTTATGCGCTGTGCACAATGGCTGCCATGACACCGCGATTCACGAGTCAGCGACGCGAGCGCAACAAACCTACTCGCGAGGCCAATGCTGTCCCTTGTACCGGTTCCTAAGTGGAACACCTGAAAAACCGGGTCTGATCTGACACTTTGGTTTTGTTTGTCGACTGAAACTTCTATTCCCTATCACAGAAGCTTCGTACACTTCGATCATCCAGTCAGGATTTGATCGGCGGTACCTCGGCGTTGGGGCCCGGCCTTATCAAGTCCGATCAGCGTTGGAGGTGACATATGCGTGCAGACCTTCGTCTGCTCTTCGGGATTTCCTTGTCTGTGTTAGCGCTCAATACCTTTGCTCAAACGCAGACGCCCGCCACCGGTTCGGTACTTATCAGCGGAAGCTTGCAAGGCCCGGCTTACCCGTGCGGAAACACTTCTTGCCCTACGTACGATTCTGGGCGAATGACTGTTACCGTAGGTGCGTTCAGCGCAACCACAAGTTACGCTTACGTTGGCGGGCAAATGCAGGCCGAACAGCTCGTGAACATTCTGACTGCGCAGCTTAACTCGGGGACATCTCCGGTAACGGCGACCCGAAGCAACACCAAAATCACGTTGACCAGCAAGCAGACGGGAACGTCGTCGAACTATGCTCTATCCGCGGCGGCAACTCACAACAATTTGTTTCCTGCTACTTCGTTTTCAGTAACGGCCTCCGGGCCCGCACTTATCGGCGGAACAGCCGGAGGACACGGCGGAGGAGTTACGCCGCCTTCGATTACTCCAATCGGAACAGTGACGGCGCAGCTTTCGAACAATACAAGTTTGTGCTCGTCATCCAAAGATCCGGGTGGAAACCGGCCTTATTGCAGCGCGTTCTTCAATGGCTTTAAGACTGGCTCGATTAACCAGGGTGCACAAACTTTGGTCCCCGATTCACCCGCCGGGCACGTCTCCGACGTCAGCATCAAGCAATTGATGTACCCGGGTTGGAACGGACGCGTGCTCTGCCATTACTTGCCATGGTTTGGCAACAGCAATCACAAGAGCGTCGGCTACAACGAGAATACAGCCGCAACCGTTGCCGCTCAAGACTCATTCATGATCAAGGAAGGCTGCGATGCGGTGCTGGTTGACTATTACGGGACACTCGATCCCTCGAAGGCCTTCAACCTGGCGACAACCAACGCAATCTTTTCGGACACGAGCAGCCGTGCTGGATATCCGCTGAAGTTTGGCATCGTGGAAGACAAGGGCGCGCTCAAGCCCATCTGCCCCACCTCCGGACAAACCAGCGCATGGACCGTAGCATGCCTGCAAAATGCGCTGATCAAAGAAATGGACTATATCCACACGCATTACACGAACAGTCCTGCTTACTGGAGAGACGGTGGCCAGCCAGTGCTTGCGTATTTCGGCGGGCCAACAGACTGGCCAGTCCTATCCGTTACTGATTGGTACAGCGTTTGGACGGCAGTAAAGGCGCACACCGACAACTACACCGTTCCATTCAAATTTATTTTTCAATACGGGGGCAAGTTCACGGCCAATTCATGGGACAACGGAAGATATGCCTGGGCGCAACCTCCAACCTTTACGGCCACTCAACAGTTCTGGTGGGGATCGCGCAGTAACCCAACTCCAGTCTATCTCGATAGTTTTTACAGCAACGCATTGATTAATCCTTCGCAGTTGGCGATTGGAGCGCTATACAAGGCTTTCGACGACAACAATGCGTCATGGAGCGGAAACCGCGTGGTTGCGCAGCAGTGTGGTCAAGTACTGATGGACACAGCCAAGGAGATCAACAAGTACTACGGCGGTTCCGGTGCGCAGATTCCTTACGTGCAGCTGGTCACCTGGAACGATTACGAAGAAGGAACGGCCCTCGAGGGTGGAGTGGACAACTGTTATTCAGTCAATGCGTCCATGCTGGGAAATGTGGTTGCGTGGTCGCTGGCTGCCTCGGACCCGTATGCATCGACCAGGACTATTCATCATTACAATGTCTATTTTGCCGATTCAAATCGAAAACTATATTCGGCTGGAGCGAATCTGCCGCTGACGGCGAATTCGCTGGACCTCTCACAAGTTGTGCCGCCGGGGACCTGGAACGTTTACGTGGAAATGGTGGGACAGCCGCTGATCATCAATCGGATGTCAAGCGCGGTGACGTACATTCACTGAGACGGACCGGGGTTGGACTAAGCGGGGCAGTACCAGAGATTGCAGTCCCTCTAAGCTGCTCTTTGCGATCTTTGCGAACTTTGCGGTTAAAGGCTTTCGAAGGCCTTAACCGCAAAGGGCGCAAAGGAAACCCGCAAAAGCTCGCAAAGAAACATCTCTTCGTCTAGGTTCGTTCAAATTGCATTGCGTGCCTTACAATCTTCTGCACGCATATGGTCGTCGAGGCCCTCCATCGCATTGTCACTCATCGTGAGTCGCTCTCGCGCGAAGAGGCCCGCGCGGTAATGGAAGAGGTGCTTTCCGGCAAGTGTACTGACTCGCAAATTGCGGCATTGCTGGTTGGTCTCCATATGAAAGGCGAGACCGTGGAAGAGATCGTCGGCTTCGCCGAAGCGATCCGCGCGGCCGCAACTCCAATTCCGGTGCATGACAATGCTGCATTCGACGCCCGCGGAACCGGCCGCGAAGCTCTGGTGGATACATGCGGCACCGGAGGCGATGCTGCCGGAACGTTCAACATCTCTACAGGCACCGCCTTCGTTGTCGCCGGAGCCGGAGTACGAGTTGCCAAGCATGGCAATCGCAGTTCGACGCCGAAAGCTGACGGAGTGAGCGCGAAATGCGGCGCGGCGGACGTGATGGAAGCTCTCGGCGTGAATATTCAGCTGTCGCCGCAGCAGATAGCGGAGTGCCTGGAGCAAGTCGGTATTGCATTTCTGTTTGCCCCGGCGATCCATTCTGCGGCGAAGTATGTAGCGCCGGTGCGTCGCGAAACCCGCCTGCGCACCGTTTTCAATTTGTTGGGACCACTGACCAATCCCGCCGGAGCCTCCGCGCAAGTGGTTGGGGTTTACTCGCTCGACCTGGTAGAAAAAGTAGCCGAGGCGCTGAGCATGTTGGGCACGCATCGCGCATTCGTAGTCCACGGGCTCGACGGACTGGATGAGATCACGATCACCGGACCCACACGGGTTGCCGAGGTGCGCGAGGGTTTAGTCCACAGTTACGAAATCACGCCTGAGGAATTCGACCTGAACCGCGCACCTCTGGAGGAACTCTCAGGTGGAGATGCGAAGATGAATGGCGAGATTGTGCGCGCAATCCTCAGTGGAGAGAAGTCCGCGAAGCGAGACGTTGTGTTGATGAATGCCGCAGCGGCTCTGGTTGCTGCCGGAAAGGCAGAACATTTGCGCGGGGCAGCCTCGATGGCCGCAGCATCCATTGACTCGGGCGCAGCCGCTCGGAAGCTCGAAGCTCTTGTGCAGTTCACAAGCACGCACTGAATTCGTGTCCTTGGTGGTTATGCTTTCTCGCAAGCTTACGCACGGACCTCGTCGCGGATTTCTTTGTGACAAAATCACCTCACTTCCACCTGCTGCATCCATTGCGCGATCTGCACGTTCCATCCCAACGCTTTCGTCATTGCGTCGCGCAACTGCGACGAAGCGCTCGGCTCGCCGTGTACCAGGTAGGTAACGCCGGGCTTGCCGGTAAAGGAGTGCAGCCACTCCAAAAGCTCAGGTGTGTCCGCGTGATCGCTGAACTGCTCGAGTGCCTCCACCTGAGCGCGAATCGGGACCATCTGACCAAAGATCTTTACTTCCGGTGCGCCGCTCTTGATGGTGAATCCACGTGTGCCGGGAGCTTGAAATCCAATGAAGATCACAGTGTTCTTCGGATCTGGCAGCCGCTGGGTTAGGTGATGCTGGATGCGTCCGCCGGTGACCATTCCGCTCGACGAGATGATGATGCATGGAGATTTCGAGTCGTTGATCTTCTTCGACGCTTCTGCAGTTTGCGCGAAGTCGAAGCCTTGCCACTTCAGCGGAGAGCCATAGCGCGAGACCAACTGTTTGGTTGCGTCGCTATACTCCTCCGTGTGCTTCAGGAATATTTCTACTGCCTTGATTGCCATTGGGCTGTCGCAATATACGGGCACGCGTGGCGCCTGCCCAGATTCCATCAACTCCTTGAGCATGAAAATGAACTTCTGCGTGCGCTCAACCGCAAAGGCGGGAACAATCACGCTACCGCCACGTTCGACCGTCTTGCGAATGAGGTCCGCCAACTCGGGCCGCGGATCATCGGTTGGATGACTACGGTTTCCGTAAGTTGATTCCATCACTAGAATGTCGGCGGATTCTCCCTCTTGCGGACCCGAATAAACCACTTTGCCCGGGGCGTGCTGGTCGTGCACACGTCCGATATCACCGGTGAAGAGCATCCTCGTAGGCCGGGCATTCCCGTTTGCTAAAGTGATCTCGGCCATCGAAGATCCCAAAATGTGTGCCGCATGCACAAAGCGAAATGAGAGTTCCGGAGAAATTGTTTTCGTTTCGCCAAAACCTATCGGCTGAAAATATTGAAGACACGACTGCGCTTCTTCTTCCGTGTAGAGCGGCAGGGCCGGATCGTGACGAGAAGTCTTGTGCTGATTATGAAAAGCCGCGTCTTCTTCCTGCAGGTGCCCGGAGTCAGGGAGAATGATGCCGCAAAGATCAATGGTGGCTGAGGTCGCATAGATGGGGCCACGAAAGCCCTGTTTCACCAGTCGGGGAATCCACCCGCAATGATCAAGATGAGCGTGCGTAAGAATCAGACACTGGATGTCCTGCGCGGAAAGGGGCAGTTCCTTCCAGTTTCGCTCGCGCCACTCTTTTTGTCCCTGAAAAAGCCCGCAGTCGACGAGCACCTGGGTGCCGGCCTTTCCCGACACATCTGCCGACGTGTTGATCAGGTGTTTCGATCCGGTGACGGTGCCGGCTGCGCCAAGAAATTGAATGTAGGGCAAGAAGACCTCCGCAAGGTCGACCTCTCAGTGAGCCGACGACTCAATCTTATACACGTTGTTGCTGACATCGCTCTCGGGAACGCTGCCGTCGTTCACCACTGCCTGCTGGGGAAACGATGGGCATGCAATTCGCACGGAAGCACTCGACTTTGCAGGCACAAGCATTCGTTCCGATCTTTCGCCGTTCGCCATTTTTAGAGTCACTGGAACTTCGGCTCCGGCTTGACCCGAATTTTCGACCGTGACGGTAACCATGTATCCGCCATTAAGCAGTTCGCGCGGATAAACAGACACGACGTGAAACTCAGGCAACCCACGGTCGCGATAGACCCAATCATCGAAGAACCACTCCAAGTCGCGATGCGCCTGCGCCTCGATCAGCTTTTGAATGTATGCAGGGGCTTTATCGTCTTCGGATTTATAGTTGTGCAGTGCCGCGGAGAGAGCCGTATCTCCCACTGTGTCACGAAGCATCCACCAGACGTTCATTGCTTTGCTCTGAATATAGAATTCATCATCGGCATTGATTAATGAACGCGCAGCTTGGTCGGTTTCCGCCGCCGCCAGCTTTTCTGACTCGATTAGTGACTGTCGGTGATTCCGAAGATATTCGATTGCCGCATCTCGGCCTTCTTTTTCCTGAAGAAAATTCACTTGAGCGTAGCGGGCCAGGCCATCATGGATCCAGGCCCGCGGAGAAGGAAAGGCAATATGCGTCAACTGTTGGACCGCTGAAAGAAGCGATGTAGTGTCGTTTCCATCGAGAGGCATCAACAGAATATTGCCCGATTCGAATGGTGCTGCGACAGAGTCTGGCAGCTCCAGGGCTTCCGCTTTAAGGTCAGGCCTTTCACGATGATCTCCGAACCATTTGTTCACGAAAGGAGCCGTTTCTTCGGTGGCCAGTGCGTAGTCTTCAGCATGTGATTTGTGATCCAACAAGTATGAGACGTTCACTTGAGGGTGATCGACCGCGTGATAATTGCCAATCACGAACAGCGGGACATGTGAACTCAGATTGCGAAACTTGCATTCGCTCTGGCCCTCATACGCCCGGCTCATTTGTTCGTAACCAACTGGCTGCCCTTCGCCATTGCAGTAGAGACTGGGAAGGTCCGCTGGAGCCTCTCCTGAATGTGAAAATTTAACCTTCATCTCTGACTGCGTTTCCCTGTGTTTCCATCTACCCGCGGCCTCGACTACGCTGTTACGTTCCGACAAGCTCACAGCCTCGGTCGCGATGGGATACCACGTCACATAGCCAATTCCGCGCACTCCGGTAAACGAACGGCTGATCTGGTCCCAATCGGAATGCTTCGCTACATCGGCGGGAACTCCGATTCGCGTCAGCCTGGTTGTGTCCTGAGGAATTATTCCTTCGTAGCCGATTTCGAGCGCGATCGTTTGTTTTGGCGCAACTGGGTGCGGAAGATTAACAATCGCCTCAGTGAGCGCTCCGGTGTGATCGATGTCGGAGGCGTAGGTCTGCGATATAAATTCCGCCGGCTTCCCCTCAATCTGAATGGACCGCCAGCTCAGCGTGGAGGAAATTTGCAATACCAGGCTTTTTTGCGCGGAGTCCGAACCGTTTCTCAGGCTGATCTTCCCGCGGACTCCAAGGCGTTGCTGCTCCGGCTCAACGCGGACGTCCAGATCGTAACGAGTGAACGTGAAGGCTTCACGATCTAGGGCGGTCGCTGTCGGCTTCAACCCACAGAGAAGACACAGGAGACACAGGGCCTTCATTTCGAGGGCAGCCGCCTCTGCCGCACGATTTCATACAACACCACCCCTGCCGCAACTGAGACATTGAGCGACGGTACCTTGCCCAACATGGGGACTGAGACTAGGAAGTCACATTTTTTGCTAACCAGATCGTGTAGACCTTTGCCCTCGGCGCCGAGCACGACCGCGCAATTCATCTTGTAATCAACCGCGTCGTAGGATTGTTTGCCGCCTTCATCGAGACCGACAATCCACAGCCCTTTTGCCTTCAACTCCTCAAGCGTTCGCGCAATGTTGGTAACTTTCGCAACCGGTAAATGCTCGCTGGCGCCGGCAGATACCTTAGCAACCGTGCCGGTAATTCCGGCGGCGCGCCTCTCTGGAATCAGGACTCCATCGGCGCCGCATGCGTCCGCCGTTCGCAGGATCGCGCCCAGGTTGTGCGGGTCTTCGATGCCGTCGAGCACAACCACCAGCGAATACTCGCCTCGCTTGGCCGCGATCACATCGTCTAGATCGGCATAATGTTTTGATGAGGTCACTGCAACGACGCCTTGGTGGGAACCACTCGATGCCAGCCGGTCTAGCTCAACCCGCGACAAGAATCGCACGGGAACACTGTTCTGCCGGCATTCCTGAATCAGCCTTTGCAGCCGGATATCGTGACGCTCCTTGGCCACGCCGACCCACTCGAAGCCGCGTCCGCGTCCTTTGAGCGCTTCCATAACTGTGTTGATGCCAAAAATCACGTTCATGAAGGCTCTAGTGTAAACGCCCGGCTAGGTGTGCTGAAGTCCGTTCCGTCAGGCTCTATCGGCTATACTTTTCGAGGAGAAAAGAATGTCGCTTTCTGCTGTCATAGTGGATGATGAGCAGCTCGCCCGCGACGAACTCGCTTATTTGCTCAAAAACATTGGCGATGTGGATGTCGTGGCCCAAGGAAAGAACGGGCTGGAAGCGGTGAATCTGATCCGTGAGCACAATCCGGATTTGGTTTTCCTCGATGTCCAGATGCCGGGGCTTGATGGCTTCGGTGTGATCAAGAAACTCCTCGACAAGAAGGTTGCGCTTCCTAAAATTGTCTTTTCCACGGCGTTCGATCAGTATGCCGTGCGTGCGTTCGAAGTCAACGCGGTGGATTACTTGCTGAAGCCGTTCGACCGAAAGCGAGTGATGCAGTCGGTGGAACGGGCACGATCAATGACTGAAGTGTCGCCTTCATCGTCGGACAAGCTCGATACCTTGATGAGAATGCTGGAGTCGCAGAAATCTCCGACTTCAAAAATTCTTCTGAAGGCGGCGGGGCGACTGTTTTTGGTCAGCGAAAAGGACATCTGTTTCGCGTCCATTGAAGACGGAATCATCACAGTGGTTACCGGGGGGCCGAATGGAATGGAAGGACAGTCGAATTGCCGTACGCTTGAGGAACTGTTAGACAGTCTCGATCCTAATCTTTTCTGGCGCGCCCACCGTTCATATCTGGTAAACACAAATCGGATTCGGGAAGTTGTGCCGTGGTTCAAGAGTTCATATCAACTGCGGATGGACGATAAGAAGCAGACCGAAATCCCCGTGAGCCGCGCGCAGACCAAACGTCTGAGAGAATTGTTTGGATTGTAAGCCGCTGCCTTAGTTCACACCGCCATTGCTTCCAGTGCTGTCCGGTTCTTGAAAGTTCGAAGGGGTGTTCTGGGACCAGAACTAACTCATCTAGCGTATAGACGAGCATCGTGCATGCTGCCGGATCATGCAAACCATAAGAAAGGAGATTGAAGTCAACGACTTCGTGTAGGAGTTTAGAAAGCTCCAGCAACAACTCTGGCAGGGCCTGCCGAGCTACTGGATCGGCGGTCTGGAGCAACACCTGATATCGGCGAGAGAACTCGTCGAAACTACTCAGGCCACTGCTTGTGTGGCGCTCTGGAACTTCTTGCACGAGTCATGCCTTTACCCCCTCGTTGCAACGTTCCGAAACTAAAAGGGGGTTATCATAGTGGAAGATTAGCAATTAGCAAACACTTTTCGCGTTACGTTTTCAGCACTGTTGACGCTGCGAGCGCCGGCACAGCACTTTGGTCATTTCGACCGGTTGGTCAAGGATTGGTGGGGTTGCGGTCTAACGTATAATGAGTCATCCCCAATGAAAGCATACGTATATGTCTCGCTGAAGCGGAGCGTTCTCGACCCACAAGGTAAAACAATTCAGGGAGCGCTGAACAAGCTGGGCTACAAAGGATTACAAGACGTACGGCAGGGAAAATTCTTCGAGCTCACGTTAGACGGCGGGCTGGATCGAACGCAGGCGGAAGGCGAAATCGGACGTATTGCGCGCGAAGTGTTGACCAACCCGGTGATCGAAGAGTTTAGGTATTCGATTGAAGACTAGAGATTTAGAGTTCCTCCCCACAATCATTCAGGAGCAATCTTAAAATGTGCGGAATCGTGGGATATGTAGGCAAGAAGCGCGTCGTTCCTGTCATTATTGATGGCCTGAGGCGCTTGGAGTATCGCGGCTACGATTCGGCCGGAATTGCTGTTTGCGGCAATGGCGAGGGCCTGCAGATTCGGCGCGCTGAGGGCAAGCTGCGGAATCTGGAAGAAGTTATCCGACTTAAGCCGCTCGATGGGACTTACGGAATCGGGCATACTCGCTGGGCCACCCACGGCCGCCCTACCGAAGAGAACGCGCATCCGCACCGCGACTGTACCGGACGGATTGTAGTTGTACATAATGGCATTATTGAAAACTACGTCTCATTGAAGAGAAAGCTGGCCGAAGAGGGTCACCGCTTTACCACTGAAACCGATACTGAAATTGTTGCCCACATGATTGAGAAGTACTGCCCGCAAGCCGGCAATGGTCACAGGCCATCACTGGAAGAGGCGGTACGCAAGACGGTTTCGCAGTTGACGGGGGTTTTCGCACTGGCTGTGATTTCGGTTGATGAGCCAAACAAGATTGTGGCCGCCCGCAACGGCCCGCCGGCGGTCATTGGGCTTGGCAAAGATGAATATTTTGTAGCTTCCGACGTGCCCGCCATCCTGTATCACACGCGCGACCTGTTTTTCCTTGCCGATGGCGACCTCGCAGTGATAACACCCGATGGGGTTCGTCTCACCGACTTCAACGGACAGCCCATAGTTCGTCAGGTCCAGCATGTCACCTGGGACCCGATCATGGCGGAAAAAGGCGGGTTCAAGCATTTCATGCTCAAAGAAATTTATGAGCAGCCGCGTTCGGTTCGTGACACGACCTTGGGAAGGATCTCGCAAGAGACAGGTCACGTCTTCCTCGACGAGATGGAAATCACGGAAGCCGAATTCAAGTCCGCGAAAAAAATCAATATCGCGGCGTGCGGCACCAGTTGGCATGCAGCCCAAGCGGGCAAATTCATGATTGAGCGCATGGCGCGAGTCCCGGTCGAAGTGGATTACGCCAGCGAGTGGAGGTACCGGGATCCCATCGTGCCTTCTGACACGATCACGCTCGTGATTTCGCAATCCGGCGAGACTGCCGATACGATTGCCGCGCAACGCGAGGCCAAAGCCAAAGGTTCGAAGACTCTTGCGATCTGCAACGTCGTCGGCTCGATGATTACCCGCGAGGCGGCGGGCACGATTTACACGCATGCGGGTCCGGAAATCGGAGTTGCGTCAACCAAAGCTTTCACCGCGCAATTGACGGCCCTGTACTTGTTTGCGCTTTATCTCGGACAAGTTCGCGGGACAGTCACGGCCGAGCAGGCACAAGATGCAGTTCAGGAATTGACTCGCATTCCGGGCAAGCTCGAACATCTGCTTACGCATGAAGAGGATTGCGAGGATCTAGCCAAGCAGTATGTTCGGTCGCAGGATTTTCTCTTCCTGGGGCGGGGCATTCACTATCCCATCGCCCTTGAAGGAGCCCTCAAGCTGAAAGAAATTTCGTACATCCACGCCGAAGGCTATCCCGCCGGCGAAATGAAGCACGGGCCGAATGCGCTTATTGACGAGAACCTTCCAGTGGTAATTATTGCGACGCGTGATCCCAAAGATGCGCTCTCAATGGTGCGCTATGAGAAGACATGCTCCAACCTGAAGGAAGTGAAAGCGCGTTCAGGCCAGGTGATTGCGCTCGCGACTGAAGGTGATGAGGAAATCAAAGAAGCGGCAGATCATGTGATTTACCTGCCCTCGGCGCCGGAAGAACTTTTGCCGATACTTGAAATTGTGCCACTTCAGCTTCTGGCCTATCACATCGCTGTCCGCCGCGGCTGCGATGTAGACCAACCGAGGAATCTGGCAAAGTCCGTTACAGTGGAGTAGCCGCACGACAGACGTAGCTAGCTACATCTCTACCAGGCAGCCTGCCAATTGTGTCTTCTCTCGCTGCGCTATCATCCAACTTGTAGATGCCATTTCAGACCCACACTGCAAGGCTCACCAGATCCACTGCGCTTTCCGGTTTCACCAAGCACTTTGAATTTGAAATGCAGGGTGTCCCGCGCTTCGGTTTTGTTCCGGGACAGTGGCTTTCACTGAAGCACACCAAGTCGGACGGCGAAGAGATCACGCGCGCGTATTCAATCGCCTCCCCTCCGGATGAGAACAACCGCTTCGCTCTTTGCCTGAATCGCGTGCAGGACGGATTCATGTCGAATTTTCTCTGTGACATGAAAGAGGGCGATGAAATTTCAGCTCAAGGGCCGTTTGGCGATTTTATTCTGCGCCCGCCGATGCGCGACACGATCTTTATCGCAACCGGCACCGGGATTGCGCCGTTTCGCTCGATGTTGCACTGGCTGGTCGCGGATCCGTCTCGCCACGAGGACCGGCAGCTATGGCTGCTCTTCGGCAGCCGTACCGAACAGGACATCTACTATCATCAGGAATTCCTGCGTTTGGCCGAGGCACACGAGAACTTCCATTACCTGCCGACGCTCAGCCGCGGAGTTGGTGACTGGCAAGGCTTGCGCGGATATGTGCAGCAGCACGTGCCAGGAATCGTCGCGGGGCGCACGGACATGCATGCGTATATTTGTGGATTGGACAAAATGATCCGAGCCAATCGAGATCTGCTGAAGTCACTGGGTTGGGACAGGAAGAGTATTCGCTACGAGAAGTACGACTGAGTTAATCCAGCCTTACACCTCCGCTGGCTCAATATCCGTATGCCTAAAATCAGAGCCTTTGAAGAGCAGTGGCTCGCCTACTGCTTTCGCCAGGGCATATGCGAAACAGTCTCCGAGATTCAGGCCTGCCCGGTGCCGTCCTTTTCCGAAATCGCGATACGCTTCACGCGCAATTTGAGCCTGCTCGGGGGTTACGTGCTCGACAATCAGTTCGGCTTCACGACAAAAATTGTCGAACCTACGGCTTGCTATAGGGCTGCGCCTGGCGTCAATTACAACGGCCGACTCGACGTAATTGACCGCGGAGATGCGGCACGAGTCGGCTCGATCCATGGCGTTGGCAAATGCCGAAACGTCGGGTTCAGCATGCAAAATAGCGATTAAAGCTGAGCTGTCGATAATCACTTAAACCAACCCTTCTCGTCATAGAGAAACTGGCCGTGATCCAAACCACGAAATTCTTCTCCCAGCGCTGCCGCGCACTCACGGCCAATTCGAAGTAGCCGGTCGGCTTTGGTGCCAGGTTGTCGTCGCAGACGTTGAAGGCGCTCGCGCACGGCTTCAGTCACTGCGGTGGTCATGCTTTCGCCTGTTATTTCCGCAAGTTGCTGTGCTAACCGATGTGCTTCCACGTTTTTGATGTTCAGGCTCATTCTACCTTTCTACCTTTATTGTGGTATATTCTACCACAAGCGAAAACGAAGTATCCAAGAACCACAACACCTGTAATCCAGGCCGCAAACGCAAGATTCACTACCCGCGTCGGCGCTGCTCCCATCTTCCGCAGCACAAATGGCAGAAAATTCCATGTAGTAATGTGCTGATAGTCCCACTGGTCGTACTTCATGGAATCTGTGATCAGGCCCCAGGCGTCCATTTTGCCGAGCGCGAACGCCGCAATGTTCTTCAGGCGGAGCCAAACGATCCATTGCGGATGGCCGAGGTCGTCTGCTTGGTAGATTTCGAGCGGGAGCCAGAACATCAACGAGGCAATCTGAATTAGAAGGCTCGCTGCGATAAGCACTACTGCAATATTCCACACGGTTCCGACAAGTTCCCCCCGGTACCTGAGCAGTATCGGTACGGAAATTAAGGCCGCCAGCTCGACCGCTGTTGATACGTAGCGGTCTCCCCAGGCAAAGTTTCCGCTCCAAACCGTGTAATGGGCGTAGAGGCAAATGCACGCCAGCACCAGAAACAGAGACGCGGCTAGGTATGCCTTTATCTGAGGGCTGAGCCGTTTCCATCCGACCACGATTATGACGATGGTTAGAATTATGAGGGGATCAAAGAGAAATATGGACTTCTCCGGCGAGAGCAATGGTCCGAAGAATCCAACGTGAAAAGGCGTTTCCCACGGATAGTTCGGCGGCAAAGTCGGGTCCTGTAGACGATGCTCCAACGCGAAGTAGTGAACGTACGTATCGGTCCAAGTCCCAAATCGGTAGAACTGGTACAGGCGGTCAATCAGCAAGAAGAAGAGGTAAACCGGCCCGGCGATTGTCGCGTAAGTAACGAATCTCTTCCGCAGTTGTTGCCTCTCCTCCCTCGCAAACCAGAGGGTCAGCGCTAGGAAGGTCGCTCCCGCAATCAGATCCAGTCCCGTCGTGAGCCGGATTAGAAGATTGAATCCAAACGCCGCCGAACCACTAAGCAGCGCCCGCGCGCTTCCCCCGCGCAGCCACTCGTATTGGAATGAAAAACCTGCGAGGGTTAGAAGAAAGATGAAATTGTTCTCCATCATATTTTGCGTGTAGTGGAGATGGGTGGTGCAAAACAACAATGCGAGGGCACCTGCGACGGATTCACGCGTGCTGAATTCGAGGAGGCGCAGGAACCGAAAGCAAACCAATGCCGTAAAAATACTGATCAGAATATTCGTCGTGTAGGTGACAAAGATGTTTCTGACCGTCGGGTCGGAGCCGCTGTAACCTGCGAAAATTGGCAGCTTCTCGATATATGTCCCAACAATGTCCGCAGGCAACAGTAACAGTGGCTGGCCGATCCCATACCAGTCGTAGAGTTTGCCGCCGCGCCCGTGCACTCCAAATTCCGGATATTCGTTTGGAAAGACTGGCGGCTCCGATGTCCAGAACGAATGCGCCGTTTGCAGCCTGTGCATGGTGTCCGCAGAGCCCAGTTCGCCTGACTGAACTACGAACGCCAGCAACGTAGCGGTCAAGGCGAGAAGAACTTTGGGATTGCGGAGCCAAGCGCTGCGATTACCCATCGTGAAGAATGATAATGTACGATGATTCGCCTCCGGCAAAGGCACCATGGCATCCAAAGAACAAGGCAAAATAGTCCGTTGCGCCTGGGCAAAGAACGATCTGGCGATTCTCTACCATGACCGCGAGTGGGGTCTTCCGCAGCACGATGATCGCGTGCTGTTCGAATTTCTGCTGCTCGAAGGTGCACAGGCCGGATTGAGCTGGGACACTATTCTGCGAAAACGTGACAACTATCGTGCCGCGTTCAACAAGTTCGACGCGAAGAGAATCTCGCGCTACGAGCAGCCGAAGATTGACTCGCTTATGCGCGACGAAGGCATCGTCCGCAACCGCCTGAAGATTTTGTCCGCGGTGAAGAATGCGAAGGCATTCCTGCCAGTGCAGAAGGAGTTCGGATCTTTCGACCGTTACATCTGGCAATTTGTCGGGGGCAAGCCACGCGTAAATCGGTTGCGAACGCTGAGTCAGGTTCTAAGCCGTACGCCCGAATCCGACCAAATGAGCAATGACTTAAAGAAGCGCGGATTCACCTTTGTCGGCTCGACCATCTGCTACGCCTTCATGCAGGCGGTGGGAATGGTGAACGATCACCTGATAACCTGTTTCCGCTATCGAGAGGTCTAGATAGATCGGGCCGAAAGGTTGCCAACCAGAAGAAATGACATCAAAATCCACAATCGCAATATGAGGATTCATTTCCGACGAAGTGCACCCCCAAAGTCGCAGCCCAAGTCTTCCGATGTACAGGCAGTAGTTTTCTGACTTTGCGTTGGACCGGTAATCCCATGAAAAGCGTGCGCGCCCTCATTATTGATGACTCGTCGGACCTGATAGCGTGCGCGCCCTCATTATTGATGACTCGTCGGACCTGATTAAGTTTGTGGAACAGAGTCCGGACACCGTCATCACGCTGCTCAATGGCGAAAAAATACGGGTTCAAGAGCCAGGGAATGAGATTGTCGCCAGGATCGTAGAATTTCGCCGCCGCGTGCTGGCAGGAATCGGCGCATGCAACCATACCCCGCCGGTGGTATTTCCAAGGCCTGCGGGCTCACCCGTTGACGAGAGCGAAGGATAAGCCCTGTGGACAAGGCCAGCGTAAGCGGCGTGCCTGCTGGGGTTCGTCGGTATTATCGGCGGACTGCTGCTCGAAGGCGGAAAGATTTCCCAGATCCTGCAGCCGACCGCCGCCATGATCGTGTTCGGCGGGACACTCGGCGCGGTGCTGATCCAGTTTCCATTGCCGGTAGTGACGGGAGCGCTGCGACGGCTCGCGGGAATTTTCTTCGAACCCGGTGCGACTCTGGAATCCGCTATGGAGCTGCTGGTCACGCTGGCGAATCTCGCCCGACGATACGGAATTGGGTCGCTCGATGCCGAACTGGGGACCATCCAGGACCCCTTCATGAAAGAAGTCCTGATGCTGGCGGTGGATGGCACCGAGCCCCAGGAACTCCGCAAAATTGTGGAGCTCGAATTGGATAATTAATGCGAACGCGAAGAGCGCCTGCCGCAAGTGTTCGAGTCAGCCGACGGATTCTCGCCAACCGTCGGCATTATTGGAGCCGTGCTCGGCTTGATTCAGGTGATGCAACAGCTCGACAAAATTGATGAAGTCGGTCGCGGAATTGCTGTCGCTTTCGTAGCGACCATCTATGGCGTCGGTGCAGCAAACCTACTGTTTTACCGGCGGCGGGGAAGCTAAGGATTAGACTGCGTGAAGAACAGCGGCAGCGTGAAATGGTATTGGAAGGGGTGATTTCCATCCTCGAAGGAATGAATCCGCGCATGCTGCGGACTTCACTGCGCAGCTTTCTTCCTGAGTACACTGTTGAGCACGAGCGAGCACAAAACGCCAGGGCCGCAGGAGCATGAGGCGCAAGCGGAGAGTCGAGCGCTTCCCGCACCACGACCGCTGGCTAGTTTTCCTATGCTGATTTCATCACCCTACTGTTCGCGTTTTTTGTGGTGATGTACTCCGCCGCCCAGCTCGACAAACGTCGTGCCGGTAAGCTTGCCACTGCCATCCAAACTGCATTTCTGCAACATGGGTCGCTGCCAGACAAGCCCGCGGATGTTGGTGGGCTTGCAGCCACCGGAGTTCCGTCGGACTTGCCACTCGGCAACACGGCGGATAGCGAATTCAGCCTGATGAAGAATCAGATCGAGAATGCGTTGGCGGGGGAGATTGCCGCAGGAAATGTTGTTGTGCGGCAGTCAGGAGAAGGATTGGTGGTAAGCCTGCGCGAGATTGGTTTTTTCGATAGCGGTCGGATGAAATCAAAGCCAGTTCTGCGGGTGCATTTGCGCACTTGGCGGATGTTCTGCGGCAGACTAACCGGGAAATCCGGATTGAGGGGCACACCGACAATGTCCCCATACACAATTCCCGTTTTTCTTCGAACTGGGACCTCTCTGCGGCGCGAGCGACTGTCACGGTCCGCCTGCTAATGGCCTGCGGCCTGACCTGCTGGGGGCATCGGGCTATGCGGAATTTCGCCCCACGGCGAGCAATGACACTCCTGAGGGGCGCGCCGCGAATCGGCGGGTAGACGTTGTGATTCCGAGAAAGCACGGATAGAATTCTTTGCGGCGAAAACCTCTGCAAAAAATCTTAAACCGCAAAGGACGCCAAGGTCGCAAAACGATCCCATGCGCGGATAGAATGATGCCGTGTCCAGTTCAAGCCAGAAGAGACGTGGCAAACGCCGAGACAACGCGGGCGGGGCGCCCGCGCCACACAGACTGGAAGCCACTGGCGTGATTGTCATTGCCATTCTTATTCTTGCGATTACTGTCCTTCGCTACTGGCACA
>QHZR01000061.1 GCA_003224755.1 Acidobacteriota bacterium
GGACCGCGCCAATTGCGCGGCGAATTTTTCTCCTCTCGCCCGCAAACATTCGTGGAATTCGGGGCTCTCAGATCATGCGTGATGGCATGCAATCGGGCATGGCTGTGCGCTTGCACAATCAGGGTGTGCCACTGGGGGAGATATTCAGCTTCATCAGCGGACTTTATTTTCGCGGGAAACTGGCCTATGCAGAGAAATTTGCCGAGGTCGCGGGTGATGTACGGGCCGCTTACGTGATCACCGCGTCCGCAGGACTGATCCCATGCGAAACTCTGGTTACTCTTGAGCGGCTGCGGGAAATTTCTGCGGGTGAGATTGATCTCGCAAACGAAGAGTACCGAGGTCCTGTCGACCGCGATTCGGCGGCGCTCTCTGAGCTGGTCGGAACACACTGCCAGGTGGTGCTGCTTGGCAGCATAGCGACCTCTAAATATGCTGAGCCGCTAATGGAATGTTTTGGTAAGCAATTACTTTTCCCAGCCGAATTCGTTGGCCGCGGAGACATGAGCCGCGGTGGGTTGATGTTACGGTGCGTGAGCACAGGAGTACAGCTAACATACATGCCTTTGGCCGGAGCGGCTCGCCATGGCTCCAAACCTCCGAAGCTGGCCCGTCGGCTGCCGCACACCTGCCAAAGTTTGCCGCCGGCTCTGCCCCAATCCTTACCGGGTATGAATGCCCCACGAGCGAGATCTGGAAATCTTTAACCGGCATTCGTGAGGAGCACTCGCGCGATCTCTTTAGATGTTAAGCACTTTTCTTCACGTCGTGGCTAGGCAGTGCCACTTGAACTTCTACTCTGTTGCCATCACAGTGTGGACAGGCGATTTTGCCTTCTTCGTAGTCTTCCTGGGAAAGAGTTGTGAGAAAGCCCTTGTGACAATCATGGCAGATGAACTCGTAATGAGGCATAGCGACACCTCCGCCCGCAACAAGTCAGAAAATTATCTTAGCCTATCCCGTTACTCCCGCTGGCGTATAAATCCAACAGACCTTGCCCTTCCTTTTCTTTCTTTCTGGGGAACAATCAAGTTGCAGTTCCGCAGTTGTCGGCGGGATTATTTCTTGCCCGACAGCATACGAGCGGCGGCAAGCATCTCAGCCATGGCAGGATCATACTTTTAAAAATACCCGCACTTGTGGCGGAGAAGAAGGGATCGTAGGCTTACCTCGATTCAGGACCTCCAGCGGCGGCGGCGAGATCCAAGCCTCAGAGTTAGGAGATATGAGTAATCGATTGATCGTTGTTTCGAACCGTCTTCCGCTGACCTTGCGGAAAGTTGACGGTCACTGGACGACAGAGCGAAGCTCTGGCGGGCTGGCGAGCGCAATGAATCCCATTTTGCGCAGGAATGGCGGGGACTGGATTGGTTGGGCTGGCGCTGGCGGGGAGGAGGATCAAGAAGAGCGCAGGTCAGTCCTTCAGGATTGGGTGCAAAAGAAGCAATGCTTCGCGGTCGAGCTACCAGACGAGGTCGCGACAGGGTTCTATGAAGGCTACTCCAACCAAACGCTGTGGCCGGTGTTTCACAACTTTCCTTCACAATTGAAGTTCGATGCAAAAGACTGGCAGGCATACGTTGAGGCAAATCGCATCTTCTCAAAGGCGGTCGTGGAGCGCTACAAACCGGGCGACCTGGTGTGGGTGCATGACTATCATCTAATGCTGCTTCCTCAAATGCTGCGGGATGAACTGCCAGATGTAGCTGTTGGATTTTTTCTCCACATTCCCTTTCCTTCTTCTGAAATCTTCCCGATCCTACCGCGGCGCGAGGAGCTGCTTCAGGGACTTCTGGGAGCTGACCTGGTGGCTTTTCAAACCCATGGCCACTTGCAGCAATTCCGCTCTGCGTTACTGCGGGTGCTCGGCATTGAAAGCAAAGTCACGGAAGTTGCAGTGGACGCCCGCCCGGTCCGCCTCGAAGCTCTCCCGATCGGTATCGCACCGAAGGAATACGCGGATCTGTTAAGCCATGACGAAGCCACTGCTCGCAACCACGCTGAATTGATCGCGCGCTACGCCGGACGCAGAGTATTGCTTGCGGTAGACCGGCTCGATTACACCAAGGGAATTCCCGAACGCTTGCGCGCATATGCGCTCCTACTTCGTTCCTCTTCAGAGCTCCGAGAAAAAGTGGTCCTTATCCAGATTGCTGTGCCCACTCGCGAAGGGATTGATACGTACCAGGACCTCCGCACGGAGGTGAATCGGCTGGTCGGGGAAATCAACGGCAAACTCGGAACGCCCAATTGGACGCCCGTCGTCTATATCAACCGCTCAATCGAGCGAGCCGAACTGGCCGCTTTGTACCAGCTTGCCGATGTGTGTTGGGTGGGACCGCTGCGCGATGGGATGAACCTGGTGGCTAAGGAGTACGTTGCCTGCAAGGCAGAAGGCAACGGGGTGCTGGTGTTAAGCGAGTTTGCAGGTGCTGCAGCAGAGATGGGCGAGGCGCTGCTGATCAACCCCTTTGACGAAGAGCGCACGGCTTCCACGGTCGAACGAGCACTGGCTC
The DNA here is from genome assembly GCA_003224755.1 of Acidobacteriota bacterium. GTDB lineage: Bacteria > Acidobacteriota > Terriglobia > Terriglobales > Acidobacteriaceae > Gp1-AA145. The sequence goes on from QHZR01000061.1 coordinate 2,517, forward strand.
TTGAGGAAGACGAAAGGCGGCAGCGAATGAAAACGCTTCACGCCAGAGTGTTGCGCAACAACGTATTCCGCTGGGGAGACCGATTTCTAACTGCGCTGCAAGAAGCTGTTTCGGAACGCGGACGTTATACAGATACGCAACCGAAACGGCTTCGCCCGGCGGAAGTCCAACAAGCATACATGAGCGCCAGGCGGCGCTTGCTGGCTCTTGATTATGAGGGTACCTTAGTCCCTTTTACCGCGCACCCGCACCAATCAGCACCGCTGCCTTCGGTGCTAACCCTGCTGACCGCTCTTGCCCGCGAATCGAAAAATTGCCTGGCTCTGATGTCAGGCAGACCAGCGGAAGACCTGGATCGCTGGTTCGGCGCGATTGGCAGCATGTGGCTTGTGGCGGAGAACGGTGCCGAACTGAAGCCGCCCGGAGCATCATGGGAACCCTTGCGGTCGCCAGTTCCCACCGACTGGAAGGCCACTGTGATGCCGATTTTGGAGCACTTCGTTGATCGCACGCCCGGCAGCTTCGTTGAAGAAAAGAAGTATGCGCTGGTATGGCACCACCGTCTGGCAGAACCGGAGTTCGGTGCTTGGCTAGCAAACGAGTTAGTCTCGATGCTGGAAGCCATGCTTGCCGAGACCGAGCTAAGGGCTTTCCGCGGGCAGAAGATTGTAGAGGTAAGACCTGTCTGGGCGAACAAAGGGGAAGCACTCGAACGCATTCTGGCTGCCTACTCACAGCCCGATTTTCTGTTTGCCGCAGGTGACGACCGCACCGATGAAGATCTCTTTGAACGTCTGCGAGACGGAGCTTGGACAGTACATGTTGGCCCAGGACCCACTCGTGCGGCATTCATGGTGAGAGACTTCGAGAGCCTGCGAAGCTTACTCGAAACGTTCACGGAAGCTCGATATCTCAGGAGTGCGTAGAACAAGTCACAGCCACTTCGTCAATGGCCGTGCACGCCAGGACGCGAACGGCGGTGGCTGAAGCTCATGACATGCTTCGCTTCCATGCATGACGCTCTTCCTTGCTACCTCCGGGCCAGGAAATGGTTATTAAGAAAGCGCTCTCTTCCGGCGCCTCGATGCTGTGAGGGATCGCGTAGTCTAGCGCGATTAATTCCCCAGCTGGGACTTCGACCATTTGGTCCGGCAGGCGAACACGCAGCTTGCCTTCGAGAGAATGAATCGATATACGCGCATCCACATGATGCTTGTTCATGCGCGTGTTTGCTTTCATCAAAACGAGCACAACATGAAAGTCTGGATATTTTGCCAACGTCTTCGAACTTCGCCCGCTGCCACGTTGCCATGAAGCTTCGCCTCGAAGCCGCCGTAACTCTTCGGACAGATTGAACCGCAGGAGCGGGCTGGCAAGGTAAGGCATCCTGGTTAACTCTCTGCCGCTCGGAAATCTATAAGCCGGTGTGCTCATTCCGATAACCTCTGTAGAACGTATGATGCATATACGTGACCAGGGTTTATCGACTTGAGCAGGTGGTTGCATCTGCTGGAATTGAGTTGAGTGGTGCCGATCAGGTCGGCCACTTGTCGCTCCTCCAATCAGCGCTCGTTAGGCAGCGAGATTGATCAGCGCGAGTGGCGGTCCTGGGTCGATGCAGTTCGACACGTGCATCCTGCAGCAATCACTGGCGCGGGAGCGGTCTTTCTTCGACCTCCCAATCCCTTCGTAAATGCGAATGAGACGTTCAACCGGACGGGCGCCAAGCCAATCAATTGGTAGAGCTTCCATCAGAGGAGTCCTGTCCTGAAACTTGCCTTCCCAGGAACGCGCGGCGAGATTGAGGCTCGAACCAGATTGCACCGGATGCACAGCTGTGTGCTGGTCGAGGGACGTGTCCTCGTCGACTGTGGAGCAGATTGGCTCAGCAAATTCGAGGCATTTGAGCCCGAGGCTATTGTGCTCACTCACGCTCATCCCGATCACGCCGGTGGTTTGAAGCATGGAGCGCCATGCAAAGTGTATGCACGACTGAAACATGGGACCGCTTGAAGCGGTATCCGGTCCGTCAACGGAGCACGATTTCTCCGCGGCGACCGTTCTCGATCGCAGACTGCATGTTTGAAGCGTTCACGGTCGAGCACTCGTTGATCGCACCGGCAGTGGGTTATCGCATCACTCGGGGTGCCGTCAGCGTCTTCTACGTTCCGGACCTGGTCAAGATTCACCAACGGCATGAGGCGATGTCAAGCATCGCACTGTACATTGGCGATGGTGCGTCGATCACAAGACCGCTCCTGCGGCGCCGTGCTGACACCACAATCGGGCATGCATCAGTGCGCGATCAGTTGAACTGGTGTCACGAAGAGGGTGTCCAGCAGGCGGTCATTACCCACTGCGGGTCGCAGATTGTCAAAACAGAGCCTGGGGCCGTTGCCATGAGAATAGGGGAGTTAGGGAGCGAGCGCGGAGTTCACGTGGTCGCCGCGCACGATGGTCTGGAAATCAATGTCAGCAGTAAGGACATCCGTTTCGCCGCCTGACCATATTCGGAGAGGGGATACGCTCCTACAAATGATTAGATCCGCAGTGCGGAACCTGGTAGCTGCTTATGCCGCCTGGGATTCAAGGCCTCCAGTTGCGAACCTAGCCATGCGCGGCTTAACCAATTTTGCGAAGTCATCCCAAGCCATTCGTATCAACTCAAGATGAGTGCCTGCATTGAACGCAATTTCCTTATCGCGAGTCAAACTCTCGTCCGCATAAACAGGTATGTCGTACAGATTTCCGAACGGAGGCATTGCTCCTGTCTGGCAATCGGAAAAGCTATCTTTGAATTCCTGCTCGGAGGCAAGCGCCGCATCTGTTGCCCCTGTTACCGTCTTCAAGCGTGAAAGGTCGACCTGCGAAGAGGCGGGCAGCACAGCCATAGCCAGTGCTCCATCGAGTTTTACGATCACTGTTTTTGCTAACTCCTTGCCGGAGATATGGGTGAGAGCCGCAATCCCTTGCGCGGTGTACGCGACTGAGTGGGACATGACCACGTATTTAATTTTGTGACTGTCAAGAAATTCTCTGAGACGAGTGAGCGGCATGGGGAACCTCCTCTCTCGCTTCTGCGATCAGGCATGGATGCGGGATGCTTGAAAACGACTTCAGCATCGAATGGTTTCAATCACATTGTACCGCGCACCATGTCATGATGTGGTCCCAAACTACACCTTGTGATTCTCGGAATCCTGCTGAAATCGTGAATGACCGAAATCATAGCGGTCGCGCAAACGAGATCTCGTGACCGTCCGGATCATGCATGTGGAAGTACCGTTCTCCCCAGGAAGCGTTCTGAGGATTATCCGGCTCGAATCCTTTGTCCTTGAGATGAGTCCAGAAAGCATCCACGTCTGCAACGTAAAATATCATTCGGCCCCAACCAACGGTCGCCCGGCCCTGTTGCAAGTTGATAATTGGGAACTCGGTACCTGGAATGCGTAGCGAAGAGAAACCTGCGTTCAGCCCACCATAGAGGAGTTCCAATCCCAGCGCATCACGATAGAACCGCAACGAACGGTCCATATCAGCGACTTGCAGAGTGATTGCGGAAAGCTTTTCAATTGTCGCCTTCATAGCGGAAGCAGTTTATCCTGCTCGGCCTTGGTTGAATTCGTTTTCTGAAAGGCATAGCGTGAAAGTAAGGAGGTGGCCTATGGCTTACGTGATCGCTGAGCCCTGTATTGGGGTAAAAGATGCCTCCTGTGTCGATGCTTGCCCGGTAGATTGCATCCACCCGAAGAAGAACACCACCTATGAAGATGGCCGCCCGGGATTTGATGAGGTCACGCAACTCTATATCGATCCGGTGGAGTGTATCGACTGTGGTGCCTGCGTTCCGGTTTGCCCAGTGTCAGCCATTTTTCCGCTAGAGGATCTGCCTGAAAAGTGGAAGCAGTACGCCCAACTAAACGCAAGCTATGTGCAAGGCGGCAAATTCACATCTGAAGAATACGCCAAGAGCACAAAGTGAACGTGCGCCGACATTGTGAGCAATGACGAAATCAGGGTCGGCTCTTCTGTATCGGTTTCGGGCAGGTTGCAGTTCCAATGGCGTTCAGCTCTGGAAGTCTTTTGCAAATGCTCAGGGATGCATCTCCATTCATGGCGATATAGCGCCTGCCGTCCGCCTGATCTGGTATGACGACGGCAGCCGAATCAGTCGCACTCGCGAAAACGTCCTCCGGCCCATTGGAAACGACTGCGTGGATGTTCTACTGGGACCGTATTCAAGCAGCCTGACTTCCCCGGAATTATTGGGCCCACTTCATATTCGTTTGCAAATAGTTTTCAGAAACATTTCGACAGCAAGCCGGATTACATTGCGGCTTATACGAGTCCGTTCCTTTGAGGCTTGGTCCGTCTCCCCTGACCGAGAAGCACGGAAATAATGGTCCGGGTGGCAGGAGTTGAACCTGCATGGACATGTGCCCAAGACATGTGGGTGGCCGCTACCCTACACCCGGACTGGTGGCTCGGCACGGAATTGAACCGTATCCACTGGCTTTTCAGACCAGCACTCTGCCGTCGAGTTCCCGAGCCAAACTTTGGTGGACGGTGCGAGACTTGAACTCGCATTTCAGGGTTGCAGGCCGTGGGTAATCCCCTTATACGAACCGCCCAGTTGGGGCGAGATGAGAGAATCGAACTCTCGTGACTGGGGCCACAATCCAGTGCCTAAGCCATTCGGCCAATCCCGCCGTCGAAATTTGGAGCTGCTGGCTGGATTCCCACGAGCATCAACCTGCTTACAAGTGAGATTGTTTATTCCAGGTATTCCATTTCCTGCTTTGATTTCTTTTCTTTTCAACAGTTTGGGGAATCTGCTTTTCGTTCAACGGTAACCCGAATGGCCTGAATCTCGCTCATAAGTGCACGGTTTGTGCACGGTCGCCTTCTTGTGTCCGCGAGTTGATCGGTGATATTTGCGCATTCAGCGCCGCAGCGAAACCGCGCTTCCTGATAAGGAAACCGGAGGTGGCGTTCTGCGATCCCAAGGCGCACGCGCGTGTCGGACTGGAATGGAAGGCATTGTTTCTGACCCCGCCACGCGTGTTGAGCACGCTTGTCACACTCAAATGTGTCTGAAGGTTAACGGAATGCCCACAATTTGGCCACGCTTCTTTGAGAATCTCGATCTGCATACTACGCCGCTACTTCACAGTTGCTTCTTTTTTGGCCGCCGCTGACTGGCCGAAGTTCTCCCATTCGTCATTTTCCGGCCTGGCTTCTTCCGCAACTCCTTGGGAAGTTCATCTCCTTCCAAGGGAGGGTTTCCGCTTCCAGCACGTTCGAGAATCCGCAAGGTTTCGGCGCGATTGGCACGGCCCCCCCTTTCCCGGAAATACTCCTCGGTACGCAAAGCAGAAACCTTCTCCGCCACTGCCACATTGATGAGCTGGTTTAGAGCTACGCCTTCCAATTGCGCAGCTTTGCGCAACTCCTCCAGTAAAGAGGACTGTAGTCGTAATGCGAAATTACTCCGCCTCATGGGTTCGATCTCCTAATCTGTTGTAGCGCTGTTGCGGGCAGAATCACCGCACAGCTAAAGCCTTTCATCCCAGACGCAAAATCACTCTGATTGAATGTCACAATTGCACTGGCACTCCCGTTTATTGCCGTTTCCAACACCATATCGTCATCAGGATCGGATAGCCTTGGCCGCCAGCGGAAGGCAAGCTGAACCGGTCTCGCGACCGCCGCCAAATCATCAAGGACGCGCCCGACTTCAGGACCGCTCAGTCCACATGCGGCCAGATGTTGCGGGCGGGTCAGGACCGCCTCGTATTCAAGGATGAGCGGAACTGAGAGCAACAATTCAAACTGCTGATTTAAGGCAGCCATCAAAACCTGGCGGGAAGCGCCTCTGTTGCTCCGCAACGCTGCAACTATCACGTCAGT
>QHZR01000062.1 GCA_003224755.1 Acidobacteriota bacterium
ATACGCGGCATTTGAAATCGGACGATCAGTTGCTCTCGACGTACGTTCACGAGCAGATCCATTGGTTTCTTGAGCAGCATTTGGAGCAGACGCAAGCCGCTGAAAACGATCTGCGAAAGATCTATACGAAAGTTCCGGGATTTCCGGATGGATCGGATGATGAAGAAGGGACGTATCTTCACCTGATCACGTGCTATCTCGAAATGCAGGCGGATCGGGACTTAATGGGAGCTGAACGCGCTGCGGCGGTGATGAATTTCTGGGCCGGAGATCACTATCGTTGGGTGTACAAGACTGTGATGCAGGACGAAGGCGCAATCCGCGGGGTCGTCGAGCAAGAGAAACTGGAAATCGCGTAAGTCTTTCCGCAACATTACTGCCCGCAAACCTCAATCAAAGGTGGGCTCGTTTGCATCTATAATTGAGTTGAGTTTCCGACTGCTGTGGCCTTCCGGAATACCGTGGCTCTGGCGGCGAGGGATACGATACGCGGGCGAGGGCGCCCGCGCCACACGTTCCCGAGGGTGTAGGTGGAAACGCCTGCGCCTCCCGTATTGGAAAGGAAACGACTGCAGGGATCTTCCCGCCTGTCGTGTCCTTTCCGCTAAAGAGCTAAAAGCTAGGAGGTAGAAGCTGGCCCTTCACGATAAATTCGGACGCGCCATCACAGACCTGCGCATTTCCATCACCGACCGCTGCAACTATAAGTGTGTCTATTGCCGTACCGGCAATGAGGGCGCGCTCTATGGCGATCTGCCGTTCGAAGATTATCTGCGAATGGCGCGGATATTAGTTTCGCTCGGGATTACGAAGGTTAGGATCACGGGCGGCGAGCCGCTGCTGCGCAAGGGCGTGGTGGAGTTTGTTCGCGAGTTGGCAAAGTTCCGACCTCAGGGGCTAAAGCCCGAATCCCCCAACGGCGCTAATGGCACGACTGAAGTCGTGCCCTCCCGTTCATCGCCTCAGGGGCTAAAGCCCCAGTCAATCGATGCGGCAAGTGGCACGAGTGGAACTCGTGCCCTTCCCGGTGTTGCCGAGGAACAGCGCCAGCGCGCTCCGCGTCCGAAAGCTTTTGACCGCGAAGATCGGCAACAGCAGCCGCTAAGTTCGCAAAGAGATCGCGGATTGCCATTGGATCTCGCGATCACCACTAACGGGCATCTTCTCGCGGACATGGCACAGCCGCTTAAAGACGCGGGCCTAAATCGCGTCACGGTCAGTATGGATGCGGTTGATTCGGACCGGTTTACGCGCATCACTCGTGTGCCTGGGGGATTTGATCATGTGCTGGCGGGAATGCGCGCGGCCCGGGATGCGGGGCTTGGTCCAGTGAAAGTGAATTGCGTGCTGATGCGCGGGTTCAACGAAGACCAGATTGTTCCGTTTGGGATGTTTGCGCGCGATGAAGGCGTGGTCGTGCGTTTTATCGAATTCATGCCGCTCGAAGAAGACCGGGTATGGGCGCCTTCGACAGTGGTTCCGCTCGAGGAAATCCTGCAACGTATGGACGAATACCGGCCATTGGTTGAAATTCCCCACGCGCGCAGCGAAACGGCCCGGCGCTATCGGTTTGATGACGGCATTGGCGAAATCGGGATTATCGCGCCGGTGTCGCATCCGTTTTGCGGACACTGCAGCCGCATTCGTATTACCTCCGACGGAAAGATTCGCACCTGCCTGTTTTCGGTTTGGGACCATGATCTTCACGCGCTGATGCGGCACGGAGCATCAGATGACGAGTTGGCGGATTTCATTATCGGGGTGGTGCAGAAAAAAGAAGAGCGGCATCACATAGGAGAGCCGGACTTCGTGCCGGCGTCGAGAACGATGGTGCATATTGGGGGGTAGGTTTCAGCCTTCAGCTATCAGCCATCAGGAATAACGTTTTACCGCAGAGATCGCTGAGAACGCCCGTTCTGTTGTGCCGTCCCTCCGGGACTCGATTCATCTACTTAGCTACCCAGGACTTACGAGTCTGTGTGAGAACGCTTCTTACGCCCCTTTGGGGTTGAGTCATTTCCCTTCCCTACAAGTAAATCGAGGGATATTATCCTTTGTTCATGGCGACTGCTTCCCTCCGTTCGGGCGTATATTGCCGTCCATTGGTGTTGGTCGTATTGCTTGCGGCGACTGGGCAGACTCAAACGTATCTGGGATTGGATCGCAACGATTATCCGGGTGACACGAATCTGACGGTTCTGCGGAAGACGTTTTCTTACGCGGGCTATTGGTTGAACAATCCTCCTGGCTCGCGCACGAATTCATGGGCAGGCAAGCGGCAAGAATTGCAGTCAGCAGGATTTGGATTTCTGCTGTTGTTCAATGGCCGTCTCTACAAAGAACTCAAGCACAATGCGGCCGCGACTGGCGAAGCGGACGGACGGGCTGCTGCCAGCACAGCCAGACGCGAGGGCTTTCCGGCGCGCACGATTATCTTTCTAGATATTGAAGAAGGCGGCCGCATGCTGCCAGAGCAGAAGGCTTACATCTACGCGTGGGTGGACGCCGTGATTGCTGCCGGATTCAGGGCAGGCGTTTATTGCTCCGGAATTCCTCCAAAGGAAGGGAAGGGCAGCATTGTTACCGCGGAAGATATTCGTGAGAATGCTCAGGGACGAGACATCAGCTTTTGGGTCACGAACGACGCATGTCCGCCGTCGCCCGGCTGCGCAGTTTCGCCTTCGGCGCCATCGCAAAGCGGAGTCGCGTTTGCGGATGTGTGGCAGTTTGCGCAATCTCCACGACGGAAGGATTTTGCGGCGCAGTGCCACAACTACAGTTCCGACGGGAATTGTTATCCGCCGGGAGTGGATCCGGCGAGCCATTTGCACGTGGATGTGAATACGGCGACGAGTGCGGATCCGTCGCATGGAAGATAATTTTCGCGGGCGAGGGCGCCCGCGCCACATGGCTTGCGTCTGGGGCGAGTTCCAGTGCACAATATTCGGGACATTTGGGCCCGGAGTTTCGACCGCAAAATGAAGACTCTTTTCGTGGCAGTCGGGCATCCAAACTATTAGTAGTAAGTGGCTTCAACATCCCCGCGGACTGGGTGGTAATTTCACGGAAGACGTAGCAAGCTACGTCACCGGGAAAAGCCGCAGCGAGCCCGCTGGAGCCGCTAAGTAGCTTTCAACATCCCCGTTTCGGAATTGGGCGAGTCGTGCAGGCAGAGTGCCTGCTGGCCGCTGCATTCCGGAGCTGAAAGCGTGACCAATTATGGCGACGGCAGCACAGGTTTGCAGTCTGGAAAATTATCTGGTTCTCCCCGATCACACCATGGATGACCGCATTAGTGCGGCCCGACAGGAACTCGGGCGCGATGTCGTCATTCTTGGACACCATTACCAGCGCGACGAGGTAATCCGCTTCGCCGATTTTCGCGGAGACTCCTACAAATTGTCGCAGCAGGCCGCAAGTGCAGGCGGCAAATATATTGTCTTTTGCGGGGTGCACTTCATGGCGGAGAGCGCCGACATTCTCGCTAGGCCTGGGCAAGCAACCATCCTTCCTGATCTCAATGCCGGATGCTCCATGGCTGACATGGCGGAGATCACGCAGGTGGAAGACTGCTGGGAAAATCTGGTCCGCGCCGGAATTACGAATGATGAAGGCGATGGCGTAACGCCCATTACATACATGAATTCCACGGCGTCGATCAAGGCTTTTTGCGGCGAGCGCGGCGGCGTGGTTTGCACATCTTCGAATGCGGCGGGTGCGTTTCAGTGTGGATTTTCCAAAACTTCCAAACTTCTTTTCCTCCCTGACCAGCATCTCGGCCGGAACACCGGTTATAAGCTGGGCATTCCGCTGAATGAAATGGTGGTGTGGGACCCGTACATGTTGAATGGCGGTTTGGATCGCGAGAGGCTGAAAAAAGCCCGCGTCGTTCTGTGGAAAGGGCACTGCTCGGTGCACCAACGGTTTTTGCCTGAGCATGTGGACAATGTCCGCGCGAAATATCCGGACATTCGGGTGATTGTGCATCCGGAATGCCGATGGGAAGTTTGCCAAAAGGCTGACGGCATCGGCTCAACCGAAGGTTTGTTGAAGATGATCCGCCAGGCGCCTGCTGGGACGATGTTCGCCGTGGGCACGGAAATTCACCTGGTGAATCGCATGGGCAAGGAATTTGCCGCAGAAGGGAAGAAGGTCATCACGCTCGACGATTCGGGTTGCCTGTGCACGACCATGTTCCGCATCTCGCCGCAGCATTTGTGCTGGGCGCTGGAGAATCTGGTTGAAGGCAACGTGGTGAATCAGATCAAAGTTCGCGACGATGTGAAGCATTGGGCGAGAGTGGCGTTGGACCGGATGCTGGAAATTCAGTAGGGCCGTCGTGGGTCGTTGGCAAACCCTTTGACCCGGAATCGCGGAGTAGAATAGGCATACACGCTATGTCCCGAACTTTTACGCTTGATGAAGCTCAAGATCTTTTGCCCATCCTCGAATCTCTGCTGCGTACCAGCATTGACGGCAAAAAGTTAATCGAGTCGGTGGACGCCGAACTCCAGGCAACCGCGCAGAGAGTATTTCTCAATGGCGGAATGTCGCTGAACGTGGTGCACTTCGCCCGACGAAAGGCCGAACGCGAAAAGGCCATTCAGCGAGTGAAAGACGCGATGGACGAGATTGATGCTATGGGCGTCCAGGTGAAAGACCTCGATATAGGGCTGCTGGATTTTCCGTGCGAGGTGGATGGACAGATTGTCCTGCTGTGCTGGAAGCTGGGTGAAAAGGCGATCACACATTGGCATGGCGTGAGCGAGGGTTTCGCCGGACGCAAGCCGGTGGATGAGAGAATCAGTAAGGCGAAGAGGGCGAATTAGGAATCAGCTATCAGCTACCAGCTTCAAATGATCCCGCGACGGACGGTTTTCCGCAGTCGTTCCCGGTCTTTTTCCCTCGAGAGAATTGCCTGCAAGTTTTGCATTTTTCCCCGTTCCCAGTCCTAGAGGCACCTGTGTCACACGTTGGTACAGAGCGGGGCTGCGCCGAGAGTGCGGTCTGCTAGAATTTAGGCGCTGCTTCGCGGGACAAGTCTCGCAAATCATTGGAATCGGGGTTCTTGCGTATGTCGAGTGATCGTCCGACTTGTGGAAAAAGACTGGTTGCGACGGCTGCGCTTGCGGCCTTTGTCTTGATGGCGGTAGGAAGTGGTTGCACCGGGTTTTTTGTCAACCAGCCGAATTCGATCGCGGTGACTCAGGCAGGCGCCAGCACTCTGGCCGTGGCAGTAGGAACGCCTCAGCAATTGACCGCGACTGCCACTTACAACAGCGGAACCAAAATTGTTACCAACTCCGTGAGTTGGTCGAGCTCAACTTCATGCGCGACCGTGAGCACTACAGGCCTTGTGACAGCGATTGGACCCAGTTCTAGTGTGACGATCACCGCGACGTTAGCTGGAGTGCAGGGTACGATTACCGGAAGCACGACTGGCGGCACCTCCGGGACGCTAACCATTACTTCGAATCCTTCCAGCCCGTTTACCCTTTTGACAACTACAAGCGCGCAATTTACCGCAACAGACAGCGGTGGCAACAATGTCACGAACAGCTCCACCTGGACCTCGAGCGACACAACGTTGCTTACGTTTTCCACTACGACGCCCGGGCTTGCGACCCTGCTGGCAACAGGTTCACCTACTGTAACCGCGTCCACAACCACGTCGGGAGCCTGTGAGACTGGGACTGCGACCGTGACGATCCAGTAATATGATTCTGTATCGTCTTCTCGCCGGTAAAATGTTCTGGGTCCGACAGTCCGCAAGAAGAACTTGTCCAAAAACTACGCATCTTTCGCAGCGATCGGTCTTGCCGAATCCGGCTTCAGTAGGTTCTTAATAGTCGCCATCTGGTTCGGGCTGTTGGCCGGGCTCGTGGAAGGCTGTCTTCTGATCGTCTTTCAGCGTTTGAACTGGCAGGACTGGGGCCGGATGCTGCACGTTTCGGCGCCAATCATCTGGATTTCGTCGCTGGCCGATGTTCTACTTTTTGGGGCAGCGGCCTGCGTGATTCTTGCCGTCGCGAAGATTTTCCCCAATTTTCCGCTGGTTGCGACCACGGTGTTTTGCCTGTCATTTCTCACGGCTTACGACTGGCTCACCTGCATCGGGCGGCTGCAGCATTGGAGCTGTCTTCTCCTTGCGATTGGGCTGGCTTCGGTTTTCACGCGCTGGGCGGGGCGGAACGAGATCAGAGCTCTCCGTTTTTGGCGACGAACCGTTCCTGCACTAATTGGCGTATTGCTCGTGGCGTTTGCCACGATCCACTTGAGAAGCGCATGGCGGGAGCGGCGCGAAATCGGCAGGCTGCCGCCCGCTGCGGCTGGTGCTCCGAATGTCCTGATCGTAGTTGTGGACACGCTTCGCGCCGACCATGTTTCGGCATATGGATATTCGCGCCAGACCAGCCCAAATCTTGATCGTCTCGCGCAAGAAGGTGTGCTGTTCGAGAATGCGATTGCCCCCGCACCGTGGAGTTTGCCTTCGCACGTGTCACTGCTGACTGGGAGATATCAATTTGAGCACGGAATTGGCGACGTTCCCGCAATGTCTTTGTTGGGCCGGCGCGCATCTGAGATGAAGGGCTCCGAAACTCTTGCTGAAACCCTGGAGCAGCGCGGATACAGGACCGGCGCGTTCTCAGCTAACCGCACATACTTCACGGCGAACCTTGGGTTTTACAAAGGGTTCAGTCATTTCGAGGACTACTACGACTCGGTCGCGGACTGCTTTGTGCGCACGCTGTATGGACGCGAATTCGCGCGCGTTTATTTGACTCGAAGCGATCGCAGCGGGCCTCGGCGCCTAATTCGCGGGCTGGGATGGGAGTCGTTGCTCGATAAAGACGACGAGGGCGCGGCTCCAGGCGGGACACAAGGCGTTCGCAAGCGAGCGCCGGAAGTGAATCGGGAGGTGCTGCGCTGGCTCGATTCGAATCAGCATGAGCGGCCGTTCTTTGCGTTCCTGAATTACTTCGACGTTCACCATCGGTATGGCGGGCCGGTTGGATTTCATGGGCCCTGGAGTGGACCGCAAAAGCAGGTTCCTCGACTGGGGAATCATTCGCAAGCGAATGATTCCGCTTCGCTCGGAATGACAGAGATTAAGAGTGACAGCGAAGAATTAGTGAATGAATACGACGACGGGATCAAGTACGCCGACGATGCACTCGGCCAATTGCTAGGCGCACTCGGTACGCGAGGCCTGCTGAATAACACGCTCGTGATCATCACCTCCGATCACGGCGAATCGCTAGGCGAGCACCACATTGCATATCACGGTGAGGCTCTTTATCGTGAGCAGGTATATGTGCCGCTGGTGTTCTGGTTTCCTGGGCATGTGCCCGAGAGGGTGCGAGTTCCGGAGGTTGTCAGCAATGCTTCAATTCCTGCGACGGTGCTAAGTCTATTGAAGCTGGCGCCCGTAACGGATTTCCGGCGTCCTGCGCTGGACGGACTTTGGACGGGCACAGCGCCGAACCGGAACGTCAGCGTACTGTCGGAAGTGGCGCAGATTTATCCGACGGCGGCGGAAGATTTAGTTTCCGAAAAGCTCGTGCCGACGTCGATGCAGGGCGCCATGAAGTCTCTCACCACGTCACAATGGCAACTGATCACGCACGAGAAACTTGGAAGCCAGCTCTACGACTACAGATCCGATCCGCGCGAACTGAAAGATGTTTTCCGCGCGCCGGATACCCATGAGGTCGTCGGTAAACTCATGCTTGAGTTGAACTCCACGGTGGCGGGTAGTCCTAACCACAAGGGACATTGAGAACATGAAGGGTGGGCGGAAGCAGGCTCTGCCGTTGCGTTCTGTATCATAAGAATGTGGGTTGGACTGGTGCCGTCCCTGCGGGACTCGGTCATTCTCCGTCTTACCCAGCGCTTACGCGCTGGGCTAATTAAATGTCGCCGCCGCT
>QHZR01000592.1 GCA_003224755.1 Acidobacteriota bacterium
CTATGCGCCTCTCTGCATCAACGTGAACAGCACTCGCAATGCATCGTCAGTGCTGCGATTGACCTGCCCGCAATTGCGTCCTACCATTCCTTGACCGATGGCCACGCCATCACAACTCGTCGGCCAGACCATTTCGCACTACCGCATCGTCGAGCGGTTGGGTGGCGGGGGGATGGGTGTGGTCTACAAGGCTGAGGATACCCGCCTGCACCGCTTCGTTGCTCTCAAATTCCTGCCCGAAGACCTCGCCCGAGACACGCAGGCGCTGGCGCGTTTCCGCCGCGAAGCGCAGGCCGCGTCCGCCCTGAATCACCCCAACATCTGTACGATTTATGACATCGGCGAGCAGGATGGGCTGGCATTCATTGCCATGGAGTTCCTGGAGGGCGTGACCCTGAAACATCGCATCTCTGGGCGACCCCTAGACACTGAAACCCTGCTGCCGCTGGCCATTGAGATCGCTGATGCGCTGGATGCCGCGCATACTGCGGGTATCGTTCACCGCGACATAAAGCCGGCAAACATTTTTATCACCAAACGGGAGCACGCGAAAGTTAGCGTTCCCGGTTCGGCGAGCCAAGTAGCGGCAAAAAAAACTGAAACCATGACCAACGTGGCCGATGAGCACCTTACCAGTCCGGGAGCGACGCTCGGCACCGTGGCTTACATGTCCCCAGAGCAGGTGCGCGCGAAGGAACTGGACTCGCGCACAGACTTATTTTCCTTTGGTGCGGTGCTCTACGAGATGGCGACAGGTGAGTTGCCGTTTCGCGGTGAGAGTTCAGGAGTGATATTTGAGGCGATTCTGAACCGAACTCCAGTTGTCCCGGTGCGGCTGAATCCCAACATACCAATACAGCTGGAGCACATCATCAGCAAGGCGTTAGAGAAGGATCGAGATGTGAGATACCAGCACGCTTCCGAGATCAGAGCCGACCTAACACGATTAAAGCGCAGCACTGAGACGGGAAAATCTGTCACAGCAGGCATCTCAGATGCACGCTGGTCCCGCCAGAAGGTTGCTGCGCTGATAACTGTAGTGACGGTGATAAGTGCCGCGTTGATTATAGGCGGGCGCGTCTTTTCTGGTCATGGTCCCAACCAAGTGATCAGTTCGATTGCGGTGCTTCCGCTTGAGAATCTTTCCCGCGACCCCGAGCAAGACTACTTCGCGGACGGGATGACTGAGGAACTCATCACCGATCTCAGCAAGGTTGGTGCGCTGCGGGTCATCTCAAGGACTTCCATCATGCAGTACAAAGGAGTACACAAACCGCTACCGCAGATTGCACGCGAGTTAAACGTTGATGCCGTGGTAGAAGGCTCAGTATTGCGTTCGGGCGACCGAGTACGCATAACCGCGCAGCTCATCCATGCAGCAAGTGATCAACATCTGTGGGCGGACAGCTATGAACGCGATCTAAGCGATGTTCTCAAACTACAGGCCGAGGTGGCGCAGGCGATTGCCCATGAGGTTCGAACCAAAACTACAAAGCAAGATGAAACGAGGCTGTCTCACCATAAAAGTGTTAACCCTGAAGCACACGACAGCTACCTGAAAGCTCGCGCTCAATGGAGCAAGCGGAACGAAGAGGGTCTGCGCAAGAGCATCGAGTACTTCCAGCAGGCCATTTCAGAAGACCCGCAGTACGCACTTGCATACGCCGGGATGGCTGACTCGTACATAGTAGCCGCCGAAGGGGGCTTTGTACCGCTGGACGAAGCGTATGCCAAGACCCTCTGGGCAAGTAGTAAGGCTGTCGAGGCCGATGAAACGGTTGCAGATGGCCACATAATGGTCGCGACCGTTAAAGAACACGACTGGAACTGGGCGGAGGCGGAGCGGGAATACCGACGAGCGATTGAGCTAAACCCCGGTCTCGCTAGGGCGCATCACTGGTACGGTTTGCTTCTGAGCGCGTTAAAGAGACATGATGAAGCGGTTTCCGAACTCAAACGAGCGGTGGAGATTGAACCTCTGAATGCGTCGCTTTACGCAAATCAGGCTATCGTATATGCCAATGCGCACCGCTACTCAGACGCTCTGGAATCAGTAAATGCCGCCCGTACAATCTCGGGAAGTGGCAAAAGCTGGAACGATATTCTCGGAATGCTGCACATTTACCAAGGCATGTTTGATCGGGGATTAGAGGAGATTCGCAGCGGCGCAGCCGAACCACGAAGAATCGACGATTTGTTACAGCTTGCGTATGCGCTCGGCAGAGCTGGAAAAAGGAGAGAAGCCCTTCAGATGATTAATCAGCTTGAGCGCAAGACAAATGCAGACGCGGTGGGGGTTGCTATTGCTTGGACTGGAATAGGAAACAAGGATAAAGCCTTTGAATGGCTGAATCGTGCCCTAGACGTACACTCGCCGGGCGAGCTTTGGATCGGCGTCTTTCCCTCCTTGGATCCTCTGCGCTCGGACCCACGCTTCAAAGAGCTACTGCGTCGCACTGGTCTACCTCAGTGACCTAAACTCCAAAAAAGAGCTGCAGCCGCTTACCAGACATCTTCATGCTCGAAAGACGCCGCTCCCACGACATCCCCATCCTGAAGCA
>QHZR01000083.1:0-33724 GCA_003224755.1 Acidobacteriota bacterium
TTTGGGACCAAGGCCAGCCTTCTTGCGACGCGCAATGATCTTTTGTTCCGGTCTGGCGGGCAAAGCCCGGTAGGGATGGACGGGGAGTCCGTCAGGCTCGGGCCGATCGTCCGTGACACGAGCAATCCTATTTCTTATCTGATTGAACGAATCCGTAACGACAAGCCAATTGAAGATCCGTTATCAGCGAGGTTGAACGTCCAGGTTATGGAGATCTTGGACGCGGCACGGGAGTCGGCGGGAAGAGGGAGGGCGATCGAGTTGAAGTAACCACGTTCATCCGATCCTCCTGGTACCCTGATGTGTAATTACGAGTTTCAAGCGGTCAAGCTGTTCGAAAACACTATGTTCGTCAAACAACTGTCTCCATTGCCAATTCGGCAATTCGTTCCCGTCTGAGGTTGTCAACACAACATCACCGCCTGATAACAGGCCCATGACAGCCCGTTCAAAGCCTTCCTGAGAAGGAGAGAGTTGGCAATCAGTTTTAACTGAAGATCGCCACCCTGCAACTGATCCAGAATTTCAAGTTCTAAGGACATGTAAGGCAAAATGCCACTGTTTCCATTTCATCTTACGACCTCCACGCACTCCCTAATCTCAGTTTCACTCAGCGTATGGTCCGACGATTTTGCGCGGGCATAAATTCGCTCTACAACCCCATCCTCTGCCGGAATTCCACGGCGCTCCAACCAAAAAAGCACATTCGACTTACCGCTCATCGGACCAATATCAATCACCTGCTCCATACCAAAAAGCTGCGCCGGCACGCCGGAATAAACTGCATTGGCCAACTCGACATCGTTTTTCTTGATGGCCTTGATCACCGCGGCAGCGTGAACTCCCGTCGCGGTGCGGAATGCGTCTTCACCGACGACCGGATAGTTTGGCGGAATCGGTACACCAGTGGCGCATGCCACCGCATTGCAATATTCACGGAGCTTGGTCAAATCCTGTTTGTCCCACGGCGAAATTCCCATCAAGTTAAGATTGACTAACATCTGATCCATTTGCGTGTTGCCCACTCGCTCTCCAGTGCCAAGCGCACATCCGTGAACACAATCGGCGCCAGCCGCGAGTGCCGCCATCGAGTTGGCAACGGCGAAGCCGCGGTCGCAGTGTCCGTGCCAGTCAACCCGAATTTTTTCGCCCGACGGCTTCACGACCTCGTCCAACACAAACTTCACCAAGGCGTACGCACCCATCGGAGTTGCATATCCCGCTGTATCGCAAATCACCACCGCCCGCGCGCCGCAACTGATGGCCGCGGAATATAACCGCTTCACCGTCTCAGGATCGCAGCGGCTGGTGTCTTCAGTGACGTACATGGAATCGAGACCGAGGCTGACCGCGAACTTCACAGCTTTCTCTGTCGTTTGCAGCAAAAAGTCTTCAGTCCAGTTTTCGGTGTAGCGGCGGAGCGGACTCGAACCAATAAATGTTGCCGCTTCGATCTTGAGTCCGGTGCGCTGTACGATCTCCGCAATCGGACGAATATCGCTCTCAAGAGTACGGGCGGCGCAATTTGCTGTAATGCGCATGCGGCTGCCCACAATCTCTCGCGCCAGAGCCTCGACGTGCTCGACTGCGCGCGCCCCAGCGCCAGGCAGCCCAAGATCAAGCGAGTTGATGCCGAGCGCTTCCATCAAATGAAGGATCTGAATTTTCTGTTCGATCGAAGGATCGCGCACGGAAGGCGATTGTAGGCCGTCGCGCAGAGTTTCATCGTTGAGCAGAACGGGGCCCTTAGGAAGGGAGCTCGTCGACTGCGCGGTGTTCCAGTCGTAGATCAGTTCGGTTGGCTTCATCTGTCGGACATTATTCTACGCTGCCAATATCTTGCTGCGGGCCGGCACACGTTCACGGAACCAGAGCTATTTGCTATGCTCGACCCTGGCAATATGCGCATTTTTGTGGCGCTTGATCTTGACGAGGAAGTCCGAAAGCGAATTCAGCTGTTCGTTGACGAGCTGCGCGGTTTTGCGCCCAGTGCTCGATGGATAACGCCTGAATCGCTACACATTACTCTGAAGTTCATCGGCGAAAAACCCGAACCATTAGTGAAGCAAATCGATGGCGCCCTGGGCCAGCTCGCAGTTCCACCGTTTCGCGTCACCTTCAGCGGCACTGGATTTTTCCCTACGCCCAGGGCCGCGCGAGTCTTTTGGGTGGGCATCGAAACCGAATCCGGCTTAGCAGAATTGGCCCACAAAATAGAAGACTCACTGGTGCAGCTTGGCATCCCCAAAGAACAGCGCGCCTTCAGTCCTCATCTGACTCTGGCGCGAGCCAGCGGAGACTCAGGCACGCCCGGCTGGCGAAAGGGAGACAAGCCGAACCGCCGGTTTGCCAGCCTCCAGCAAAGGGTCGAGCATTCTCCGCCGCCCAACTTTGGTACCATGACGGCCCAGGAGTTCTTTCTTTATCGAAGTCAACTTTCACCCAAGGGATCGCGATACACGAAGATTGCGCACTATCGTCTCATTGGCTAACGCTGTCCATCTTGCCGCCCTTTTGCAGCTGGCCGAAGAGGTGGAAAAGAAGGCCGATTTTGGGTGGCGCAGCTTTAGCGCTGCGATAAGAGTTTTGTTTTTATTAGCGGCTTTAGCCGCTGAGGTCAGCGATTCGGCTCTTTAACACATCAGCTGAATCCGTGCCCTTTTTAAACAGGGGCACACAGATGTCGCTCGGCGTGATTTACTTACGGCTCTTGGAGTAGTGACATGCACGCCATTCTAATCACCGCCGCTATCGGATATTTCTTGGGCTCCGTCCCGTTCGGATATTTGCTTGTGCGGGCCTTTCGCGGGGCAGACGTTCGCACGACGGGTAGCGGTAACATCGGCGCAACGAATGTTGCCCGCATGTCACCGGTGCTCGGAGTCATCACGCTGTTGCTGGACGCGATGAAGGGATTTGGAGCTGTGTGGGCAGCTTCTGTTCTCTTCCCAGGTCAGCCGATGATCCCTTTTGTCGCGGGTTTCGCCGCCGTCGCCGGACATATTTTTCCACTATGGCTCCGTTTCAAGGGGGGAAAAGGTGTCGCCACAGGGCTCGGGTCTTTCTTGATGCTGACTCCCAAGGGCATTGTGTTGGCGCTTGTGGTTTTTCTACTCGTCCTCGCTGTGTTTCGGCTCGTTGCCCTCGGTTCAATCGTGGCAAGTGCATCGCTTCCCGTGTCCGCATTTTTGCTCAGAGAAGGTCAAAGGCCCACGGGAATTGCGATGTTATCGGCATCCGCTTTGCTCATCATTGTGAAGCACCATCAGAACATTGCACGCATGTTGCGTCACATCGAGCCCAAGTTTTTGGACTGAAGCCCACATGAGCCAGATTGCAATCATCGGTGCGGGTGCGTGGGGCACAGCAATTTCAATCGTGCTCGGACGCAAGCAGCGCCATCAGGTGCGCCTTTGGGCTTACGAAAAGGAAGTCCGGGAAGCCATCGTCGCCAGCCGCGTCAATGAACTCTTTCTGCCCGGTCACAAAATTCCTGAGTGTGTCCAAGTAACGGCCTCTCTCGCAGAAGCCGTGGCCGGCGCAGACATGGTCGTTAGCGCCATGCCATCGCAGCATTGCGGCCGGCTCTTCGAACAGATGTTGCCACTCCTGAAAGCCGAAACACTTATAGTAAGCGCCACCAAGGGGCTGGAACAGACCACTCTGCTTCGCATGACGGAAGTGATCGAATTTAAAACGAAAGCACAAAACAAGAATGCCTTTATCGGCGCCCTCAGTGGCCCCAGCTTTGCTGCCGAAGTGGCGCGTGGCGATCCGACTGCGATCACCATCGCCTCAAGACATTCAGAGCTCGCCGCGACCGTTCAGCGCGAATTCAGCGATATGGCTTTCCGTGTCTATACCAACGATGACGTGGTTGGGGTCGAGCTTGGCGGTGCACTGAAAAACACAATTGCAATCGCCGCCGGCGTTTGCGACGGCCTGGGTCTGGGGCACAACTCCATTGCCGGACTCATCACGCGTGGCTTGGCCGAGATGACGCGATTGGCGACTGCATGCGGCGGCCGCGCCCAAACTATGTCAGGACTGGCGGGTTTGGGCGATCTTGTGCTCACCTGCACCGGCGGCCTCTCCCGCAACCGCACCGTTGGCGTCGAACTCGGGCGGGGCCGCAAACTGCCAGAAATCATCGCTGGCATGCACGGCATGGTTGCCGAGGGTGTTTACACCACTGATGCCGCCGTGCAACTTGCGCGTCAACACGGAGTAGAAATGCCGATCACCGAGCAGATGCACGCCATTCTTAGCCACGGCAAATCGCCGCGCGATGCCATTCATGACCTGATGACACGGAGTGGGAAGAGCGAGGTCCACCTCACCGGTGGATAAGAACGATAAGAACAATCCTGGAAGCCTCTGATCAAGGACTTTAGAAGCGCCTGCTCCAATGGTACTTTCGTAATCAAACCTGCAATCCAACCAGCATCTACGGGCTGGTTGCAAACTAGAATCCCTAAGGACTGTACTCGCGGTTCTCCGTAAGCAGGGGATGGAGCAAAGCCACTTTGGTCCGCAAATTTCTGCCAACCCGCATTCCGATTCTGTATGTAATCCTCAGTGTGCTGGTGCTCATCAGCGTAGTGCCGATGTTTTTTTACTCGTCGCAGGTGCAGTCCATCAACCGCGACCGCCTCATCACCAATGAGCGCCTACTCCAGAACACAGTAACCCGCTCGGTTGCGGACGACATTTCGCAGCATCAGGAGTCCTTCCGATTGATGCAGACCAACCTGGCATCGGCTCTGCAAGTTGCCAGCGGCGGAGACTTGACCGGCGATCATGTGCAGGCGCCGGAACTCCGCGCACTTCTCGAGAATTTCGTCTCGTCTTCGGAAGACCTGGATTATGCAACCCTATTGAACTCCGAAGCAAAAGGCATTTCTGCCGGACGGATTGAGCCCGACGCATTTCTCCAGCGCGAGTTGGAGCAGGCATACGCTGCCGCTCGCGACACGCGGGCTTACAACGGTCAACCTCTGGTGGTTGGAAATGGAAAATCTTCGCACACTGTCATGCTGGTCAGCACACCGGTGAAATATCGGGACCGGTTCCTGGGAATGATTGCGTCAGTCGTTGACCTCGATTTTTTGATCCGCCGGCTGCACGAAATTGATGGTGGCGGCCTGACGCCTTACGTGGTCGACAGCCAGGGACGTCTGGTTGCCGGCGCCACCTCCGAGTATGCGACTGGCCAGGACATGACCAACCTTGAGATCGTCCACAACTTTGTGGAGCAAGGGGGCAAAGCGCAAATGGTGGCCGCCACCCGTGAGTTCACCGCGGGTAGCGGAAGAAAAAGCGTGGCCATGCTTGGCACCTACAGTCCAGTAACCAATTTGAACTGGGCAGTGGTTGTGCAAAAACCGCGTAGCGAAGCCTACAGCAGCGTCTTTGAGATGCAGAGGACTGCGCGAATTCTCGCATTGTTCGCAATCGCGCTGAGCATAGGCGTCGGAATCATTGCCGCGCGCCGCATCACCAATCCTCTTGAAGTTTTGACCGAGTCCAGCCACGCCATTGCTCGTGGAGACTTCTCACAGCGCGTGCAATTGAAGAGCCGCACCGAGATTGGCGAACTTGCCCAGACTTTCAACTTCATGTCGGAGGAACTCGAGCACTATGTCGAAGACTTGAAGCGCGCCGCTGCCGAGAACCGCGAGCTATTCATGAGTTCTATTCAGATGCTCGCCGGCGCGGTTGACGAAAAAGACCCGTACACTCGTGGACACTCCGATCGTGTGACCAAGTATTCCGTCCTGATCGCAAAAGAAATGGGAATGCCTGAGGATTTTCTGGAGACTGTCCGTGTTTCAGCGCAACTGCATGATGTGGGCAAGATAGGAATTGAGGACCGCATTCTCAAGAAACCCGGCGCTCTGACCGCCGAAGAATTCGAGATCATGAAAACGCACACCACCAAGGGCGCAAATATTCTGCGGCCGGTTGCGCAATTAAAGGAAATGATTCCCGGTATCGAACTGCACCACGAATCCCTTGATGGACGCGGCTATCCGCATGCGCTCAAAGGAGACGAAGTTCCCATGCTCGCCCGAATCATCGCGGTCGCTGACACCTTCGATGCGCTAACCACGAACCGCCCCTATCAGCAGGCCCACGACTGTGAAGATGCACTGCGGATCATTCACTCTATTTCTGGCAAGCGGCTCGATCCAACCGCAGTCGCTGCTCTTCAAGACATCTATCAGCGCGGAGAAATCCGTGTCCCACGCACCGTTCCAATGGCAGCCAAGGCGGCTGCCGCTTCCAATGTACCCGCCAGTGTCGCCTTTCAGCGTCCTAACGATGCCGGCCTCGATTTGGACCGCACGTAAAAACCAGCATCAGTCGTCAGCCATCAGCCATCAGAAAAACCAAACCTTACGACCGATGGCCGACTCGTCTTGTGACACTCAAGCCCAGTGCCCAAATTCGCTTGCGGTTTTCCTGATAGCTGAGAGCTGAGAGCTACAGCTGACAGCTGATAGCTGATAGCTCGCTATAATCAATTGAGGGCTTCACTCATTCATGATCCAGACGCTTTTTGGCACTCCCGAGAAGAAAGCCGGCTTGTTCGATCGCCTTAAAGAGGCGGTTTCGCGTACTCGCGAAAACCTGAGTGATCGGATCGAAGAAGCGGTCGCCTTCAGCAAGGAAATTGATCGTAATACGCTCGATGATCTGGAAGGCACGCTGCTTGGCGCCGATCTGGGATCAACAACGACTCATCTGGTACTGGAAAAACTTCGCGAGCGAGCCGACCGCAGGCAGATCAAAGACGTCGAAGAGCTCAAACGTTTACTCAAAGATGAACTGCTGGCGATTCTCAACGCAGCGAATACTCCACCCGTAGAGAGGCCGGAAGGAGTTCCCGAAGTCGTTCTGGTCGTTGGAGTCAATGGAACCGGAAAGACCACAACTATTGGCAAGCTGGCTCAAACGGTCCGTTCGGATGGCAAAACTGTGTTGCTATGCGCCGCCGATACCTTCCGCGCCGCCGCCATCGAACAGCTCGAAGTCTGGGGGCAGCGCACCGGCACGGAAGTAATTCGCACCAAACCCGGCGGCGACCCCGCGGCCGTGCTCTACGATGCCCTCGAAGCTGCAAACGCGCGCCACATTGATTGCGTGATCGTGGACACTGCCGGTCGCTTACACACGAAAGCTAATTTGATGGCAGAGCTGGAAAAGATGCGGCGCACCGCCCAGCGCCTGATTCCCGGAGCGCCACATGAGGTGCTGCTGGTCATTGACGCGACTACCGGACAAAATGGCCTGCAGCAGGCGAAGCAATTCACCGACGCCGCCGCAGCGACCGGAGTTGTGCTCACGAAGCTCGACGGCACGGCAAAGGGCGGCGTTGTAGTTGCGATCGCGCGCGAGCTTGGATTGCCCGTCCGCTACGTGGGAGTAGGAGAGAAGGCGGGTGACCTGCTGCCATTCGAGCCGAAAGAATTTGTGGAGTCATTGTTCGGGTAGCCCCATTGTGTCATCCCGAACTCGCACGCTGGAAGCGGGCGAGAGAGCGACCTTACGATGCGCACGCACCACCACGGACGGTCAGTCCCACCTGTCGTTAGGTCTTCCGCCATTGCCGGACGCGCGCGCGGTGCCACTTTGGATGAACTGCAGGAAGGGCATGAAATAACAGCGTGACTTCATCGCGACAATCCGATGAGCTTTTCCTTCGGCGTGCTCTGGAACTCGCTCAAAACAGCTTCGGCCAGGCGTCCCCGAACCCGAACGTAGGTGCTGTGTTAGTGCACAGCGACCAGATCATCGGCGAAGGCTTCCACACCTACGACGGCCTGAAGCACGCGGAGATACTTGCGATCGAGCAGGCTCGCGACAAGGCGCGCGGCGCAATCCTCTACATCAACCTGGAGCCGTGCTCACACCATGGACGTACGGGGCCGTGCACAGAAGCTTTGATCGCCGCCGGAATAAGGCGCGTTGTTGCCTGCACGGCCGATCCCAATCCGACCGTCAGCGGTCGCGGCTTTGCGCGCTTGCGCCAGGCCGGGGTGCAGGTGGCATCAGGCATTCTGGAGGAAGAGGCGCGTCCGCTGAACGATGCATTTGCGAAATACATTCGATATCGTCTTCCCCTTGTGACTCTAAAAGCCGGAATGACCTTGGACGGCAAGATCGCTCCGCCGCCAGAAGACCTGCCCGCGGAACTAGACGTCGGCGGCCCGACCGGCGGATGGATTACCAGTGACGAAGCTAGAGCGCACGTGCAGCAGTTGCGGCATCAGCACGATGCAATTCTAGTCGGTGTCGGCACCGTCATCGCAGATAATCCTTTACTCACCGACCGCAGCGGTCTTCCGCGGCGGAGGCCCCTTCTGCGGGTAATCGTCGATTCCCACCTACGCATGCCACTCGATTCACGTGTCGCGCAGACCGCCAAAAACGATGTTCTGGTGTTCTGTTCTTTCGCGGAAGAAAAGAAAAAGCAGAATCTACGCGACCATGGAATCGAAGTCGAACAGGTCGCGCCAGCAGGAGCGGATGGGCGCCCAGACTTGCAGGCCATCTGCCGGCGCCTGGCAGAACGGGAAATTACCAGCATCATGATTGAAGGTGGAGCGCTGGTGAATTGGACGGCGCTGGAATCCCGCGTAGCAGATAAAGTCTTTCTATACTATGCGCCCAGAATCTTAGCCGGGACAGGTTCCGTGCCCTTCGCCGCCGGCCCAGGGTTTCGCAAAATGAGCGAGGCTGCACATCTCAAGGGCTTCCGGCTGCACCGCTTCGGAGAAGATTTCGCAGTCGAGGGATACTTGCGCGATCCTTACCTTGATTGAACTTTTTTCCGAAACTTACTTTTCATTGCGGATGAACTGTCCCGTACTGGCGTCCACGTCGCCGACTAATTTGGCATCATTGCGGCCGGTCCCATAAATCACGTGCCACACCAGGTTGTTTCCGCTGCGGTTCCAATCCAGAAAGTAAGCAACGGGCGTATCGGCACTGCCCTGGAGCACCTTTTCCCCGCCATGCTTCTGCGCGACATCAAACGCCTGGTCAGAATCCACTTTCAGGAACGCGATGTCAAAAGCGTTACCCGGCATGTACGAATCCTGCGTGCCGGGCGTCACGCCGCGGGAAGAATCCTGGGATTCAACTCCCGACCAAACGTATGTCCGCGAACTGCTTTGGGCTGCCGACGCGAACGCTGCGCGCCACAGCGTCGCCTTCCCGTCCTTGCCTTTGCTCTCGGCGTTTGGCTGGGATTGAAGCTGATAAGGACGCGCGTCAGGTGCCCAGCCCCGTGCCGAGACAAAAAGCTGCTGGAAAGCACTTCGCCCCGTCAGAAGTTCCGGCGGCTTGGGTTTGGCTTCCTCCGATGGATTGGGTCCCGATGTGCACCCCGTAACTACGGCCAGAGACATAAGAATCAGCGCGAGCCGTTTCATCAAAACCCTTTCGTGAAAAGAAATTTTGCGACCGGGAGTATCTGGCGACATTCTACTAAATCAACAATGAATGCCAACCTGGAGCCACTCCGCGCCGCAATTGCCGAAGCAATTCACGGCATGACCGTAGAAGACCTTTCACGCCATCCCGAAGGCAAGTGGTGTGCAGCGGAAATTCTCGATCATCTGAATCTTACTTATATCGGCACAGTCAAAAATCTGGAACGCTGCCTCAGATCAGGTCAAACTGTCGCCAGCTCTGACCGAAGCACCAAGCGTTGGCAGCGGCTTGTTATTACCGGGCTAGGAATCTTCCCGCCAGGCCGGAAGTCGCCCGATCGCGTCCTCCCCCGCGGCACCCCGCCGCAACAGGTCACCGCCGAAATCGTGCAAAACTTGGCCCGCATGGAAGAAATAATCCGGGCATGCGAAGCGCGCTTTGGCACTACCAAGCCAATCGCGGATCACCCGGCACTTGGCCCGCTCACCGTTCCTGAATGGCGCAAATTTCATCTTGTGCACGGAAAGCACCACGCCAAACAGATTCTGCGCTTGAGGCAGAACTAACGCCTACTCTGCCGCCGAACTCGGTACGCCGTCTTTTCGCGCCTGCTCTTGCAACTCGTTCAGCTTTCCTTTTGCATCGTCGAGGATCTTCTGCTTGTCTGCAATCTGCTGTTTGTATTTCGCATCTTCCTCGTCGAATCCGCGAGGGTTTTGTATGGTTCTGGCAGTGCTCGAATTGAAGTCAGCTTGCTTGACCTGACGCTCGCGCTGCAGCACGTCAAGTTCGCGCGACAACAAATCAACTTTGCCCTTCTGGTCGTCAATCTTTTGTTTCCAGTCATCAATTGCCTTTTTCCGGTCCTCGCTGGACTGGCCAGCCTTGACCTCGCTTGAGTTTTCCGCTGCCTTCGAAGAATCATCCTTGTGGTCGGGATCCTTCGTTGCCGTCGAGTCCTTGTCCTGGTCTTTGTTGTCCTTGTCCGCCGCAGCCTCGGTCGGAGCCGCGCCGACAACGCTCAATTTGGTATTATTCGGCAGATTGTCGTTGTCATAAGTCTTCGATGCCTTTCTAGACTCCGGCTTGGTCTTCTTCACCGCGCGCGCATAATCGCCCAGAGATGAGTTTTGTGCCTGCGCCGCCGCGCCCACGGCTGCAATCGCAATCCCCATCAGCATCACAAGAAAGAGGAGTCGTTTCATAGCTTGTTCCATTGAGTTTGCCTCCATCGAACTACTTGATCTAAGCGTGTGCACCTTTCGCCTTTTCGTTTCCCGCCAAGAACTGCCCCACAACCTTTTCCAGGTTCCCGGCCTCAGCCGATATGTCACCAGCAAGACCTCGCGTGCCGCCATTGCCGTCAGCTTTCATCTGCTCCGCCCATTCGCGGATGGTCGAAAGCGAAGTGCGCACCTTCAGCACCAGTTCAGCCGATTCTTCAGCACGAATGAGTTGCGCTTGCCTCAAAGCAGCCGCTTCACCGCGATCCACGAAGACCGAAGCCAATCCTAGAATTTCTCCTCCCGGCATGCGCACCGGAATCAGCGTGACCTCAAGCGAGCGTTCTTCCCCGTTTGGAGTGGCATGCCACGTTTGAAAAACATCATCGTGCGGCTTGCCATGCAGTGCGTCGGCAAAAGCGTCCGTCACCTTGATCTCGTTTCCACCCTCGGGAAAAGTCTTCGAGTCGTGGAAAATCTGCGCCACGCTCATTCCCATGGGCGACGCGAAGCCGAGAATTCGGCGCGCCGCTGCGTTCGCCTGCCGCACCAATCCGTGCGGTGCAACAAACATCATTCCGACCGGAAGATTAGCGATGATCGCCGCGGTGATGTGCTCAGAAGTCTTGCTGCGCCGGCGTTGTTGCTGCTGCTCGTTCTGCAAGGCAAACTTCTGCTGCTTCAATTGCTGAATTACCGTGTAGGCCTGCAGCGGCAGCGATTGTTTCGCGCCTGACGTATCAGGCATTTCGCCGTCCACCATCCGGTGCCTCAGCATCCGCATGGCGACCGCTCCTACAACGAAAGCTGCCGCCGAACATAAGAACAGCGCTATCGCGCGAATAAAAAGGGGATTGGTCAGCAGCCTCACCCCAGCCTCCAATACCAGTGGAGAAACTGCTGACCAAAGAAAAACGCCACCAGCCCCATGCTGCCCAGGAAAACCCCGAACGGCATCTGATGGCGCCGCAACGCGACCATCGCGGAAGCCCAAGCGTTTCTCCGGGCGGCCGCCCCGGACTCGTGAAACACGTGCCTCCTGCGCTGCGTACGCTTGATCCAAACCGCGAAAACTGTCCACAGCCCAAAAAACGAGCCGGCAATCGAAGCCGCGAATATCGTCAGAATCGTCAGCCGCAGCCCCACAAACGACCCGATCATCGCCATCAGCTTCACATCGCCAAATCCCATTCCTTCCACGCCGCGCCAGCGCAGATAAACGACTCCCACTCCGTACAAAAACGACGCCCCGGCTGCCGCGCCAAGCAGCGCGTCGAATAGCGAAAACAATCTCCAGGAAAGTTCAAAGCTGACCGGCAATTGAACCACTCCCGGCAGAACCAGCGAAAGCAGATCGCTCACCGGCACGAACAGGCTGAACATCAGACCCGCCGCCAGTCCGGTTAGGGTCAATTTGTCCGGAAGAAGATGGGTCTCAGCATCGGTAAATATCAGCCCTAGCAGCAGAAACCCAAACACCGCGCACTTCAGCATTGCCGGTATCAGCCCGAAATGCCAGTAACAGACCAGGAACAGACCGCCAGTCAGGAGTTCTACCACCGCATATCTTGGTGTAATCTGTGCGGAACAGTTGCGACACTGACCGCGAAGCAGCACCCAGCTCAACACTGGAACGTTGTCATAGAACCGGATGGCTTTGCCGCAATTCGGGCAAGCCGAGCCTGGCCGGACCACTGACAGCCCGCGTGGCATCCGGTAAATGCACACGTTCAGGAAGCTGCCAAACGCCAGCCCCAGCGCGAATACTCCTCCGGCAATAACGGGATCCACCCTGCCTCCAGCGACACCTTCGCCTCAAACCAGCAGGCGCAATTGGCCTGATTATATGTCGCAGGGGCCAGCGCTAATTAGGTACAAAGGTCATTGACCGAAAGGACAAGGGAAACTCTCTCATACAACAGGATTGGGGAGTTGTGGGTATGCTAAACGCAGGTCAACTTCTGGGTTGCTCGTGATTCGCCCGGAGCCTGCAGGATTGCAGGCCTAAAGCTAGCAGTGCGCTTGTCCAACGGTGGCTTCCAACGCGCTAGAGATTGACAGATCGAGAGATGCGGCGACGGGCTGCAATTGTTTTCGTTTCAGGACTTTCTCTTAGCCGCCACTGATAGCCGGCACGATCGAAATCTGAGATCCGTCTGAGATCGGACTCATAAGCCCGCCGGTATAGCGAATATCCTCGTTCCCAACGAAGATGTTGATGTGTTCCCGGATTTGTCCTTGCTCAGTTGCGATGCGATCTCGGACCCCAGGGTAAAGTACCCACAGTGTAGCCAACGCATCGGCAACTGTTGAGGGCGAGGCTTCTATTTCAACGCTGCTGTGCCCACCGGCGAATTCGCGCAAGGCACCAGGGATGTGAAAAGTCACCGACACGATCACCTCTTACTCGGACGCGATTTGTAGGTGGCCGATTTGCTCGACTTGTCTGTAGACACCCGGCGGGATTTGCCGGTAACAGATTTCGTTCCGCCTGAAGTCGAGACCGGCGCTCTTCGCGACGTTGCAGTTGAATCGCCAGATGCCTGTTCGAAAACAGCACTCCGTACGCAAACAACTGATGGCAGCCCATCGAGAATCTTTTGCCAATTCTTGCCTTCATCCCGCGAGCCAAAGATCTGGCCGCTCCGTGTACCAAAATAGATTCCCGGCGGGTCAATCGAATCCGCTGTCATGGCATCGCGCAAGACAGTCTCGTAAGCCTTTTTTTGCGGCAAGCCGCGCATGAGCGGTTCCCATGAGGCGCCACCGTTGCGCGTTCGATACACGCGCAAACGGCCATCGCATGCGCAGCGAAATTGGTCGGACTCAACCGGAAGGGCATACACCCAGTCCGGGTTTTTGGGGTGCACGATCAAGGCAAAACCAAAATCTGATGGCACGCCATTCGCGATGTCCACCCAGTTTTCGCCACCGTCATCCGAGCGATACAGGCCCCAATGATTTTGCAAGAAAAGACGTTCGGGGCGAGCAGGATGCATTGCGATCTTGTGTACACACTGTCCAAACTCGGGATATTTATTCGGCACGAACATAGCCCGAATGCCACGGTTTTGTGCTGTCCATGTGCGTCCGCCATTGTCGGTGCGGTAAACGCCGCCGGCTGAGATTGCGACGTACATGCGCTGGCTGTTCGCCGGGTCGAGCAGGATTGTATGCAGCGCCAGCCCGCCGTTGCCTGGAACCCACCGGGGACGATGAGGATGATCAAACAGACCGCGCACGAGCGACCATGATTCCCCGCCATCCCGTGACTCAAACAGCGCGGCCGGCTCTACGCCACAGTAGAGAACGTCAGGTTCATCCGGGCGGCCGAGCGATATCTGCCAAATGTTCTTCAGGGAGAGACCGGTATCGGCTGGAAAACGAATGGCGGCCTCCTGTGGATTCGTCCAGCTCTTTCCGAAATCGTCGCTGGAACGCAGCATGGTCCCCCAGTAACTCTGAGTCGAAGCCCATATCCGATGTTGACCACAGCGGCCGTCGTAAGCCATCGCATAAATCGCATGCCCGTGGAAATAGGGGCCACCCAGCTCCCAACGTGAGCGCTGAGCGTTCGAGCGTAGCAGGAATGCACCTTTAGTCGTTCCCACCAACAGAAGAAAATCTCCCTTCCGGACATTGATGTGCTGGACGTTGTGCAAAACCGTAGTTTTGGGTGCGCTGCGATCGGCGTCAGGGGTAACGATGGCTCCGGACTGAACTGCTTCCAAAGCTGCCTGCACTTCGCCTGCGCGTTGATATCTCTGGGTTGGCTCTTTCGTCAGACAGCGTTGGATG
Organism: Acidobacteriota bacterium; assembly: GCA_003224755.1. Taxonomy (GTDB): domain Bacteria; phylum Acidobacteriota; class Terriglobia; order Terriglobales; family Acidobacteriaceae; genus Gp1-AA145. The sequence goes on from QHZR01000083.1 coordinate 14,463, forward strand.
ATGGCCCACAGGCCAGGTGGTACTGGAGGACCAAGTGGCTTCGGCAGTTCGCGCATGATGGCCGAGCCCATATCAAAAGCGGTACGCCCTTCAAAGGGCAGACGTCCAGAAGCCGCCTCATAGAGGATCACTCCTAGGGCCCATAGATCGCTGCGGTAGTCGGCCACCTCGCCGCGCAAGACTTCAGGCGGCATATACGGCAGAGTGCCGCTCACACTCGATGCGCTATGCATCGTTTCAAGGGACCGAGTGGCGCCCTCGAAAACCTCACTGCCAACGCGCCTTGCCAGACCGAAATCCAGAACTTTTGCCAAACCATCGGGAGTGACAACAATATTCGCAGTCTTCAAGTCCCGATGAACGATGCCTTTGTCGTGAGCGCGACCGAGAGCGCTGGCGATCTGAATGCCATAACGGAGGACCGATTCCACCGGCAGTCCCCCGCCTTCGCTCATCGCGCGCAGGGACTTGCCTTCGACCAGTTCCATCACGATGTAGAGGTCGCCTTCAGTCTCTCCGACTTCGTAGATAGTGCAGATGTTCGGGTGAGCAAGCGAGGAGGATGCCCGCGCTTCGTGCAGCAGACTCTGACTCGCCGATGCGTCCAGTCCGGCGCTTTTGTTCACGACTTTCACCGCCACGTCGCGATGCAACACCTCGTCGTGCGCGCGATAGACGGTTCCCATTCCTCCTTCGCCAATTTGCGCCACGACACGGCAATGACCGAGAACCTGGCCGATCACAACACACTCCCTTCCCCGGCACATACTAGGCTGCGCTTCGGGCGTCCGTCAACGAACCCGCGCTTTTATGTGAGCGCCTGATGCACTTTCAAGACGCACCGGGATATGGGATTGCTGGCGGTTTGTCGCTAGCCTTATCTTGGGATTACTTCAGGCTTGCCCGTCGCTAAAGGTTTTTCTATTTGGCACACGGGACGGCTGCCGCCGCTTGCGGCTTAGGCCGGTTTCCGTGCCCCATGTGCTGCGACTCCCCGCAACGGGTTGCTAGGGCTTCACCATCTGAGTAAGGGATTTCGTGCTGCTGGCAAAAGTCGCGTCCCCGGGGTAAGTCGCTTTGATGACGTGACTGGCCACGCTCAGCGACGAAGTCGTATAGCTCGCGACACCTCCAGTGAGCGGCACGGATGCCAGTGTTGTAGTCCCATCAAAGAAGGTGACTAGGTCACCATCTGGAATCGCGCCGTACGTCGAGGTCACCGTCGCCGTAAACGTCACCGATTGCCCGAAGTGTGACGGGTTGAGGCTTGAACTCAGTGCCGTTGTGGTTGGGTCCGCCGTCACCACCTGGTTTCGGCGACATAGTAAGTTGCGGTTCCAGACTAATTCGCGAAGAAATCGCATAGCAGCTCATAACCTGCAAAATCGGCACCTCAGTGGACAGTTAGTCCTCGTCGGCAACTCTTACCTTGGGATCACTTCAGGATCGCCCGTCAACCACGACCGCACACTCGCGGCGCATCTCTGATCCAAGTCGTAGTGCGACCAGGTCGAGCCACAACCATCATCTTGAGTTGTCGTACCACCGCAGGACGCGGAGAGCGCGCAGCGTGTTCCAGCGGCTTGCACTTCCGACAGCGGTTTCCATCTCCAATGGAATACGTTCGCGATGAAGCAGGTTGAGCGGCCAGCGCCCGTTCTGGTGGCGGCGCTCGATCACGACTTCTATCGCTTCGCGGACGCGACGATCGGGCTTGATTCCCGCATTCCGCAAATAATCGAGCCCTCGCAAAACGTCGTAGTGCCAGAAGGTCGGGAAGGAGAAGCGCAGCCAGCGTTCGTCGATGACTTCGCCGGTTCCAAGCGAGCGGAACATGCGGCGCTCGAGCAGATAATTTTCGCCTCTCTTCCGGGCGCTCGTGATGGCGGTCGATTTGCGCCCTGCTCGTTCGTATGCGAGCAGCCCTTCGAGCACGCAGATGGTGGTATGGAAAGAAGAGCGGCGGCTTAGTGGACGTTTTGGTGAAGGTTCAACCGCCTCGCAGTTCCATCCGCCATCTTCGAGTTGCTCACGCAGAAGTTGACGAGCCAGCGCATCGTTCGGCTTTGTGAAATACGCACCGAGGGCGAGGATCCTGCCGTTGATGCAGGGCTCGGTTTCGCCGTGAAGGAAAGGCCGGTTGTTGAGCGGCTTAAACACCAGTCGCTTCTCGACGCGCTCGATCATTCTGCGTGTCTGTTTGCTGGCGGGGTCGAGACCGAGATCCATCAAAACGACAAGACTGTAGAGCGTAGTGAGCAAGCCTCGGTCTTCGCTCGGCCCGCCCCAGTTACCGGTGCGAGATTGGCGAGCGAGAAGTTGTCCTCCCCAGCCTTCGGTTGCGACCCGAGATCGCTCATCTGCAATCGCGTTGGGGGCTTCGTACGTGAGGTCCCTCATTACCTGCCAGCGGATCGCAGCATCGGAATCGAGGAGCCATTTGAGGTGCGCGGGTCGAGGTGCGTACTGTTGCAGGCGCATTGGTCTCTTATAGCAAATGGTCTGTGATTTTGGCTCACCGAACCGCGTCGGGTGGCAGGAACAACGGAAGAAGGCCTTCCGGGAGTGTCGGCAACTCGTAAGTAATCCTAAGAAATGCAGTCGAAGGCTGCTGCAGGGAAGCTCTACGCCGCCTGGGAGTTTGCCATTGCCGGGGACTCTGGCAGAAACACGGCAAACACGGTTCCACTGCTGCCCGAATTCGTGCGGCTGGCAACACGTATCCATCCGCCGTGTTTTTGCACGGTGCCGTAAGCCAACCAAAGGCCGAGTCCGGTGCCATGGTCTTTCTTGGTGGTATAAAACGGCTCGAATATGTGGGGCAGATCAATGGGCTTGATGCCATTTCCGGTGTCCGCAATCGTGATACGCACGCCCGATCTCTGAGCACCTGAATACTCGTGGGTTCGTACCACTCTCAGCCGGAGCCTTCCGCCACCTCGCATTGCGTCCATGGCATTGAGAATGAGATTAGAAATCAATTGCCGGAGTTCTCCCGGATATCCGCGGATTTCCAAACCTTCGCCGCAGTGCCTGTCCACCGCGACGCGATTCGCCTGCAGCTTGCGCAAGTAGAGCTGCACAACTTCTTCCAGTATCTTTCCTGCATCCAAAGGCTCGGGCGACGCACCTTCGCGGACAAATCCCAGCGCCTGCTGCGCAATTGAATCGAGCCTGCCAATTTCCTGCTCCGCCAGCCGCAAATATTCGTCGCGTCCGGAAGCGTCGCGGCGCGCCAGATACACCAGATTGGTCAGCGCCTCCAGAGGATTTTTGATCTCATGTGCTATCGCCGCAGTCAGCCTTCCCGCAGTCGCCAGGCGTTCATTGCGGCGCAGCGCCTGCTCCGTGCGTTTTTGGGCGCTCACATCACGCGCAATTGCCGACGCGCCAACCAACTTGCCTTCCTCATTGCGCAAAGGTGAAACCGAAAGAAGCACAGTCAGTCGCGTTCCGTTCTTGTCGAGCCGTTCTGTCTGGTAGCTTCCGACGCGCTCTTCCCGATTCAGGCGCGCCATGTTATTCCCGAATTCTTCAAGTTTGTCTGGAGGCACGAGCACAGAGATCGGTCTGCCAATAATTTCGGAAGCCGTGTAGCCATACAGAGTTTCCGCGCCGCGGTTCCAACTCGTGACGATTCCATCCACCGTGAAACTGACGATGGCGTCCTCAGACGAAGTCACAATTGCCGCCAGTTGCTGCCGCACTTCGTCGGCTTTCTCTTCTGCTCGTGAACGTTGCCGTGCAAGGCCGGCCACCAGCACCGAAATTAAAACGAAGATTCCCACCCGCTGGAGTTCGGTCTGCGACATTTCGAACCCGACCTTGGGGCCGAATACAAAATAATCAAGCACAACGGCCGAACTGAACGTGCACAGCACTGCGGGTCCAAAACCAAAAAAACGCGCAACAAAAACTACTGCGAGAATAAAGATGACAAAAGGATCTTGATGCATTACCGGCGAAAGCCACCAGATGCACCAGGAGAGCGCGGTGGCGGCAAGCGCAGAGCCATACCACGCGACGCGGTCTGACCATCGCGGCTCAAATCTGTGAATCGGACTATAGCGGTTGTGCATGACCCGAGTAACGAGTGGCGAAGTTGAAGAAGCGGCGGGCGGTACGGCGCGAATCTGTAACAGAATCTAGCACGAATTTCTGATTTCGCTACACGCAATAGTACAAAAAAAGAGCGCAGCATGGCCGCGCTCCTTAACTGCAAAAACTTTCACTGCTGATCGGTGCTCGCCGGCATCTTCTGGGCTTCGCGCGCCGGCTTCGTCGTGGGTACTATAGTAACCGGCGCCTGCAGAGTGAAGGTCAATACCTTCTCCGATGAAAGCTTGATGTCCGGTTTCTTGCTTGCGGCCTGGACTCCGCCTCCGGCTCCAGCGCCTGCCACCGAGCCGATGGCGGCCCCCTTACCCCCACCAAAAATTCCCCCAAGAATTGCTCCCGCTATGGCTCCGCCGCCAACTTTTTCGGCAGTGTTCTTTCCGCGGGCACCGGTCTCCTGCTTGAAGTGATCGGTTTCAACGTTGTAGTACTTCTCGCCAACCTTGATGCGGTCGAGTTGTAATTCCAGAAGAGCGCGTCCCGCGAATTTTCCTGAAGCCTGTGCGGTCACCACGTGACCTTCCACGTCGTAGTGCGCGGGAATTACAACGTCACCATCCACCGCCACCGGCGCGTCGAGGGTTGCGTGGAAGGTGTCTCCGGCCTGTGCGGTTGCGCTGTCAATCGCGTCCACAAGGCGGACAGGAATGACCGCGCCTGAAGGCACGGTAACTTTCTTGACCTCGGGCGGAGGAGGAGCCGCTGCCGCAGGCTGAGTTGGAACTGGATCTTGACTCTGCACCGGAGGCGTCGGCGGTGCTGGAGGTGCAGCTTGCGCCATCTGGTTCTCTGGCTGCGCAGTTTGATGACTTGGCTTACGGGATGGTGACGGTTTCGATGACCTCGCCCGTGGAGCTGGTGCTTCCGCCGGAGCCCGCGAACCTGTTTCCATCGCGGGAGTCGGCGCGGGCGTATTGTTTGCTGACGGTTGTGCCGATGCCACCTGCAGATTGTTGATTACGGTCTTAACGCCAGGTTCCGAAGCTGCATACTTCGCCGCGGCCTCGCGCTGTGTGTCATTGTCAACCGTTCCTGAAAGAGTGACTGTGCCCTTTTCAGATTGCACGCTGAGTACTTTCCCCTGCAATCCGGAGTCGGCGGAAATTTTCGATTGAATGTCAGAAGCGACCTGATTGTCGTTCGCGGTTTTGACACAGGCCACGCCAAAGGCAAGTCCGAGAGCGAGCGCAGCTGTGCAACATACACGGGAAGTGTGCAGCTTCATATGATAACAACTCCTAGTTCTACCAGCGGGATTGTTCCTAGTTTACCTCTACCCGCATATTTACGCGCACGGTAGGAAGACGCAGTTCAAAACCGCAACACCACTCCGGTCGAGATATGCGCGTGCCCTTCCGGCTGTCCCGAAAAATGCGTGTGAATGTAATCGCCCTGGAAGCGCCAACCGAGGATTGGTGCAATTTTGAAATCCACACCGCCCCCAAATGCCGAAGCTAGTGAGAAATCGGAGCTCGATCCGCTGACGTCGGCTGCTCCAGTCAGGACGTGAGCAAAAGGCCTGAGCCTACCGAACGACGCTGATACTCGCGGGCCAAACAATGCCGTATACAGGTTGCCGTTCACAGCGCCTGCACAACCGTCGCCTGCGGGTAAAGGACACGTGAAAAATTGTGTAGTTCCGTAATGTCCGCTGCCATCGGCGACGATCGAGAGAAATGGAAGCACTTTTCCTTCAAGCGACCCTTCCCACCCATTCAAATTCTGGCGAGCGGCAGTATTCGGGACATCCGCGCTCATGTAGGAGTACCCGATGAACACATTTCCCTTCGGCACTTGCGCGAACGCGTTACCGAGAAATACGGACATCAAGAACACGGCAAAGCCGACTACACGCATTGCAAAAGCCTCCCCTTACGGTTCTGATTTTAAGGAAATTCAACACGGTTAGATGCTTACTAGGATGGTATTCCCAAAAAATTAGCAGCCGATGATAAGAATTTTCGCCGACCTTACTTGCTCAGTGGATGAACTTGTAATCGAGTATCGATGCAGCAAACTCGTGCTGCCCGGTCTTTTCGTGGACTTTTTTCATGCGCGTGATTCGTCCCTGGCACAGGACCTTGCTGTTCTTCTGCCCGGAAATCTCCTCGGGCATCTCGAATACCATTTCGACCAGAGTATTTTCCGGAAACGGCTGCGGCCCTAGTAGCAGCACACCCGATTGGCTCAGGTTTTGGATCGTCCCTTCGCTCCATGTCCCGAGGTTCTTCACGCGATAGCGGACCGGCGCATCCAGCCTGATTCTTCGTGCGCGTGGCACCCACGTAGGTTTGCGGGCATGTGGCCGGCGCTTCGAGGAAGCCGCAGCCTCCTCCGCCTCGTGCTGCAGGCGCTCGGTGCGCCGCATTGTCGCCCAGTCATATTTAAACTCAACGGCGCACAACAGACACACCTGGTAATACTGGCCATCTGCCGCCCGGCGCGGCCAGGAAAATTCGTGTGAACAACGGCCTAGGAGGAGCACATCGAGCAACTTCTGGGGCATAGAGTCAGCCTGACTGGCAAGCGTCGGCGAATTCATCATCCGATGGATTCGCCAATTTCGGTAGGTTACTTTCGTGTACCTGCGCTATAGCTCCCGCGCGGCCGCCGCTCAGAAGTCGATACTTGAATTCACAGGCAGCGCTTTATCATGTGCAAATGGAAGGCGTTACAGGTTGGGTACTCGCCGGCGGCAAGAGTTCACGCATGGGTTGCGACAAAGCTCTTCTTGACTTCGCTGGACGTCCTCTGCTGCGGCACGCGCTTGAACTGGCGAGCTCAGTCATAGCCGACGTAAGAATCGTAGGCGATCCCGTTAAGTATGCTGCTTTCGGCGCTGTTATCGCTGACGTCTATTCAGAGCGCGGACCACTCGGCGGTATCCACGCCGCTCTCGTGAACTCCGGCACACATCTTAATCTGATTCTAGCCACCGATCTTCCGTTCCTCGAACCACGATTTCTGCGCTATCTGATTGCCGCGGCTCAAGCGACTGACGCCCTCGTGACCGTCCCTCGGATCGGCAGTTATTTCGAACCTCTCTGTGCCGTTTATCACAAACGGTTCGGCGAACTCGTCGAGGCGGCGCTCTCCAAGGGCAAGAATAAAGTTGATGCGCTGTTTGCAGAAACGCCCACCCGCACCATCACGGAAGAAGAGATCGTTAACGCCGCTTTCGGCCCGGCCATGTTCCGCAATCTGAATTCACCCGACGACCTGCGACAAGCACAACAGCAATTGCCTTAATGAATGGTGTCTCGCTGTGTCCTCTGTTATCGCGTTAAGGCCCTTCAAAACTTGGCTTGAGCGCAGTGCGGTTATCATAGTCAGACAAAACGAACTCCGATAACCATGGGTATTCCGACCGAACCCGCGCTCACCGACGCCACCACCGACCGCTCAGGACCTTATATCCAGTTCAGCCACGTCTCGAAAGCATTCGGTGAAAACTGCGTTCTCGACGATGTCAGCTTCGAAGTCAATCCTGCCGAAACCGTGTGCATCCTTGGCCGCAGCGGCGTGGGAAAATCCGTTTCCCTGCAACACATTCTCGGTTTCTTGAAACCGGATTCCGGACGAATCACCGTCGCGCACGAAGACATCACCGATTATCCGGAGCAGGAACTCGAGCGCATCCGCAAGAAGGTCACCATGGTCTTTCAGAGCGGGGCATTGTTCGACTCACTTACTGTCGGCGAAAACGTCGCGTTCCCGCTCCGCGAACGCAAAGACCTGAGCGAAGACCAGATTTTCCAGATCGTGAATGGCCTGCTCGAAATGGTAGGCGTAAAGGAAATGGCAGAGCAGTTCCCTTCCGAGCTTTCGACTGGCATGAAACGTTCCGTTGCGATCGCGCGGGCCTTATCTTCGCAGCCTGAGTGCGTGCTCTATGACGAACCCACCACCATGGTTGATCCGCTCATGGCCCAGCTGCTTGGCGATCTGATGAAGCGCCTGAAATTGCAATTGCACCTGACCAGCGTTGTCGTCACTCACGACATGCGCCTGGCAAAAAAACTCGCCGATCGCGTCGTCTTCTTGCACGAAAGCCGAGTGCTATTTTTTGGTTCTTACCCTGAGATGGAAAGATGCAGCGAACCGATTGTGCAGGAATTTCTAGAGTTGGACCAATTGGATTTGGGAGCGTGAGGGAGTTCTAAAATCCAGATGTAGAGACGTTGCTCGCGACCTCTCAAAACGTTTGACGTTCGCTCAGAACCCTGCCCTTACTAGTTTTTCCACCGTAATCGAACTCGTTGCCCTTTCGGGCGCGATCATCTTCTCCACATACTTCGCCATGACATCCACTTCCAGATTCACCGCATCACCGACCTTGAGCGCTCGCAGATTCGTGACTTCGGCCGTGTGTGGAATGATGGCGACCCGCACCTGCGTCCCTTCAGTCTCGGCCACGGTCAGGCTGATGCCTTCAATCGCGAGTGATCCCTTAGCAACAATGTAGCGTGTCAACTCTGAGGGGATACCAAGAATCAGCAAATAATCGTTCCCATCTGGAATGCGTTCGAACGAAATTACGGAACCCGTTCCATCTACGTGGCCCTGCACAACATGCCCGTCGAAGCGCCCATTGGCCCGCATCGGCAGTTCCAGATTCACGTGCGCTCCGCTTTTCAAACGCGAGAACGAAGTCCGTAGCCAGGTTTCCTGCGCCAGATCAGCGGTGAAAGTGCGGTTGGTAATTTCGACGGCCGTCAAGCAGACGCCACTCACCGCGATGCTGTCGCCGACCTTGAGTTCGGGCAGGAGCTTTGCGCAGGAGATAGTCAGACGGCGTTTCTCGCCTTGTGACTTGACCGCGGCGATTCGCCCAACTTCTTCAATGATTCCAGTGAACACAGTCCTGTGTCGTCCCTCCGGGACTCGCTCGCCTTCTCGTTTACCCAGGGCTTACGCCCTGGGCTAAGCTTTTTCGCCCTCCGGGGCTGACGTTTGCTTGGGCTAACTTTTCCCCTCGTTCAGCCTGCGTTTATAGATTCTGCACCGTTGGGTTCACCACTCGAAAATGAGCAGTGCTGATCATATGAAACATCAGCAGTTTTGATCGATGCCCAGCAGCGTTGATCAATCGAAAATCAGCAGTGCTGATCGAAAATCCGCTTGAGCTCATTCGCGATATCCGCAGAGTCGCGATGCTCAATATCACTACGCTGCATCATGTGGACCAGCTTACCTTCGCGAAATAGCGCCAGCGACGGGGACGATGGCCGGTATCCCGTAAAGTAGGTGCGGGCGCGCTCGGTTGCTTCAACATCCTGTCCGGCGAATACCGAGAATACCCGGTCCGGCTTGGATCGATGTTGCAGCGCCGCACGGACCGCCGGACGCATGCGGCCGGCAGCACATCCACAAATCGAGTTCACAATGACCATCGCCGTTCCCTGCTGCGCGCTCAATTCGCTATTAACTTCAGCGGCAGTTTTCAATTCCTGAACTCCCAACTGCGTGAGTTCTTCGCGCATGGGAATAACCATTAGCTCTGGATACATTTCTCTCCTTCTTTGCTTCGAGCTGCTCAAATTCTAGCGTGAATATCTTCTCGCGTCATAGCGCTGCCGCCGAGGTTACCTCGAGAATTCCGTATATATTGATTGCGGCTTATGGAAATGCCGCGGATGGAAGTCAAAGAGAACGCGCCGCTCGCGCCGCTGACCACGCTGGGAGTGGGCGGCAACGCGCGCCTTTTTGTGAGGACTGAGAGCATCCACGACGTCGAGGCTGCTGTCGCATTCTCACGCGAAAAGGGACTGGCGCTGTTTGTGCTGGGCGGCGGCAGCAATGTGGTGATTTCCGATTGGGGGTGGGACGGACTGGTTCTGCAGATTGGAATTCCGGGGATCGACGAACACGCCACGGGTCGGTTCAATGTTGGCGCGGGCGTCAATTGGGACGCGTTCGTTGCTCACGCCGTTTCCCGAAATTATTCCGGAATCGAATGCCTGAGCGGAATTCCTGGGAGCGTCGGCGGCACCCCTGTGCAGAATGTCGGCGCTTACGGGCAGGAAGTTTCGCAGACCATTACTTCCCTACTGGCGTTTGATCTCGCTGAAAACCGTGTGCGCGAACTCAGTGCCGCCGAGTGCGGATTCAGTTATCGCACCAGCATCTTCAATACCAGCCAGCGTGGACGATACGTCATTCTGCGCGTGAGTTACGCTCTTGAACAGGATGGCAAACCGCGACTGCAATATGCCGATCTGCAAAAATATTTCGCCGGATCCGATGGCTCGCCTTCCTTAGCGGAAACCCGGAAAGCAGTGCGGAACATACGCGCCAGCAAAGGTATGCTGATCACTCCTGGCGATCCCGACAGCCGAAGCGCCGGATCGTTCTTCAAAAACCCGGTGCTTACCTCCGCTGAGTTAGAGGAACTAACACGGTGTGCGGCCGAGCGAAATTTGCGAGTCCCGCGTTTCCCGGCACTTGCGCAACAACATAAAATTTCCGCCGCCTGGCTGGTTGAGAATTCTGGATTCAGCAAGGGATACGAGCGAGGCGCAACAGGAATTTCTTCTAAGCATGCACTCGCCATAGTGAATCGGGATGGCGCCACCGCGGCAGAGATAATTGCTCTCAAAGAGGAAATTCAAGCACGAGTAGAGCAGGTTTGGGGAATTCATATCGAGCCCGAGCCCGTATTTGTAGGATTCTAAGTGAAAGCCTTTGGCACGCACCGCTCACGTAGGGGCGGGTGCCCTCACCCGCCCGGCCGCGCCATGCGCCACGACAAGCCGAGCAAAGCCGCCGGCCCGGATGGGCGTCCGTCATGCACTACCCGCGGAGGTAGCGTTCGCGAAACAGCGATAATAATTCCGAGCAAGAAACCTGGGACTTCAGTCTTCATAGAGTGAGGGCAGCAGCGTGGCAGAAGCGGTGATCTCAAACGGGGCCATTCCGCTGGCAGACGCACATGAAGACACACTCGAAGCTGCCGTCCGCGAGCATGCGCGGCTGGTGTATCGGATCGCGTATTCCGTTTTGCGAAATCATCACGATGCCGAGGACACCACCCAGGAAACGTTCGTACGGGTGCTGCAATACCGGCGCAAGTTGGAAGGCGTGCAGGATCCGAAGACATGGCTGGCACGAATTGCGTGGCGGGTGGCCATTGAGCGCAGCAAGCGCCGACCGGAGATTTCGTTGGGCGAGAGTGAAATTGGCAAAGCTGTCGGAGAGCTCCGCTCGCAACTTGCCTCCGCCGAAGAGAGGACCTTAGGGCGAGAGATGACAGAATTGCTGGAATCACTGATTGCGGCCTTACCGGAAACGCTGCGTGACGCAATTAGGCTTTCAAGCGTGGAAGAGCTCTCACCCGATGAAATTGCTCAAGTGTTGGAAACAAGCGAATCTTCCGTACGTTCGCGGCTGTTTCGCGCTAGACAGGTTCTGAAGCAAAAGTTGGCGAAATTGGAAGGCAGATATGAATCCCAGGGATAACGACCGACTCGATCAGTGGCTGGACAGTGCTCTGCAGCAGTACCGAAGTGCGGAGCCTCGAGCCGGGTTAGAAGGCCGCATTCTTGCGAACATGGCTGCAGAAAAGCAGCCGTTCGCTTTGCGGTTGCGATGGGGATTTGCGGTGGCGACTGCAGCGGTGATCTGCGGGACTGTGGTGTTCTGGTTCGAGACCTCGTCGCATGTTCAACACACAAATAAGGCCGTCGCCGTTCAAGCACCGATTGAACACCGTAATACAAGCCACTTGTCCCAGCAAACGCCGGAACATGTTGCAGGCAAACTGCGGATGAAAAACGTAACCGCGAGGCCGCGAAGCGCGCCGAAGATCAAGGCAGTTGATTTGGCGAGCGAGCCCCGGCTGGAACAGTTCCCTTCTCCGAGTCCTCTCAGCGAGGAAGAGAAATTGTTAAAGAAGTTTGTCAGGAATTCACCGCAAGAAGCAGTGCTGGTTGCGCAGGCACAGGCCGAGAGACAGAAGGAACTGGATAGGTTGATGGCAGATCGAGCTTCCAAGAGTGAATCAGATCAACAGGAAAGATGAGGCAGATCTCATGCGAAAACTGATTGGCATCTGTTTAATTGCGATATCTGTGGTGCTGTTGGGCAGTTTGATGAGCTTGCATGCCCAAGAGGAAAAGCCTGCTTCCGAAGACAACAACGCAAAAGCGGAACCTCGAGCCGATTCCGGACAGCAAAGTGCTCCGCCCGCAGAAAAGCCGATGCACCCGTATCGGGCGGATTTCGTCATTTCGGAACTCGAGGACGGCAAGCGAATCAACGCCAGGCACTACTCGATGTTGCTGAACGTAGGTGGCTGGAATCAGATCAAGATCGGCACTCGCGTTCCTGTCTCCACTGGACAGAACATGTTTCAATACATGGACATCGGTACCGGAATCAAGTGCCGGTTGATCGAATCAGGGAGCGATCTGGCTATAGACGTCCAGACCGATTTCAGCAGTCTTTCGGCTCCGGAGGAGCAGCACAGTCCTCAGCCCGTAACTCGGCAAGTCAGTATCAACGGCAATACCCTGGTTACAAGCGGAAAGCCGGTTGTGATCGGCATAGTGGACGAATCCACGTCCAAGCGCCAGTTCCAGCTGGAGGCGACGGTCACAAAGTTGAAATAAACGCGGGCGGCCTCGCCCCGGACGCGATGATCATTCCCCTCGAGGTGAGGCGATCCGGCACTAACGAAGCCGCCGTATTATTCATCGGCAAGACGTCGCGCTTCTTTAAAGACTTGCATGAACATTGCGCGAGTAAGCTTGCCAGTTTGCGTGTTTTGATTCGAGGGATGATACGAAGCCAGCAGCGTGCGCCCATCGAGTATTTTGTACTTTGCGCCGTGCTGGAACAGAAACGCCCGGCGGCGCTCGATGATGCCGAGTTGTTTGAGATGACTCAGGTAGGCGTCGAAGGCAATCTTGCCCAAAGCCACTACTACTTTCGCCTTTTTCAGACCGCGAAACTCTCGGTCAAGGTACGGCGCACAATTCGCCAATTCCGAGGGTAACGGCTTGTTATCTGGAGGCGCGCAACGGACTGCAGCCGTGATGTAAAGGTCTTTCAACACCATGCCATCGTTCAGGTCGGTGGCTAGCGGCTGGCTGGCGAAGCCAATCTCGTGCAGCACGGGATACATAAAGTTGCCAGAGGCGTCTCCGGTGAACGGACGCCCAGTACGGTTCGATCCGTGAGCACCGGGAGCGAGGCCCAGGACGATGACACGTGCGTTTGGATCGCCGAACCCCGGCACGGGTTTGCCCCAGTACTCCCAATCGCGGTAAGCGCGACGCTTTTCACGCGCAACTTGCTCACGATAGACAACGAGTCGAGGACAACGAACGCAGGATGTGACCTCAGCGTTCAGCGCTCGGAGCCATGCCGGCAGGATTGATGATGTCAAGGCGATGAAAGGATTTTAAATGGGCTCGGAACTCCGTGCGGCAAGCCTTCGTCTCGGCCCCGAGGGGCAATTGGATTCTTTGTTCGCACCAGGCTTCGGTCAGGCTTCAGAGCACCTCAAAGACTTCCGATGCTTGGTGACAAGCGCCATCTCTCAAATTACCTGACTGGATTCTCGTACGGATACGTTGACTGGAAATTCCGTACGGATACCTGACTGGAAGTCCCGTAGGGACACCTGACAATAGCCCACCGCTTCAGCGGTGGGTTAAGCCATTAGGAGAATGAAGCGCGAGGCACGAGCAGAAAGGCAACGGCGGTCAATTCGCTGCCACCGAGTAATATCCGGCGCGAGACTGGATCTTACTGCCTTCTTTTGATCGGATTTCAATTTTCCTGAAGCTGCCATCCTTGGTGAGGTTGGTTGGGATAAAGCCCACACTGTATTGGCTTCGTAGTTCCGCCGCGATCTGGTCAAAGGCAGCTTTGAGCTTTTCCATCTTGCTGCCTACTTCGATAACCCGGCCGCCGGTCTCCACGGTAAGTTTTTTCATTTCACTATCGCCGCTGTACGCTCCGAAGGTATAGGCCGAGCGGTCTGCCACCAGCAGCACATAAATGATGGTGTCGGCCTTCTGTGCCGCTTCGACGGCATCTTTGATCGTGTTCTGGCTGCCGTAATCCTGCCCGTCAGTCAGCAAGATCATGGCTTTCCGGTCCACCTGCTGCGCCATTTCGTCGTGCGAGGCAAGTTGTACGGCGTCGTAAAGCAGAGTTCCCTTCTGTTTGCCCATGCAGGGCACGGGCCCGCCGCCCATCCCCGGAATTCCTCCGCAGTCGGCTCCGCCAGTATTGATCTTGGCGCTATTGAGCGCGGTTTTTAGTGCGCGAACATTGCTGGTGAAGTCATGCAGCAACTCCACCCGAACATCGAAGCTGATAACGAACGCAGTATCCTTCTCTGTAATAATGTCCTGCAAAAACGCGCCGCCCACCTGTTTCTCCATATCGAGCACATTCTGCTGGCTGCCGCTGGAATCAATCAATATCCCGAGCGTCAAGGGCAAGTTCGAGTTTGCGGAAAAATACTTAATCACCTGCGGCCTGCCATTCTCGAGCACATCAAAATTTTCCTTGGGCAGATTGGGGATCAATCCACCCTTCTTGTCCTTAACGTTGAAGAAGAGCTGCACTACATCGGCGCGAGCTTTGAACGTGGTAACCGGCTCGTCGTTGTCGCCCTTATGGGTTTGTGCCCGCTCGGCGGATTCGCGGTCCTGTTTATCCGGCACCATTTGCACGTCCTGGGCCGGCAGCAGACGAGGAGAAGTCGTCCAAATTAGAAGAACTGTGCAAACACAAAGCAAGCGCGAGCGAAGAAGTAGCAGCATGAGTCCTTTGGCACCTGTTATTTCTGGTAGTCTAAATCCTCTACGATTAGATGCACCAACTTTGCCCGCCCTGGCATCCCAATATGCAGAACTTGGGACAATTTCTCATCCGTCCCGCGAAAAATGGGGATGAGCATGGGATTTTGCGCTGCCTGGCGGCGGCATTTGAGCCTTATCGGGTGAGTTATACGCCAGAAGCTTATGCTGACACGGTGCTCGATGAGGCCTCGCTTGCTAAACGATTGCAGCGCATGCACGTGCTGGTAGCGTCTTCCGCCGAGGAGATTGCAGGCACGGTGGCCGCGTCGCAGGCCAATGGCGAAGGGCATTTGCGTGGAATGGCGGTCCTGCCCAAATACTGCGGAAACGGATTGGCAGTGGCATTACTTATAGCAATCGAAAGCTGGTTGAACGACTATGGCTGCAAGCGGGTCACGCTAAACACAACGCTACCCCTGCAGCCGGCGATCAAATTTTATGAAAAAAATGGGTACACGAGATCGGGACGAATCGCGGATTTCTTCGGTATGCCGCTGGTTGAGTATGTCAAAGAACTTGTCTAGACGGGTCATAGTGGCGTGTACAGTGGGTGCGGCCTTGTTCCTTGCCGCTGCATTGCTGGCGCAAACCGGCGGTATTCAGCAGCAGACTTCCCCCGACCAGAAACAAGACCAGAACATTCCAGACGCACCTTCAGCCGTGCAGCCGCCAAAACCCGTGCCGGAGACTGCGCCT
This sequence comes from Acidobacteriota bacterium, assembly GCA_003224755.1. Lineage (GTDB taxonomy): Bacteria > Acidobacteriota > Terriglobia > Terriglobales > Acidobacteriaceae > Gp1-AA145. The sequence goes on from QHZR01000083.1 coordinate 30,092, forward strand.
CCTCAAGAGCCCGCTCTGCAAGATCAACCGGCACCAACCCCATCGGCGAGCGAACCTCCGCCCCAGAACACCGCACCTGCATCAAATGAACCTCCATCACAAGCCGCGCCTGACACGAGTCCAAATCCAGTTCAGAAGCCTCCCATCAATATTCGAACCGTCCCTGAGGGAGGCGCCACCAAAAACACAGGCGATCAGGAAGATTTCTTCAAGATCACAGTGCAGGCCAATCAGGTGATGGTGCCGGTCACCGTAAAAGACGAGTCGGGCCGCCTGGTAAGCGGTCTTCTAGCAAAAGATTTCAACGTTCTCGAAAACGGAAAGAAACAGAAGCTGAATTTTTTTACCAGCGACCCCTTCGCCATCTCCGCTGCCGTGATTGTCGACCTCGGGATGAAAGATGTTGACGTACAACGGGTAAATCACACCTTCCCTGCGCTCGAAGGAGTATTCAGCCAGTTTGATGAGGTCTCGATTTACAGCTACAGCAATGCTGTCAGCCAGCAGGCGAATTGGCAGGCGATGAATCAGAAATTGTCCGACACATTCACCAGCCTGGCCCAGGCCCGCGGCCGAAACAACGGGCCGCCAGTCACGAGCGGCCCGCTCGGTCCACAAGGGCCGACCATCAACAACATGCCGGCGGATCCCGCCGCGCCGATCGTTTATACGCCTGCCCAGGAATCGCACGTGATGAACGATGCCATTCTGAAGGCGGCCATTGATCTCGCCAAGCGCGACAAAACTCGCCGCAAGGTGATCTTCGTGATCAGCGACGGCCGCGAGTACCGCAGCGACGCCAGCTACAAGGACGTGCTCAGGGTGCTGCTCTCGAACAACATCATGGTCTATGCAGTCGGAGTGGGCGGATCGGCGATCCCCGTTTACAACAAAATTGAGAAGCTCCACATTCCAAGATTCGGCTATAGCGATATCCTCCCCAAATACGCGAATGCGACCGGCGGCGAAGTATCAAACCAGCTCACGCGGGGAGGAATTGAAGACGCATACGCCAAGTTCATCGGCGACGCACGCAATCAGTACACACTCGGATATCAAACTCACGAGCCGCCGATTGGGGGTTACCGAAGTATCGAAGTCTTAGTGGATCGCCCAAGCTGCCGGCGTTCCTCGATCCGTCCATGTGTAGACTTAACCGCTAAAGACGGATATTATCCAGCGCCACCAGCAAGGTGAAACGAGCTTCTACTTTTCAGACATTAGCTTTTAGCTTTCGACTAAAGCAGATTAGGTTTAGCTAATGGCTGAGAGCTAACGGCTAAAAGCTTCCTAGTAACGGGGGTAACCCCCACTGCTAACCCATGCCTGTGGTATAAAAATTCAAGGTACAAGCCAAAATTCAGCGGACTAATTTGAGGTGCGAATGTCCGCCCTCTGGGGAAAGTCTTGAGTTTTATCAACTTCGCAGCCCGCGAGATCAACTGCAAAATCGTGTACTACGGCGCGGGCCTTGGCGGCAAGACCACGAACCTGCAGCATATTTTTCAGAAGACCGCCGAGCAGCAGAAGGGCAAGATGATCTCGCTCGCCACCGAGACCGAGCGAACTCTGTTTTTTGACTTCCTCCCTTTGGACTTAGGCTCGGTTCGCGGATTCAAGACCCGCATTCACCTCTACACCGTCCCTGGACAGGTCTTCTACGATGCCAGCCGAAAGTTGATCCTTCGCGGCGTGGATGGAATCGTTTTCGTGGCTGATTCGCAACAGGAGCGCATGGACGCCAACGCCGAAGCACTCGACAACCTCATGGCTAACCTGAAAGAGCATGGCTACGACTTCAATAAGATTCCCTACGTGCTGCAGCTCAACAAACGCGACCTTCCCAACGTCCTGCCGGTTGAAACCCTCACCAAAGAACTTCAACGCAAGAATGAACCGGTGCTCGAAGCCGTGGCCTTCCAAGGCCAAGGAGTTTTCGAAACTTTGAAAGAGATCGCCCGCCAAGTCCTGGTCGAGTTGAAAAAGGGCAGCTAGATTCCTTGACTTGTATATACAAATGCGTTATCATGTATATACATGTCAGTAACGATGACATCAATCCGCCTGGACACGGACTTGGCCGACGAGGCCGTGAAAGTCCTGGGGGTAAAATCTCGCACTGAGGCTGTGCACGTGGCCCTCAAGGAGATCGTTGCTCTTCAGCGCTTCAAAGATCTAATGACGAAGAATGCGGGCAGACTTCGTTTCGAAGGCGCTGGTGAGTAGTCTCGTCATTTTTGACACATCCATCTTCATCGATCAACTTCGTTCGGGACGCCATGGGGAGCGAATTCGGGCTGTAGCTGGACTCGTACGAACTTCCGCAGTAGTTATTTCTGAGCTGTGGCGCGGCGCTTCGTCTCCTGCGGAACGGAAGTTCCTGCGGGCCCTTGAGAGAAATCACCCGGTGCTGGTTCCCACTATGAAGAACTGGCTCGACTCGGGCCAAATCTTGAGCAAAATTCGCACCGACAAAGGCTTCCTGCCCGAAAAGCTGCGAGACCTTCATTTTGATGTGCTGATCGCGCTGACTGCCCGCTCTTACGAGGCCCGACTAATCACATCCAATCGCGCAGATTTCGAACTGATCGCAGGCTATGCTCTCCTCAAATTTGAGATCTGGTCTTAGCCGCGAGTTGGTTCCCTGTTCTCCCACCTGCGAGTTTCTCGATAACGCCTGCGCTTCCGTGTCCATTTGGATCTCCATTTGAGTTTTTACGAACTGCGGTACCCGCCGGTTCCAAACGTCGTCCACGAACGCTACGAGTCTATTCGAAACGCTCGCGGCGATATGGAACCATTGGTCTCGGCGGTCGCTCGGGACTTTTCGAATACCCTAGACAGCGAGCGGATCGTCGCAACCACAGCGTCCCGTATAATCAATGAGTCCGAATGACTGTGCTGACAGACATTATCGTTGCCACCCGGCGACGAGTGAGTGAGTCTCGCTCGGGCGCGGACCTGAGAGACCTCGAGATCCAGGCGACCACGCACGTTCCACGCGGCTTTCGGAAGGCACTGGAATCAGTCAGCAGCGCAGGAATTGCAGTCATTGGCGAACTTAAGAAAGCGTCACCTTCGCGCGGTTTGATACGAAGCGATTTTGATCCTGCGCGCTTAGCACGCGAATTGGAAACGGCTGGTGCAGCAGCCCTTTCAGTCCTGACCGATGAAGGTTTTTTTCAGGGATCGCTGGCCCACTTGCGTGCAGCTTCAGAAAATAGCGCCCTCCCCTGCCTGCGCAAGGACTTCATCATCGATGAATTCCAGCTCTTGGAGGCACGGGCGAATTACGCAGATGCGGTCCTACTGATCACCGCGGCGCTCTCGCAAGAAGAATTGGTGGCGCTGGTGAAACATTCTGCCGAACTTGGGCTAGACGTACTTTGCGAAGTTCACGACGAAGAGGAGCTAGGCCGCGCGCTGGATGCAGGATGTGATTTGATCGGCGTCAACAGCCGTGACTTGCGGACCTTCAAAGTGGGTTTGGAAACAGCGTTTAGAATCGCAGACATTCTGCCGCATGGAGTAATAGCAGTGGCCGAGAGTGGAATTGAGAGCGGCGGCGACATTGCACGGTTGCGTTCTGCCGGATATGACGCGTTCCTCATCGGTGAGGCTCTGATGAAAGCG
>QHZR01000083.1:33745-54271 GCA_003224755.1 Acidobacteriota bacterium
GCAATTGATTTGCCGACGACCAACAACCACCGACCAACGACTTTTTTTTATGACTTGGATAAAGATTTGCGGCATCACGAATCTGCCGGACGCGCTCGCTGCCGTTGACGCTGGCGCTGATGCGCTGGGATTCGTGTTTCACGAAACCAGTCCCCGCGCTGTAGACCCGCAAATCGCGCGAGAGATTGTCGCAGGTTTACCTGAAAAGCTGGAGAAAGTCGGCGTCTTCGCGGAAATGCCACTGAACGTTGGCGCTCTTGTCGGTGAGGTAGGCCTCACCGCGGTCCAATGCAGGCTGGGCTCGAAGGGGAGCACGCAGAATGGTAAGACTGGGCTGGGAAGGCCGGTGCGCACCCTGGTGACCTTGTCCGTGACGCGGCTTCTTCAGAACGAGAAGAAACTGCAAGGCCTGATGGCGGAATTCCTGCGGTTGGCTGAATCACCAAAGCGGCCGAGTGGCTTCGATACTTTCCTTCTGGACTCAACCGCTCCCGAGCAACCGGGAGGCACGGGGCAAGTTTTCAACTGGAAAAAAGTTGCTCCGCTGGTGCAGGTGATGAATCGAAGTGTCAAAGTTGTAGTGGCGGGCGGACTCACGCCGTTGCGTCCGTGGGGCGTGGACGTTTCATCCGGCGTGGAATCCGAGCCCGGAAAGAAGGACCGCGCTAAAGTGCGCGCGTTCGTGAATGCCGTGCGCGCCGCAGACAAGGCAAATGTGAAGAACTGAAATGGCGACTGCTTACATAGTGAAAGGACGTAAACGGCCTTCAACTCGGAAGCCCACGCTCGTCGTCCAGCCTGGACGCTTCGGTCCCTGGGGTGGCCGGTACGTGCCCGAAACGCTGATGGCGGCGCTCGAGGAGCTCGAACGCGAATACGAACGCGCTAAGCGTGATCCACGATTCAGGGCCCGGCTCGATGGTCTGCTGAAGACCTATGCTGGCAGGCCGACGCCGCTGTCTTTTGCTCGCCGGCTCACCGAAAAAGTCGGCCGAGCAAAAATTTACCTGAAGCGCGAAGACCTTCTACATACCGGCGCGCACAAAATCAATAACTGTTTGGGACAAGCGCTTCTCGTCGAGCGCATGGGCAAGCACCGCGTGGTTGCGGAAACTGGTGCGGGACAGCACGGAGTTGCCACTGCTACCGTTTGCGCCTTGCTCGGCTTCGAATGCGTTGTCTATATGGGCACGGAAGACATGCGTCGGCAAGAACTGAATGTTTTCCGCATGAAATTGCTTGGCGCCGAGGTTCGTGGGGTTGATTCTGGGTCGCGCACGCTGAAAGACGCAATCAATGAAGCTATGCGCGATTGGGTAACGAATGTGCGGACCACGCACTACTTACTCGGCAGCGTGCTAGGAGCGCATCCGTATCCAACGATGGTTCGCGACTTCCACACCGTGATCGGTCGCGAGACGCGGGCGCAGATCATGAAAGCGGAAGGAAAATTGCCGAGTGCCATCATCGCCTGTGTCGGCGGCGGATCGAATGCAATCGGAATCTTTCATGACTTTATTGCTGAGAAAAAAGTTCAGCTGATTGGTGTCGAGGCCGGCGGCCGCGGCGAGAGTCTAGGCGATCACGCCGCGCGTTTTCGCGGAGGACTGCCGGGAGTCTTGCAAGGCACGTACTCATACGTATTGCAGGACGAAGCCGGACAAATCGCGATGACACATTCAGTTTCCGCCGGGCTCGATTACCCCTCCATCGGCCCAGAGCATTCTTGGCTTGCCGACACAAAGAGAGCGGAATACGTCGCCGCATCCGACGCCGAGGCGCTCGACGCCTGCAAGCTCTTGGCACAAACAGAAGGGATCATTCCTGCGCTCGAATCCGCGCATGCAGTAGCTGAAGTCATGAAACGTGCAGGCAACATGAAGAAGTCAGATGTTTTGGTTGTGAACATTTCGGGGCGTGGGGACAAGGACATTGGGATTTTGAGAGAGAATTTGTCGCTGAACTAAGCGGTTCTAGCTCGGGGTTGGACTTTCTTCCAATCTGTCATCCCGGATGGCTTTAACCATAGGTGCTTTCTCGTGAGCCAAAACAGGCTCTGGTAACGGGTAAATGTTTGCAAGGGATGAAATCACGTGGAACAGGCGGCTCGCCGGTCCGACCTGGACAAACTCGGGCCCGCTTGAGCGCAACCCTGATCTTTACGTGGTGCGCGTGAGAAATACTCCAAGGCAACGAGGTTGTAACTACTTCATTGCGATGAGGTGGAACGGTCGAGGGCAGCCGAGGTTGAAGCTACTCGAGCATAGCCGAGGTTCAAGCTGCTCGAGCATAGCCGAGGTTGAAGCTACTCGGGCATAGCCGAGGTTCAAGCTGCTCGACCTTGCCGAGCTTTAACCTACTCGACGGCGAACGAGGTTGAATGGCATCGGCAAATGCCAGCCCGTAGGGCGGCATACGTTAGCCCAGGACGTAAGTCCTGGATAGGCTGCGAAATAAGTTGAGTCCCGCAGGGACGGCACCAAGCCTCTCAGTCAGTTACGTTAGTATTGACGACAATTTCCGAAATCTCGAATGCCAATAGACTTGTCACATCGCCCCGCCCTCGTCGCCTATCTCACCTGCGGCGATCCTGACCTGCGCACCGCGCGCGAAGTTGCGCTCGCAGCGATTGATGCTGGCGCCGAGGTAATCGAGCTGGGTGTTCCGTTCAGTGATCCCGTCGCCGATGGCCCCGTAATCCAACGGGCCAGCGAAAGGGCGCTCAAGAATGGAGTTTCGCTAGACCAGGTATTGAAGCTCGCTCAGGACATCAGAAAAGAAAGCGATGCGGGCCTGATTGTCTTCTCTTATCTGAATCCGGTCATGCGCATGGGCTTGAAACGATTCGTCGATGATGCTGCTAATGCCGGAGTTGATGGCGCATTGATCACGGACTTGCCGGTCGAAGAATCAGATGACTATCTGCGGCTCATGCATAAACGAAATTTGGCAACCATCTTTCTCGCCGCGCCAACCAGCACCGATGAACGCCTGAAGCGAATCGCCGCAGCCTCCACGGGATTCGTTTACGCAATCTCGCGGACCGGAATCACCGGCGCGAGAAAAGAACTCGCCGACGACGCGCAGAAATTGGTGAAAAGGCTGCGCAAATTTACTGATCTGCCAATCGCAGTTGGCTTCGGGATCGCATCTGCTGAACACTTTGCCGCAGTCGGAAAGTTCGCTGACGCAGCCGTGGTTGGAAGCGCAATTGTGCAGACGATTGAACAGAACCCCGGCAAAGAACCGCAAGCTGTGGCAGAATGGATCAAACAAGTCGTCGGCCGTCGGTCGTCGGCTGTCAGCCCCTGAATCCATTAGGTTTTCGCAACACAACCTGAAAAGCTGCGAGTTCTGAAACTCAAGCATCGGGCTGGTGCTTTAGCCGACGACAACAACCAACGACCAACGACCGGCTCATGGACATCTCTGACTGGCGGCGCAAAATTGATGACGTTGATCGCAAACTGGTGGAACTGTTGAGCCAGCGCGCGCAGGCTGTCCATGAGATCGGCAAGCTGAAAGCTGGCGCCGGACTTCCGGTTTATGAACCGGAGCGCGAAAAGACAGTTTTTGAAAATGCCAGGAAAGCGAACGATGGCCCGCTTCCCGACCGGGGCCTGCTCCGCATCTTCGAACGTATTGTGGACGTCATGCGGCAGAGCGAAATGGAAATGGTCAACAAACCACATCCGGCGGGCGGTTTGGGTGACACAGAAATTGATCCGGAAGTAAATGATTAAAAAGCAGCTCTTAAGCCGTTAGCTGTTAGCTTAAGTCCTAAGAGGCAATGTTCCAAGCTAAAGGCTAAGAGCTAACAGCTAAAAGCTAACTATGATTGTCGCAATGCAGGAAACCGCAACAGAAGAACAGATTGAGGTGGTAATCGAACACCTCATGCAGATGGGATTCTCCGTCCATCGCACCACCGGTGAGCGCCAAAGCATTCTTGCCGCTGTGGGCGCACGCGCCGACTTTGATACACGTAACCTCGAAGTCCTCAGCGGCGTCGAGCACGTTCACCGCATCAGCGCTCCCTACAAACTTTCCGGACGCGCTTTCCGTCCCGCCGGCACCGTCGTTCAATTCTCCAACGGCGTGAAGATCGGCGGCGACGAAGTCATAGTGGTGGCCGGCCCGTGTTCCGTCGAATCTCGCGAGCAGCTTTTTACGGTGGCCGACCTCGTCGCCAAGGCTGGCGCACGCGCATTACGCGGGGGCGCCTTCAAGCCGCGCAGTTCTCCCTATTCGTTTCAAGGTCTGGGCATTGAGGCCCTCAAGCTTCTGCGCGAAGCCGGTGACAAGTTCAATTTGCTCGTCGTCAGCGAAGTCATGGAAATTTCGCAGATCCCGCAAATGCTGCCTTACATTGACGTCTTCCAAGTCGGCGCACGCAATATGCAAAACTTCAACCTGCTGCGTGAGCTTGGCAAAGTGAAGCGGCCCGTATTGCTCAAGCGTGGGATTGCGGCCACCATCGAAGAATTGCTACTCTCCGCCGAGTACATCATGTCAGGCGGCAACTACGATGTGGTCCTCTGCGAACGCGGCATCCGCACCTTTGAGACCTACACGCGCAACACGCTCGACGTTTGCGCCATCCCGATCATTCACAAACTCTCGCATCTGCCAATGGCGTCTGATCCCTCGCACGGTACTGGCCTGCGCGACAAAGTTGCTCCCATGGCCCGCGCCTCAGTGGCCGCTGGCGCTGACGTGCTGCTCATCGAAGTTCATCACGATCCCGACAAGGCACTTTCTGACGGCGCGCAGTCACTCTATCCCAAACAATTTTCCGAATTAATGGATACGTTGCGCATGATCGCGCCCGCCGTAGGACGGAAGATTGCGTAGGAATTGAATCATTGGGTCTGCCGGGTTTGGTGTTCAATCATTCAATGATCCGATGATTCAATGACTCAATCCGCTTCCATTCGCCAAATCACGATCATCGGCACCGGCCTCATCGGCGGTTCGTTCGCCTTAGCGCTCCGCAAGCACGGATTCCGTGGACAGATCGTTGGCTGCGATCAACCAAAGGTCCTGGCCCGCGCCAAGCGTATAGGCGCGATTCATGTCGGCATCTCTGACCCGATCAAGGCCTGCAATGGCAGCGAAGTGGTCGTGCTCGCAACTCCGGTAGGCACGATCATCGAGTTGATGGAGCGACTCGCTCCCCATCTTCCCAGCGAGGCCCTGCTAACCGACGTTGGCAGCACCAAGGCGCAGATTTTGTTGCGAGCGCAAAAATCTTTTGGTCGCGAAACGGCGCGCCGATTTCTAGGCGGACACCCCATGGCCGGCAAGGAGAATTCCGGTATTGAATTTGCCGATGCCGACCTTTTCCGCGACGCAGTCTGGTTCTTTACTCCGGCACCGCACCAGAAAATGAAAGCAGGCCGAGCCGGCGAATACATCGCCTGTATAAAGAAGATCGGCGCGAAGGTCGAAATCCTCGATGCAGACGCTCACGATCGGCTCTGCACCTGGATCAGCCACGTTCCGCAGATGATTTCGACTGCATTAGCCTCAACGCTCGTTGAAGAATATGGCGAACGCGCTCCATTACTTGAATCCGGCGGGCGAGCCCTGCGCGAAATGACGAGGATCGCATCGAGCCCGTATTCGATGTGGCGCGACATCGCGCTCACCAACAAGAGCCAGATCGCCGACGCGCTCCTCAAACTAGAACAGAAGCTGGCAAATATCCGCGAGAATCTCGACACACGCGAACTGGAAACAGAATTCGAGCGCGCACATGCGCTGAAGAACCACTCACCACGGAGACACGGGGGCGCGGAGAAAAAGCATTAGGCCAGGATCTTGGCCCGGCGGGGATAGCAATCTCTGCATACTCTCTTGCTGCCCACTCGTCCGCTCGCTTTCCCGGGTTTCGGTTTTCTCCGTGTCGGAGCCTGCCCCGAGCGAAGTCGAAGGGTGTCTCCGTGGTGAATTTCTTTTACAATCTCCACGATGAATAAAGTCGTTGCCAACTCCGAGGACGCCATCCGCGACGTTCCTGACGGCTCGACCATCATGATCGGCGGCTTCGGCCTGTGCGGCATCCCCGAGAATCTCATTCGCGCGCTGGCGCGTAAGGGAACAAAGAATCTCACCACAATCAGCAACAACGTTGGCGTGGACGGATACGGCATGGGCCTGCTGCTCGCCGCCGGACAAATCCACCGTCATATTGGAAGCTACGTCGGCGAAAATAAGCTGCTGGAGCAGATGGTGCTCGAGAAGAAGATTGATCTGGAACTGGCGCCGCAAGGAACATTTTCAGAGCGCATTCGCGCGGGTGGCGCCGGAATCCCGGCATTTTTTACTCCCACTGGATTCGGCACAATTGTCGCCGACAACAAAGAAACACGTGATTTCGATGGCCGTATGTACGTAATGGAACACGCCCTCAAAGCCGATTTTGCCTTCGTGAAAGCCTGGAAGGGCGACAAATGGGGCAATCTCGTCTATCGCAAAACTGCGCGAAATTTCAATCCGATGATGGCGACTGCTGCGAAGATCACGATTGCCGAAGTCGAGTACCTGGTGGAAGTCGGAGAAATTGATCCTGATCTAGTCCATACACCCGGAATCTACGTGAAACGGATTTTTCAAGGCGAGCAGTACGAAAGAAGGATTGAGAGAAAGACGGTGAGACCGGTCGTTGGTTGTTAGTCCTTGGTCGTTGGCCAAACCCATTGTGCCAGCGCGATGGAAATAATAGCCAAGGACCTAGAAGCGAACGACCAACGACCAACGACAATGTCGAAACCCGCCAAAGACCTCGACAAACGCGAACGCATCGTGAAGCGCATCGCTCGCGAATTGCGCGATGGATTCTACGTAAACCTCGGTATCGGCATGCCGACGCTGGTCGCGAATCATGTTCCGTCAGGAATTCAGGTTGTATTGCAGAGCGAGAACGGAATGCTCGGCATTGGGCCATATCCAATCGAAGGCCAGGAAGATCCGGATTTGATCAATGCCGGCAAAGAAACCGTCAGCGAGATGCCGGGAACATCTTATTTTTCGAGCACTGACTCTTTTGCCATGATCCGCGGCGGTCACATTGATTTAAGTGTGCTAGGCGCGATGGAAGTGGACGAAGAAGGCAGTATCGCGAACTGGACGATTCCAGGAAAAATGATTAAGGGTATGGGCGGCGCCATGGATTTAGTCGCCAGCGCCCGCCGTGTCATAGTCGCCATGGAGCACACCACGCGCGAAGGCCAGCCGAAAATTCTGAAGAAATGTACGCTACCTTTGACGGGATCGAAAGTTGTGGACACGATTGTGACGGAGATGGCCTACATCCGCGTGACGCCCACGGGACTGGTGCTGGAAGAGATCGCAGTGGCCCTGACCTTTGATGACGTGCAGCGCGCGACCGAAGCTCGGCTGATCCCGAGCCCCACGTTGCGAACGATGGAAGCCTAATGCCCGTGTGGCGCGGACACTCTTGTCCGCGAAAGTTTGCGGCTCCAGTTCGGACAGGAATGTCCGACCCACACGGATCGCTAACAACCAGCAACAAGAGCTCGCTTCATCCCGATCCTACTCCAAACCTAAATCTTGATCGCCCGAGTCATCAGATAATCCTGCCTGAGCAAATTGTCTTCGAGGTATTCCGCCGCCAGCGCTTCCGCTTCTCTGCGCAATTGATCCAGCTTCTCCGGAGCGGTCGCCGAAAGCGCTTCCACCAATTTGATCAGCGGTCCGACCGTGCGCTCAGTGTTAGTGCGATGAATTTGCACGCTGAGAACTGGAACGTTCATGCGGGCGCGGTGAAAAACGACGTCCTTTACTTTGTCTCCCAGACGCTCACGAACCACATTCGAATCGCCCCAAAGCATAGGCGATGGCATACCGGCAGGCGGCGGTAAATATTTGCTCATCAGAGCCATCGAGCGCCCTACATACAGTTCCGGCGGCCAGGTTGAAAAAGCCATCGTCCCACCGGGCTTCAGTACGCGAAGCATTTCGGCAATTGCAATTTCCGGCCTGGGCGCGAAGATATGCCCGAACTGGCTTAGGACGACGTCGAAAGACGAATCCTCAAACGGCAGCCTCTCGGCGTCACCTTCGTGAAACTCAACTGCCACTCCGGAAATTCTGGCATTTTCGCGGGCTCGTTGCAGCAACTCGGGAGTGAGGTCCAGGCCCGTAGCCTGTGCCCCAAGCCTGGCTGCAGTGATGGAAACCACCCCGGTCCCGCATGCGACATCCAGCACGCGGTCGGCTGAACGAACCTTCGCATGACGTATGAGGCGGGGCGCCTGCGGGATGGTCAGGGCCTCCAAAGGAAAAAAGTGGGCCCAGCCTTGCTTTTGCGCTTGCTTGAATTGGAAGAAAGGATCCGGAGTTGGGGATAATTGAGCATTCATGAAAGACGATCTCCTCGTTTTTGATCAGGGTATCAGATGTTCTCAGGCACTGAGACTACGCAGGAGCAGCGTTCTTTGGTAGAGCGGCCCTTCAGGGTCGCGTTCCCCCGCACGATAGCCATAAGCGAGCTTCAGCTCGGTGCCGAATTCGCGAACTGAAGACAGTCCGGAAGAGTGTGCATGAGACCTACCTAGGCATGAATCAGGCGGAACATGATCTGCTAGATCCTAGCCCCGAAGGGCGAAATATGTCAGCCCCTCGGACGGAAGTCCGGGGTAAAGTTTGAGATCAGGCCGAGTCCCGCAGGGACGGTACAAATTCTCACGCACACTTTTTGAAGGGTTGCTGACCGCGGCTCGTTCGCGCATCGGTGCGCTCGAAGCTCTATGCGAGGCGAAATGGCGCACTCAGCAGCCGAACCGGTAGCATCACCAGCGCCCAGACCAACGCCAGCACGCCATCGACGGCCATTCCGACGATGCGGAACGGCAACAGCAAGAGCCAGACGAATGGATATGCGATCAGCGCAAGTATCGCTAGGGGCCAGCAAAGGACGAATAGGATGCACCAGAGGAAAAAAGCCGCCATGGGAGTTCTCCTGGGTTTAGATACGTGTTGGGGTGTGCTGGAGTTCCAAGATGCACCATCTGGACTTGGGCCTTTCTAGAGAAGATCGATGAGATGGTAGGCTTCCCGACTCCTTCGATGTGCCTGACGGTAAAACCCCGGTGTTCGAGCACGCACCTAAGCTTGAGATTCGGTTTAGCACAAGAGACGGCATGCACAATCCATTCCACACCTACCAGATCGTGTAGCTTGGCGTACCGCCTCGATAGGGAAGCGAGAGAAACCAGCACTCCATCCCCACCGCCTTCGATCTGGGCAAGTTCAACCACCAGCCGATCAGAATGGATTTTGAAGAGCCTAGAAGCACTGCTGAACCGACCCGGAAAACAAGCGGCTCGCCCAGCAATATCAGCTGCTCAACTGTCTCTTTCGGGAGGTTCAGAATTTCATCCTGCCGAAATCCTTCAAACAAAAGTTCGTGTCTCGGCATACCAATCTTCGCTCTAGCGCACTCTGTTACCCGTCACTTCCCTCAGTGCGCTCCCTGGCTCTGCATCCTCGCCTTCTCAAACTCGTCGCCCTTTTGCCAGCCGATCAACTTTGGCTGAGATGCTACCGCCCATCCCAGTGCGAAACCAAAGCGCGCCATGGCCGCGTCGCCGGTGAAGTCCATGTCGGGGCTGTACTCGTCGCTAGGCTGATGGTAATGCTTGTTGGTGAATTCCTCGGCCTGTTGCATACCCCATTCGGTGTTGTGGCCTTTGAATTTCATTCCTTCATTGATCGAGAACGCGGGTACGCCGACGCGCGCCATCGAGAAGTGATCGGAGCGGTAATAATGACCGGCTTCAGGATGAGAATCGGGACGAATGCCAAGGCGGAACTCTTTGGCCAAGGCTTCAACCGTGGGATAAAACGTCGTGCGCTCCGCACCGGAGACTTCGGTTTCTTCAGGCGCGCCCAGTGGCGGCACATCATCGTAATTCAGATCGAGTGAAATCTTTCCTGCCGCAACCGGCGGATGCTGACCCAGATATTCCGAACCGAGTAGTCCTTGTTCTTCCGCCGTTACTGACGCGAACAACACCGAACGCCGAGGCCTGGCCTGCGCCTGAGCGTACACGCGTGCGAGTTCCAGCAGAATGCCGCACCCGGTTGCGTTATCGCGGGCGCCATTATAGATGTTGTCGCCGGGCATCTCAGGGCGGATACCAAGATGGTCATAATGAGCGGTGTACATGACAGCTTCATCTTTCAGCTTGGGATCCGAGCCCGGCAGCATGGCCACAACATTGTTAGACGAAAATGGCCGAATCTTGCTTACCATATGTGCCTTCAGCTTGGCTGACAGCGGCACCGGATGGAAATTTCGCGAGTTTGCATCGGCAATCATCTTGTCTATATCCATTCCGGATTTTTGCGCTAGCTGCTTTGCCACGTCGAGTTGAATCCAGGCCGCGGCTTTCAGTTGTGGTGCATCACTCTTCAGGAAGGATTTTTCGCCCGAGTTCGAATTGCGGACCACTTCCCACGGATAACTCGCCATGTCCGATTTATGAATCAACATGGCTCCCACAGCTCCCTTGCGAGCGGCTTCCAGGTACTTGTAAACCCAGCGTCCGTAAAAAGTGAGAGCGCGTCCTTTGAAGAAAATAGGATCATCGGAACTGGGCTCGTTCACCAACATCAACAGAACTTTGCCGCGAACGTCTACGCCTTTGTAATCGTCCCATTGATATTCCGGTGCCTCGATTCCGTACCCGACAAAAACGATCTCCGCATCAATGTCGTTCGAAACCTGCTGGGTTTGGTCGTAGGCAACGTACTGCTCCAGCGGCTTGAGTTTCATTGCATCGCCCTTGTTCGGGGCCAATTCAAACGTGGTCTCCGTTGCCGGAGCAATGCCGACCATCGGTACCTTCTGGAAAAATGTTCCATTGTCGCCCGCCGCTTTTAGGCCATCTAGCCAAAACTGCGTGGCAATGTATTCGGCGGCGATGTCGCCACCACGTTGGCCAGTGCCGCGGCCTTCAAGAAGGTCGTGCGAGAGGAAACGTACATGCGCTCGGATATGCTCGGGATCAATCTTTTCCAATGCGGAAATAGCCGCCGGCGGAAGATGCGCTGATGCCAGAGAATCGTGGCTAGTCTTGCGGGCGGCGTGCGCGATGGAAAACACTACCAGAAGAATAGGAGGAACAATCAAGGCCAGCTTTCTCATTCAGAGCTCCCGTAAGAGATGGGCAAACTCGATATTGTACGGGAAGGAAGAAGTTAGAAGAATGCAGAAGAATGCAGAAGTAAACAATTCCAGCAGACACCGCATTACCTCTTCATTCTGACTTCTTGCTTCTACATTCGCGCTTGTCCACAACCTGCGGACTAGTAGATTTCCCGGGTGCCCCGTTCAAGCTTCGCTTGGGCGGGGATCGAAGCAGTTCGGAGTGACTTGCTCTTGTCCGCAACCTGCGGACTAGTTTCTGGACCCTCAACCAGCCCGGAAATCGGCGATTCGTTCGCCCGAATGAAACATCGGCTCCGCAGTCGCTTTTGTCACGGTAGCAGCTTTGCGGGCAATCTCCTCGAATTCCTGCTTCACCCAGCCCACACTGGAGATTTCGATTTCGCCATCCTCCGAAATCCAGAATGTGGTTGGGACGTTCGTCAGGCCATAGGCGTTTGAAACTGGAAAAGTTTTTGTGTCATCGAGCAGGACCGGGAATGTAATCCCGTATCTCTTCATGAACTCGGCCGCTTCGGTTTTTTGGTTTTGCGATACGCCGATGAGTGTGACGCTCTGATCGCCATAAGCTCTATAAATGCGCTCGTAATATGGAAGCGCATACTGGCAAACTGGGCAGGAAATCTTGAAGAATACTGCCAGAACCGGCCCTCGGCCCAGCGCGTCCTGCAATGAGAACTTCGCCCCGTCCATTGCTGTCAATTCGAAGTGCGGGGCACGAGTTCCCGCCGTCAATGCCGCCATCGTTCTTCCTCCAAAAATGCTG
Organism: Acidobacteriota bacterium; assembly: GCA_003224755.1. Lineage (GTDB taxonomy): Bacteria > Acidobacteriota > Terriglobia > Terriglobales > Acidobacteriaceae > Gp1-AA145. The sequence goes on from QHZR01000083.1 coordinate 45,709, forward strand.
TTCAGCCACTTCATAAGATGATTCTAGCCTTGCGCAGGATTTTCTTTGCCAGACCGGTCAGAGGAAGACCACTCAGGCGAGAGGTTTTGACCCACGTTCCTCCGCAAGCTGGAATGCCCTTGCCCGCTATCACACGCACATTGAAGTCCGTAACCGTGATTGAGTGTCTCACTGAAAACAGCACTTCGTCTGTGCTGCCGACGGCCTCGCATGAAGGCAGTTCCCACATGCCCGGCATAAGACTCGCGTCCGTCGACCTGCGTACCAGGCGCACGCAGCCATCATCGGTCGCGAGTACAAATTCAATCTGGCGTTTAAGCTGGCGGGGCTTCGATGCCCCTGCCTTGCCACAGCCGCGGGTTCGGCAGAACCGTTGAATCGGGCACTCGGTACACAATGGCTGTCCCGGCACACAGATTGTAGCGCCCAACTCCATCATCGCCTGATTGAAATCACCGGGTCTGGCATGATCGAGCATTTCTTGCGCAACTTTCCACGACTCTGCGGAACTCAGGCTGCGGCCGAGCAACCGTCGCAGGACCCGTTCGACATTGCCGTCCAGCACCGCAACCGCTTCGTTGAAAACAATGCTCGAGATCGCGGCCGCCGTGTATCGGCCAATGCCGGGAAGCTCGCGCCAGCCCTCAGCATCTTTGGGGAACTTCCCTGCCCTGGCAATCATCTTTGCTGCCGCGTGCAGATTGCGGGCCCTGCGGTAATAGCCGAGACCGCTCCATTCCGCCAGTACCGACGCCACCCGCGCCGAAGCAAGCTTCTCCACTGAGCGAAATTTATTCAGAAACTTCTCGTATCGTGGAATGACCACAGCCACACGCGTCTGCTGCAGCATGATCTCGGAAACCCAAACTCGGTATGGATCGCGGCTATTGCGCCAAGGCAGATCGCGGCGGTTCTTTCCATACCACGCGAGCAGTGCACCGCGTAAATCAGCCGGACCCCCTGCTTCCACTCGAGCGCCGCTCTTCATAGGCTGAACGGGATTGTAATTCGTCAGCAGTTCAGGTCTTCCAACTTTGTGTCTCTTGGAGGGCCGCTTTTTCCTACTTTGCGCACTTTGCGGTTAAAAGCCTTTTTCTCCCAAACCCCCTCATCGACCCTAACGTACCCGCAAAGAAATTGAGAACCGGTTCGCCTACTTTGCGTCCTTTGCGGCCTTTGCGGTTAAATGCTTTGTGGAATGGCCTTATTACAAATCCCTGATTGACCGGAGGCACCCGCTAAGAAATAATGTCGTGTCTGCCACGTCCAGCAATTGTCGGCGCGAGGACCAAAACTCTCATGAACAATTTCAACCGCAAGGTCGAGGACGCTTCTGCGCGAGTGAACAAAACCGTAGGCGACACGACGGAACGAGTCGAGCAGGAAGCCGCCGAGTTCATCAAGTATTTGAACGACGAAGTCGTCCCCGCCGTTCGTCAACATTCTACGAAGGCATTGCGAGTCGCCGCCGAAAAGCTGCACGAGCTCGCCAACTACATGGAGCAACAATCGGCCGCGCGCAAATGAAGCGGTTCGCTCTGCTGTTTGCATTTTTCGTCTTCCTCGCCGGCTGCAGTCACAAGTCGGCAAAAGTCTCGGTCGCGCCTCCTCCGCCGATTGAACAAAAGCCCGCTGCAACACCCAACGCCGGGCCTTCGGAAACACCAGACTTAGCCGATTCGATCGCCGTCCCTCTCGACACAAAGCCGCTCCTCGTCGAGACCGGCATCGCCAGTTGGTATGGCCCGCCCTATCACAATCGACGCGCATCTAATGGCGAGATTTATGACATGCACGCAATGACCGCCGCGCATCGCACATTGCCGCTCGGATCAATCGTGCGCGTCACAAACATCGAGAATGGAGATTCCGCAGTCGTCAGAATCACCGATCGCGGTCCGTTCATCGAGGGCCGCATTGTGGATCTTTCGCAAGCGGCCGCAAAAAAGGTCGGCCTCGTCCAAAAAGGTACCGGTCAAGTACGGATCGAGGTCCTGCAAACGCCAGCGCCAATCGAATCCGGAGGCAAGTGGGCAGTGCAGATCGGGGGCTTCGGGCATGAAGCGGACGCGCGTGACCTGGCGGGACATCTCTCGCGCCGCTATCAGACCGCCAAGGTGCTCACGTTTAATTCTCCCGCCGGAGACTGGTGGGTTCGAGTGCGCGTAAAAGACGACCTTCGCGCCCGCGCCGAAGAAGTGCTGCGCAATTCAAAAACCAGCCAGGGCGGAATATTTTTGGTGAGACTGGATTAGTGAAACCGTCGTTGGTCGTTGGCTGAACTCGGATACGAAAATGAGTGACTGTCTATTCTGCAAAATCATCGCCGGCGAGATTCCTTCGAAAAAGGTTTACGAAGACGAACACACGTACGCGTTCGAGGACCTTGATCCCAAGGCTCCAACTCACGTGCTCATCATCCCCAAGCAACACCTGCGTGGGCTGAAAGAAGCGCATGAGTCCGACGCAGAAATCATCGGACGCTGCCATCTCGTCGCCGCGAAGATTGCCCGCGATCGCAACATCGGAAACAGCTATCGCACCGTTTTAAACGTCGGCCCCGGCTCGGGACAATCCGTGTTTCACCTGCATGTACATCTGCTCGGCGGACGCAATCTGACATGGCCGCCGGGATAGAATAGAACCTGGCCCGAGCGATGTTTCAGACGCTGTCATCCCCGAAGAAGAGGCGAGCGAATTCGATCATCGCATCGCTGCTGCTGCACGTCATTGCCTTGACTCTTTGCTTATATCGCGCACCCATCTTCGTGAAACCCTCGTCCCTGGCCTGGGGGCAGCAAGCCCAGCTCGAAAACCAGCAGGTCCCAAAGAAACGGTTGCTGCTGCCGAAAGCAAAACCCAAACCGCTCCCCGAAATTGCGAAAGCCCCGGTCGAGCCGCCGCGCGCCGGCACTCCGGTTGGATCGCTTTATCACGGTCCCGGTAGCGGCAGTGAGGCCAGGCCCGCATTGCCCATGGTCTTTCCTGATCCCGACGTCTATTCCTGGCAATTAGGAGGATTGAAGGGCGACGTCATCGTGGAGATCACAATTGACGAGCAAGGCAGCGTGACCTCCACCCGCGTGTTGCAATCGCTCAAGCAGGACATAGACCAGAAAGTGATTGCCACGCTGAAGAACTGGCGTTTCCGTCCCGCCACCGTGGACGGAGTCGCCATCAGCTCACGTCAAGACGTCCACTTCCACTTCCCAAGTTAAGCACTCCGTCACGGCCCGAGGGTGATTTCGCCCTCGCCGCCAGGGATTTTTATTTCGACACCGCGCTCGTGGTTCGCAGCAATCGTCGCCTTCAGATCAAGATCGCTAAGCACAATCGTGCGAGGTTTGCCCTCAATCGGCGTCATCTGCAGGGAATTCGAGCTCAGCAGGAAATGCCCAGCTTCGACGCGCTCGCCGCTCTTGAAGATGAACACGGCCGGCTTCGAAGATTTTGGCGCCGAAATCCTGTGCACCATGGGCGCCAGCTCGATGACCTGCATGTGCGGCCCGCCACCGGATTCCGACGATTGCTGACTGTGGGCTTGCGCTGTCATTGTATTCGACTCGATCCCAGCGCGCACCAGTTCCGCCCGCAGCATCTTTTCGCCGCCGGCGCCGGTAATCTCGCTGCCGATATGACCTTCACGTGTGATTACAATGTAACGAGGAAAACTTGTGGGCTTAAACTTCGAGACCAGGTTCGTGTCCTCAGTCAGAACGATGGGACACAGGCGCGGCTTCGCTTGCAGGTATTCTAGGACGTCCTCTTTCGATTCCTTTACGTTCACGGCCAGCACAACCAGGCTCGCATACTCTTGACTGAGCATGTCGATGACTGGCTGCTCCCGCTGGCAGTAAGGACACCAGGTCGTCCAGAACTGCAGCAGCACAACTTTTCCTTTAAGTGAGTCATTGTCGTAAGTTTCGCCGCTCATGACGCGCGCAGTGAACCGCGGAGCAGCTTCGGCAAAAGCGTACGAACCGAGAAGAACCAGCAAGACTCCAAGAGAAAACGAACATCGGACTGTGATTGCCAGACGTGGCGCGCGATTCATGATCGGGGAGTGTATTGACTCAAGCCGCCCCGGTCAAGAAATTTTCAATAGCGGTTGGGAGTATGGCGGGTAGGGAGGTGTGGCGCGGGCGCCCTCGCCCGCGAAGCTTCGTATCTGGGCATTGCTTCAGCGGTACCCCCAATTCCTCCGAAAAGCATGATGCATAAGAAAAAAGTTCGACGGGCAGGGCCCAGCGCCGCTATCTCACAGGGTCTATGCTTTCGCGGGGAGATGTCCGGTCATTCGCTCCTCAACCAGAGCGAAGATTTCAGCTATGCTCGACGGATTCAAGCGTCCTTCGCCAAAATGAATTGTCACCTTTTGCATCTCTTCTCGAACAAGCTCCAGAGCGTTTTGCTCGCTTGTAGAGTCGACCTCACCGTCGTGAATGGCTTTCGACCAAACATCTTTTCAAACTCCTGAACTCCCCGCTCAGTCCAGTACATATCAGACAAAGAGAAACGACTCGACTCTCTACTCGCCTTACCGGTTGCGGTTGGTAGGTTCCGCCTAACAGTTGTTCCCGCAAAGCTGGCCAGTGCTGCTTCAGGTAGCCGGGTAACTTCTCGACCCTCATGCCGTCGATCCCCGGACTTCCCGTGTTGGCCTTCACTCGTCGTAAAGCCTGCTGGCAGTTCTCCCGCCCGCAGACCTCTTCCATCAGTTGTTCTTCCCTAGCCGGACTTTCGGTTTCGCATTTCGCCGTGAACGATTCGGTCCCTTCCCGCGGAGCCCTTGGAGCTTCACTCCTCCCCTCCCCGGTAAAGGCCAGCACCATCTGTAGCTGGTTCTTCTGCCGCTTGTCGTTCATCGAGTCCTGCGTCCTACTCGCCGCTCCTTGCTGTTCGGGCCTTCGGTCTTGCGACCTACTATGCCCTCTGCTGACTCCCGTCCCACGGTCAGGATGAATCGCTTCACCCTCAGTCACGATTCCGTGACGTGCGGCGGGTCTCCCGAAGTAAGTTCGACCGCCTTCCGCGCGCAACCGCCGGATTTACCATCGCTGTGCTTGCTGGAAATGGGCTTCGCTGTCATATGCCAGCTCGCCCCACACCGTAGGCCTCTTTATCCGGTTTTTGTCCATCGGCTCGCGCCTTTGCTCCACGCTTCTTTCAGACCCCGCCTTGCGACGACGCCCTTGCGCTTCTCTAGCCCTTCACCTCCACCAGCTCGGGCAGGGGACTCTCACCCCCAAGCTGTCGAACATGTTCGGCACACATAATAAAAGCCCCGCCTTTCGGCAGGGCTTTTGTTCTTGCTGAAAGCTGACGGCTGATAGCTGACAGCTTCTTAATACATATCGCCCATGCCGCCGCCATGTCCGCCCGGCATCGGAGCTGCTTCCTTCTTTTCCGGCAGCTCAGAGACCAGGGCTTCGGTGGTCAGCATCAACGAGGCAATTGATCCGGCATTCTGCAGCGCGGTGCGTACGACCTTTGTGGGATCGAGCACGCCGGCCTTGACCAGATCTTCGTACTCGCCGGTCAGGGCGTTGTAGCCGAAGTTGTTGTCCTTGGAGTCGTTGACTTTGCCCAGAACGATTGCACCTTCTTCGCCGGCGTTCTCGGCGATCTGGCGCAGCGGCTCTTGCAGGGCACGTTTCACGACGTTGATGCCGATCTGCTCGTCGCCATCGGCTTTGAGTTTGTCGAGAGCGTTGACGCAACGGCTGAGTGCAACTCCGCCGCCCGGAACGATTCCCTCTTCAACGGCCGCGCGCGTCGCATGCATTGCATCTTCCACGCGGGCTTTCTTTTCCTTCATTTCGGTTTCGGTAGCAGCGCCGACTTTAATCACGGCCACTCCGCCGACCAGCTTGGCCAACCGTTCTTGCAACTTCTCGCGGTCGTAGTCGCTGGTGGTTTTATCGACCTGGCTGCGAATTTCTTTTACGCGGCCTTCGATTTCGTTGTGCTTGCCTTTGCCCTCGACGATGGTGGTGTTGTCCTTGTCGATGGTGACTTTCTTCGCCTGGCCAAGGTCAGAGACCTGAACGTTCTCGAGCTTGATACCGAGGTCTTCGGTGATGGCCTTGCCACCGGTCAGGATTGCGATGTCCTGCAGCATGGCTTTGCGGCGATCGCCAAAGCCAGGGGCCTTGACGGCAGCAACGTGCAGCGTGCCACGCAGCTTGTTGACCACGAGAGTCGCCAGCGCTTCGCCTTCGACATCTTCAGCAATGATCACCAGCGGCTTGCCGCTCTTGGCAATCTGTTCCAGAAGTGGGAGCAGGTCCTTCATCGAGCTGATCTTCTTTTCGTTGATCAGGATGTAGGCGTTCTCGAGCGCAGCTTCCATCCGCTCCGGATCGGTAACGAAGTACGGAGACAGATATCCGCGGTCAAACTGCATGCCCTCAACCACTTCCAACTGCGTTTCCAGCGTCTTCGACTCTTCTACCGTGATGACGCCGTCCTTGCCCACCTTCTTCATCGCTTCCGCGATGATGTTTCCGATGGTGGAATCATTGTTGGCGGAAATCGTCCCAACCTGCGCGATCATTTCGCCGGAGACGGGTTTGGAAAGTTTGTCGATTTCGCCCTTGCCACGATCGCCGGTCTTGGGATCGATGGCTCCGCAGACGACTGAAACAGCTTTTTCGATCCCGCGCTTGAGGGCCATGGGGTTGGCGCCGGCAGCAACGGTCTTTACGCCTTCGCGATAGATCGCCTGGGCAAGAACGGTTGCGGTGGTGGTGCCGTCGCCGGCAACGTCGGAAGTTTTGGAAGCGACTTCCTTCACCATCTGTGCGCCCATGTTCTCGAGGTTGTCTTTGAGTTCGATTTCTTTTGCGACGGTGACGCCGTCCTTGGTGATGGTCGGCGAACCGAATTTTTTATCGATCACGACGTTTCGGCCCTTGGGACCGAGCGTGACCTTTACGGCGTCAGCAAGTACGTTGACGCCGCGAAGAATCGCCTGGCGGGACTCTTCTCCGTGAACAATTTGTTTTGCCATTTTTCAATCTCCTTAGAATTTCGTGGTGACTAAATCTTTTTCAGCTGAGAGCGGCGAGCTGTGAGCAATCTGACGGCGAGCCGCCCGTCGCTCCAAAATCAAAAACTATTTGCGTGATCCAGCGGTCTCGCGCTTAGCGGCGCCGCTCAGGATTCCGAGCACTTCCTCTTCGCGCATGATGATGAAATCTTCGTTGTCCAGCTTGATTTCGGTGCCGGAGTATTTGCCGAACAGGATGCGGTCGCCGTCCTTCACATCGAGCGGACGGACCTTGCCCTCTTCGTTGATCTTGCCTTTGCCGACGGAAACTACTTCGCCCTCCTGCGGCTTCTCTTTCGCCGAGTCGGGGATGATGATTCCGCCGCGAGTGGTTTCGCCTTCTTCGATCCGGCGGACCAGGATACGGTCATGCAATGGGGTGAATTTCGTAGCCATTTTTTCAGACTCCTTTCTGAAGTTTGTTCCTAAGATTGGTTTTAGTGATTGCGATGATTTGAATTGCTGATTGTTAGCACTCTGAGTTTACGAGTGCTAAGGGGGTGGTGTCAAGGCCTTGGCGAGATTTCTGGTTCGTGTTTATCCATTTTTGGAATGCGGTAAACTATGTGAGATCATACACTTAGCTTGTTTTTTTGTGGCAACTACAAACGCCTGTCGAGCTGAAGCTCGCTTGATTCTTGAAGCCGCTCAACGCGGCCATAAATGGCAGCTCTTCCATGGTGATCAGCAATGCCTTCCATGGTGATCAGCAAAGTCTGTTGGAAAGGTGGTCAAGGTCCGTTGGATTGGAGACGGCCTTATTGCGTTCCCGGCTTAGCGTTGATACATCCTATTGGGTTTTTCGGTTTAGTTAGAGCGATGTCGTGTTTTGCCGCGCATTCGGCGGAGGGATCGTAGGTCGCGGTGCCCGAGAGATCATCTTTAGAAGCATTAAATTCGAGAGGTGGCCGATGCACGCGAGCGGGCAGCCCGGTGAATTTAACCTTACCTTCGGAATTGGTTCCAGCTTCTAGATCGAGCCGGCGGATTCCAGCGAATCCGTAGGCGATATGAACCTTGATTGTGGCGGCATAGGCAGGTTTGCCGTCTATACCATTCACAGTCAATTCCAGGGAGCACGGACCGGCATCCCCATCCATCACGGGCACCCTTTGCTGTGTACCTGGGGTTGGTGGTGGAGTCTGACTTCGGAGTTGCAGGCTGGCTAGCACGAGAAGACCGGCGAAGATCAGCACCGCTGCCAAAAATCCAGATCTGCTCATCTCGGCATGATTATACGGCGGAGCATGGTGCTCGCCCGGATATTGGCCGCCACATGCTAGAGAAAAAAGGGCATGGCCTCCCCCAGAGTCCATGCCACTTAGTGACAACAACCTAGACCAGATGCGGCGGAATAATCCGATGGACTCAAGGGTGATGATGTGGAAGTCGTTGGCTGCCGGCCAGTCCAGTTGTCCGCAGCGCTTTTGGCCGTTATCTTATTTTGTTCCTCTCCTGAGGGCCATACCCTGCGTAACAATGCGTTCAGTTGGGCGCCGGCACAATCCATTT
>QHZR01000591.1 GCA_003224755.1 Acidobacteriota bacterium
CAGGTCCGGTCCAAAGTCGATCGCACCCGGGCGAAACTCTTCCTCAAAATCAATCGGATGGAGCTTCAACTCATGCAGTTCGATGAACATGGCCACCTCCGCGCCCCCACCTATATGCCGCGAAGGACGCGGAAGCACGCTCAGAGGCGTAGGTCTCCAGGGAGCAAAGTTAAGAATAAAGAGGGTGGCGGAGGGGTGTCAAGAGACCACCCGCAGGGCATTGCTGCTTTAGCCTGCACATTGCGGCAAAACCCGAAAGTGTCCCAATTTCGCCACAGTTTTTCTTGACAATCTCCAGTAAACGTATATTGTGTGATCCGCTAGCCGAATTCACCACCTTCCCCTCGGCTGGATCGGGCCTCGATTCTCAGCGCGCTTCGTCATTCAACCGACACAAACTTTTCCTTCCCCCAAAGGAAGTGGAAATGTACACCACCATTCGCATACGTTTGGCGAGTTCCCAAACAGCAATCGCAGTCGTGGCTATACTCGGTCTGGTTTGTACCACTCATGCCCAGAACATCATCATGTTCGATGCGCCTAATTCCGGCGGCACGATAGCCACTGCCATCAATTCAACAGGTCAGATCACGGGATATTACCAAGACACAACAAGCGGAATTACACACGGCTTTCTGCGAGAAACCGATGGCACCATCATTACGTTCGACGGGCCTCCTTTAACTCTGGCGTACAGCGATTTCACGGTTGGCCTAGCCATAAACTCGGCAGGTCAGATCGCGGGGTCTTACGTCGAATATTCAGTGCCGGCAGGCGAGTTCCTGGAACACGGCTTTCTGCGAGATAGCGATGGCACTATCACTACGTTCGATATAGGACACCGTGTGTTGAATAGCGCCATCAATCCCGCAGCCCAGATCGCTGGGTCGTACGTATTCTCGGACTTGCCCAGCCCAACAGCTGCGTTCCTGCGATACAGTGATGGCAGTATCACTACCTTCTATGACCATTCTGGCTTTACTGTCTTTACAGCTATAAATGCGAAAGGCCAGATCACGGGGGATGGAGGAGCGATCGGCAGCTTTCTGCGCCAGCCTGATGGGACCGTCACGACGTTCGCTGTACCCAATGCAAGCCTTACGTATCCCATCGGCATAAACTCGTCAACCCAGATCACGGGCTATTTCCAAGACACTAATTTTGTTAATCATGGATTCCTGCGGCGGCGGGATGGTACTCTCGCGAGATTTCGGGTACCGAATGCCAGCGCTACAGTCCCGGTTGCAATAAACTCGTTAGGCCAGATTACGGGGTATTACTTAGACGCGACCTACGCTTACCATGGGTTCCTGCGACAAACGAACGGCACCATCAGCACGCTCGATGTACCCAACGCAACCTTAACACATCCCACAGGCATTAACTCGTCAGGGCAGATCACGGGGTACTATCAAGACTCACAGTTTGTTCTCCACGGCTTTGTTCGCACCAGTGAGAAGTAGCCCCTCTCTGACTGCCCCCGCGTGCCGCCTTCACGAATGAATTAACGCGCACGATAAACTTTATTTCGGCGACCACGTGCCAGACGATCCGGGTGTACTACCAAATCGCTTCTTTCAACGTACAAACATGAACCCACGCTGCCATCGTTTGCGTAAATACAAACTGCCGACAGCGGCAGAAGCGATTCCGTCCGCGCTGCCGTTTGCCCCTCGGCGGGCTGGTCGCCTCGTGGTTCGCTTCGAGTTCTTCCAGCCGCAACTCCAACTGTTCGATCTGCCGCTGCAGCTTCTCTGACTTGCGTCCGAACTGAATGCGCTGCAGCTTGGCAATCAGCAGCTTCAGATGTTCGACCTCAGTTTCACGGGAGAGCAGTTGCTCGCGCGTCGTAGTCAGTTGCTCGTGCGTGCAGAGCAGGCGCTCATGCTGCGTGAGGATCAGTGCCTGGTGCCCCAGGTTTGCGCCCCGGCTTTTCGGGGCGCAAACCTGGGCGACTCTTCCCTCTGCTTCAGGATTGGGTCGTAGAAGGCGGGGATTCCCACTTTTGCGGGTCTTGGCATCCTGAACGTTAATTACCTTCGGCACTTTGCGCGCGCAAGCCGCAGGTCTACATTTTCCTCATGGCCTCCACCACCACTAAAACTAAATACCGCTGCATGCAATGCGAGCTGACCGAGGAGAAGTGCCAATGCGAAAAGTATTGCTGCTTGTGCCAAAGTCAGATTGACATCCGCCTCTGCCAGGACGGGCTTTATTATTGTCCACCCTGCCGCGAGGCTTGCGACTATCGGGTCTCAGGCTAGAAGCCACCTAAGCCATCCCATAAAATGGCGCGTTCGGGATAGTTGTTGATGCAATCGCTGATTACAACCGTGATGCCCCAATTGCTTCCAGCAGAAAATCGGGATCAAGATCCGTGAGCATGGGCGCCTCTTTTGTTGGCCAGCAGACGGCGTAGGACCCGGATGCCGACGAACCAGAAACCCATGAGCACCAAAAAATTCGCTGCGAGACCGAACAAAGCGTAGGAGCCTGCCGTTTGGTTCGGATATACAATCCTGCCGATGTAGAAACCTGCGCGGAAAACGGGACCTTCGAAGAGCGCATCATCCTGCACAAATGTCGACATCGCTGCAAGAATCAGCAAAGAAGGGCAGGCCAAAAGGAAAGCCAGGCCCCACTCTCTTTTCGTAAGCCAGAGAATGGCGCGAATTAGATCCTCAACCCTGTTGATTGAAAACGGGAGTTCTGCCATGAAATGACACGTTTGTCACCGAACGGCTGATTGCTCTCGAAAGTTGCAAACAACGACTACCTACCG
>QHZR01000184.1 GCA_003224755.1 Acidobacteriota bacterium
CGGTTTGCGCAGCGGAAATTTCTTTTCGATGGCGTCGAGCTCCTGCCGCAGGATAGCTGCCGAGTATGGATAGGGATACCCGCTGGGATAACTGTAGAACCAAAACTGGTAATTCCGCCGGATGTCTTTGTCGCCGCGCAGATCGTTCAGCATCGGTACCCACGTGGCCGGTGTATCCATGAGACCATGGATGACGAGCAGGACGGTCTTGTTAGGATTGTAAGGTTCGAGGCGCGCGACACGCGCGGTCGCGGCGTATTCCTGCGGCCGGAGGAGACGGGCTAAGCCAAGCTTCTGGGGCTTTTCGCGGGCAAGCAGCATGGCATACGATGCCGTGAAGTCTGCGGCCAGAGGGTAGCTATGTCCGTCAACGCGGACTGATTCCGCGGCCAACGGATCGTTGATTGAGATGACGCAACGAGAACCTTCGAACTGCGCTGTCGCGGTAACGCTATAATAAATGTACGGCGGACAGAAGAACGCACTGGCTTGTTGCGCGGTGAGTTCTCGCTTCGCCACGAGTGGTGCTCCGATTCCCTCTTTTGTCACGTGATCTTTTACGTAGGTGCCTTTGAAATTGAGCTCATCGGCCGGAATCAAATCGTAGAGCGCCAGATTCCACTCGGGGCGCGGATCGCGCTTCCACGTGAGAGTAAATTCGCCATTCGCGCCGACTCGCATCGGGTGAGTCCACGGATCCAATTTCGCGTCGCGAACAACGGTGAAAATACGTGCGATGGCAAAATTGTAATCGCGCCGTGCTTCTGCGTTCGCTGGGTTGCGATCGAGCTGGCGTAAGGAGTCTCGCGCGGCGGCTACGAATGCGCCGAGCGCGACGATTGGCTGCTTCTGTTCCTCGGCCAGGCCGATATCGATTGTTTGTGCTGCGATCAGATTTGCGCCTGAGCCGGGCGGCAATGGGGCAGGACGTTTTTCCGACACGACGGCGATTTGTGCGCACCCGGCAAAAAAAGTGAGGCACGTTCCGGCAGCGATGAGGCGAATACAGATAGATGTGTTTGAATGTTTAGGATTCATAAGATTTAGGGGGGTTGACACGAGCCGTCGGTACTTACGTAAACGATGTTGCCATGCCTCCAACGATTTGCCCATAGGACTTTAGGCCTATATCAGCAGTCGTCGTTTCTCAGGAATCACCAGATTTCGGGCTCGAATAGAGGGCGACCAAGCGCGCGATCAGGACCGCGACGTAGAGTAGTCCGGTCATCGCCTCCATCGCCGCAAGCCAGCGCGCAATTCTTGAAACCGGCGTGATGTCGCCGTAGCCAACCGTGCTCAGTGTGATGAAGCTGAAGTAGAAGCCATTGAACCCGTTCATGGATCGCGTCCCGGCGCTCGTGTTGAAAGAGAAGGCGCCTCCTGGCGTCAATTGGTCTACGAGCCAGTAGGCCATCGTCCACATCAAACCGAGCATCAGGTAAGCCGAAATGCTGGCGCAGAGCACTTCGACGTTTACCGAAGGGGCACGCCAAATGAAGCGCAGCAAATTCACCACGACGAAGGCAACCAGGACGAGTCCTGCTGTAAGGAAGACGGCAGGCGAAACCAAGTCCGGTCGAAAATGGTTGATCCATCTGCCGCCGACCGATGGAACGGCAAGCACGAGCGCGATGAGCAGGACGCGTTTGCGATCCGCGACCGCAAGGACGCCGGCAAGCAGCACCAGCGAAAACAAAATCGATACTATTAGCTCGCCGCCTTTGACTTCTTCGAGAAATGGGAAAAGGAAGAAGAGCAACGCGAGAGCGATCAGCAGTTCCACTGTCGAGAAATGACGCATTCCTAATTTCGGCACAGGTTTCGGTGACTCTTTCGCACCTATGGGATTTCGTTCATTCAGTTCCACAAGTTCACGTTACAGCCCGCGTTGCAGTGTCGTAATCGTTCCGCAGCGTTCTCGCGCTCTGCATAACGAATGCTGGTCCATGTCTCCAGCAACCTTCTGCTTATTTTACAAAACTGGTCTTCTCGATGGGTTCGGAGGGCCGGGCCGTCGGATAGAGCAGCGTCAAGGCGAAGCGGACGCCCCAATCAGGGCCGTAGCGTGGATAGTCGGCATAGTATTTGCCGCCGATTTGGAGGCTGATCGGCTGCTTCCCAATTTTCAGAATCTGGCTGATTTGAAAAATGAGCGGCACGGTCCATTTCGCGTCGCCGGGCGTGCTGTTCCAGTTGGCGGTGGATTCCGTACTCAGGGTGAAAGTTGTATGGGTCTTCGTCGTGTAGGCTATAAACGGCTGAAGAAACATTTGGCTGAGACTGCTGCGGTGTTCCTCGATTACGACCGACCATAGCTGGTTCATGAGCGCGCCCATGGTCCACCCGCCCGTCTGCTTCAATACCACCAGCGTGGGTCCGATCGAGAATGTGCCCGAGCCGAGAAGGTCGTTGGTTCCAGTTGGATAAAGAAACACCGGGCCGAGACCCCAGACAATGCCGAACGGCCCGGGATTCTTCGGCGAGAAAAAGAAGCTCTGGGTAGTGTCGCTAAGACCATCCTGTGAACGGTTTTGCGGCTGCAGCGGCGAATTCTTCGGCAGATTCGCGAAATAGAAGAGATCGTGTTGTGAAACGACCGGCAGGATTGTGCGCAAAATCAGGTTCCAATCTTTGCTAATTGAGATTGGAATGACCGGCTGAATGTTCAGAGTGAACTTGTAACCATTGCCCGTAGGGCCATAGCCAAAGTCCTCGTTTGCCTGAAAAGGCACGCTGATAAGCGAAGCGATTGGATTGGCAAGTTCCTTCGCTAACTTATCGGCATCAGCGGCTTCAGTGGAGGATTCGGTAATCGCGCCTAAGCTAAAATTCGTTTGAAAAGGCAATCTGATTGCAGCGCCTACATCGGGAGCGAAAGCCTCGTCTATCGGCTTGCCGCTTGCATCGAGCTCCGAAGGTTCGGTCGCGCGAACGGCCGAAACCACTGAGAGAATTCCCGATGTGAGAACAGTGATTCCTACAAGTAGTTTCATAAGTCGATCGACCCTCACCCGGGCCTCTCCCTGCCAAGGGGAAGCGATCGCTTCTCCCTGGGGGAGAAGGTGAGGATGAGGGCGTCTGGAATAAAACAGCGCGAGCGATTTCGCTTTTGAAACCGCCTGTAAAGGGATTTGAGCGGCTTCACATTGTCTCCTTTGTCTTCTTGGCGTTTATCAATGAGGGACAGCAGCGATAGACTGCTGTCCTCGCGTTACCCGTCACTCCTCTTACCAATTTCCCAATTGCTCCGTACCCATCGGACCAAACCCGTCGAATTGATCAACTTCGATGTGATTGGGTCCCGCGGTCTCGTATGTGAGCGTAGGCGTTCCCGCCATCTGCTGCTGACCCTGCTGAGCTGCGAGCGCTTGTTTGTAGGCGTTGTATTGCTTTTGTCTCCCAACGAAGATCTGATCCTTCTTCGTAGTGGGAAACACATAATACAATTTTCCATTGTACTTCACGGCCGAGACCCTGCCCTGGGCGAGTTGACTGACCGCTTGCTGCTGTTTGGGCGTGGTGACCGTAATAAACTTAAAACCTGCTTGCGCAAGCAGGTTCTGCTTCTTGGATGCGGCGATCTCGGCGTTGTTTGTGGCGACGGTCTGGCATGCCGCAATTAATGCCACGACCGCAATGGTACTGGCGATACTTGTTAGTGTTAATGGCTTTTTCATAATGTTTTTGTTTTGAGTGTTTGTTTTTAGTTCTTAGGAAATTAAGAGGCGAGTTCCAAGCATTAATTGTCATCGTCGGCCCCTGAACCCGCCGCCCCATACGCCACCGCCACCCCGTCGATCACGCACTGGAGCAAAGAATGTTAAGCAATTTCATAGTGGAGTTGGGTGGCAGAGGGTCAAATCTGAGGAAAATAAAATGGTCATTAGTCGATCCTCATGATTTTGGAGCCTTGGAGACCAAGGCCGGCCATCAAACCTTGCTGATCGAATGTGAAGGCATAAATGCCGCTATGCATGGTGTCAGTGGTGAAGCTGCGAGCCATTCCTTTGTCCACGATGACGACGCTGGGGCCGGTGCCGATCTCCCAGCCGCGCGTGTTGTTTACCCAATTCACCGCGTTTTGGTTCATTAAGAAGAGGGCGTAACCGTATTTTTGAATGCCAGCTTGCAAGCCATAAGAGGCGGCCACGGTCCGGTACCGGCCATTGGGTCGGCCGTGCACGAACAGAATTCCTTTGCCACCTTGAGCGCCGAAGATGAAGCCGGCCTTGACTACATCCGGAAAAACAAGAACGGCCAGTGCTTTCGATTTACATTTGGCGGCCGCCGGATTTTGCGCTACGAGCTGTTGCAGAGCGCGACGGGAGTCGCTGGTCAAATCGTCGGCGGATGCTGTGCGGGTGCCAAGTAACGCGGCAATGGCGAGCATCAAGCCAGGCGCGTATTTCCATTTCGATGTGATATTCATATATGTGTTTTATTCAATGAAGTGTTAACTAACCAACTTCACGGTGAAGTTGGATCGGCCTAACCATGGCGCGCCATGGACGCGGTGCCTATAGGACTTTAGGCCTATATCCAGAGCGGCAGTGGAAATGGCCAAAAAATTAGCCTGGAGGTGGGCCGCCACCTGTTTCCCGCGACTCGTGGGTTCATCGGACGGCTCGCACTCCATATAGGCCTAAAGTCCCATAGACAATCACATGGTCGTGTGGCAAAATTGCCCCATGGTTAAAAAAGTTGCATTTGCGTCCTTGTTTACGCTGGCGATCGCTCTGCTTTGCGCAGCTGTAAACGCTCAACAATACCCGATCATGGACAGGATTGCCGACAAAGTGATCCAGAAGTACCAGACATCTACCTGTGAGCAATTGTGGCAGGAGAGAGCCCAAAAAGGCAAGGCTCCGAAACCGCAGATGGAACAGGAAGCTCTCCAGATGTTGAAGTCCGATCCGCAGATGCGCGCCGCATTCATCAACAAGGTAGCCGCTCCCATCGCCAACAAAATGTTCGAATGCGGCATGATTCCATGATCGGCGCCGAGTTCCATTCTGTTAATCGTCGCGAGCCATGATGATCCGAAATAAGTACTTTTGGTGGGGGCTGCTGCTCGCGTCAGCCGCGCTTCTAGCCATCCCGAACGCGCAGAGCAAACCGAAAAAGAAGGCCAAGCCGGTTGCTGCCGAAGCCAGCCCCGCGCCCGAGGCCAGTCCCGCGCTTGAGCCGAAGGCGATTGAAATTCTTAAGGCCGCGAGCAGCCGCCTGGCCGCCGCCCGCACATTGAAATTCACCGCGATAGAATTCTACGAAAGCTCGAGCCGCCAGGGTCATCCCCTCTCCCTCACGACAAAGTCCGAGGTCACTCTCCAGAGGCCAGACAAGCTGCGGGTGATCATGTCCGCAGATGGTCCAGCCTCCGAGTTTTACTACGACGGCAAGAAAATGATGGCCTATGCGCCGGCTGAGAACCTCGTCGCAGTGGCCGATGCCCCGCCCACGATCGACGCGGCTTTGGAGGCCGCTCACCGCTCCGCAGCAATCTACTTTCCCTTCACCGACTTGATTGTCGCCGACCCTTACAAGGACCTGGCGGAAGGGTTAAAGCTCGCCTACTACATTGGCCAATCCCGCGTGGTAGGCGGAACAACGACGGACATGTTAGCATATGTCGACAGCGGGGTGTTCGTGCAGATTTGGATCGGAGCCGAAGACAAACTGCCTCGATTGCTCCATGCAATTTACCTCGACGATCCCGAGCAACTGCGCCACAACTTGATACTCTCCGATTGGCAACTTGACGCAGCCATTCCAGCGGACACCTTTTCCTCGTCAAAAGCCGCCAGCGCAAATCCCATGCCGTTCGCTCATCCGAACCCAGAGCCTTCTCCGGGCGCCAAGCCTTCGGCAAAGGCCAAGCCACCTAAAGCAAAGTAAACTAGAAAGAGAACTATCATGAAAAAGATCATCATTGGCTTTGTAAGTCTTATGATCACGCTGCTCCCATGCGAGATTGCCTTCGCTTATGGACACGCTAACCGCTACGGCGGGAGCTCGTCGCACAGCTGGGGATCCTCGAGTCATTCCAACGCCTACGGCGGCAGCACGTCGCACACCGCCGGGCAGGGCACGAGCCACACGAGCGCCTACGGCACGAGCACGTCACACAACTATGGCGGAGGCACGACTCACACAAACGCCTATGGCGGTAAAACCTCGGGTGAATACGGCCAAGGCACGACGCACACGAACACCTACGGCGGGAGCACTTCGGCTCAATACGGACAAGGCGCGACTCATACCAACGTTTACGGCGGTACCACTTCTGCCGCGTATGGCGAGGGTGCTTACCACACCGGCGCTTACGGCGCCTACGGATACCATCCACCGGTTACTGCGAACTACTACGCATCAGGTTGCTACAACTGCGGTAGCGTCGCAGCCAGCGCCGCAGTCGCGGGTGCCGCGGCGATTACGGGTGCCGCGGTTGGCGCAGCTGCAGCCTCGGCCAACACCGCGGCCGCCTCCTCGAACGCTTACAATGCTGGCTACAGTGCCGGCGCAACCACCAGCGGCGCGGCAGCCGCGGCCACTTATACGGTAGGCCAGATCGTTGCGGCACTACCTGCGGGCTGCATCACTCCCACCGTCCAAGGCACGACCTACTACCTGTGTGGCAATACCTGGTTCAGCGCGGCCTACGGCGCAAACGGAGTTTACTACCGCGTGGTAACTGCTCCCTGAGGCGACTAGATGTCTCTCCGGAGAGAAAACCGCGAAGGAATCAATTGGTGAGGCATGCACCGGTAGGCGCCGTTTCCTTACTACTGATTCCTTACCAAAACCAAGTTTCCTCCCGACCAGGCTGCAGTATAGGAGTAAGTCTGGCCAGCTTGCACGGTCAAGGTCTTTCGCCCAGGACGCGCACCAGTGCGATTAGGATCAACTCGCGCGGTAATGCGGTGCTGACCTGCCGACAAGTAACCATCGTAGTTGCGGCCCTCGGTAAAGCTTCCCACGTCCTTGCCATCGACTGACAAGACAAGGCTGAGATCGCTCCCAAAATTTGCGACCCGGGAAACGAGCAAATGACCTGCATTCGCAGGAATGGGCCCGGCACCTGGACCGGTCTGGCAGCCGGTGAAGAGCAGGCACGCACAGGCCACAGCAACGATGTGAATAATTGAGCTATATCTTTTCATGTATTGGACTCCTTTTGTTTGTATCAGCCCCATCCTGTCCCTCGACAATTCGTGCGTCAATAGGACTTTAGGGCAATAAGAAAAAGCCGAACAGAAACGGCCCGATGGACAGACTGAATTCTCATTGGTCTCATTTCGCGAGCTAATCCGTTAGCGTGACCTCAAATGCCTGCACTCCCATGGAGGAGGCCAAGCCTTCGGTTTCGCCGGCGAGATACATGACCACACCGTTGCCGTTCGTCAGCTTGGCATGCATCTTCCCCTCGATCAGCGTGAGTCCGCGGCTGACGCCCCGGTACCTTCCGGAGAAGTCGGAGAGGTTATTTAGATTGTAGACTTTGCCAGTGGCAGAGATCTTTTGGCCGCCCATGCCACCAGCACCGGGACCGGAGATGGTGAAATGGTGCCGCCGGCCGTTGTAATACAGAGTGCCCTTTCCGGCTGCAGCCGAACCGTAATAGGCAGCTGACCACTCCCGAATGCTCACAGTCGCCGAGGGTGGCGCACTCGGGGCGGTAGTCGTTGACGCGCACCCGGCGATGAGGAGGATTGTGATACCGGTGAAGGCGGAATTGATGAAGTTGGTTTTCATGGCTTTGAGGTCTTTGGTTGGTTTACAGGACGGGGATTAAAAGTTGTTATGCGTTTCGTCTATAGGACTTTAGGGCAATATACGTAGAAGGTTTTCTCCGACCGGATGCATTCATTTGCTTTCGAAAGGAAAAATCACCTTCCAATCGTTCTTCATGCTCATGACTGTCCAGCCATTCTTCTTCGCCTCGGCCATGAGCGCCTCGTTCAAACTTGCGGGATAGGCATCGGGCCGAAGAATATCCGCAGCACCTTTTCCTTCCCAATCACGCGCACCAGTTCGTGCATCGTGCAGTACATAACAATCAACACAAACAAAATGATCTGAATAGCCCAGAAATGTGGCCAGACGATTTCCGCCAGTAGCTTTCTGTTGCCGGCCACAAGGCCGCCAGCTTGCCGCCAAAAATCGACAAGACGCTCCAGATAGTGAATGAGCGTGGCCACCAGCAGATAGATCAAGGTCTTCCAGGCAACGTTGTAGATCAGCGGCTTATTGGGAAAGCGATTGATCATCGGCAGCATGTCCGCGATTAACACTGCCTTGCCCAGAATGAGTGCGGCAACCGCAACCGACATCGATGACAGTGGCGAAATCCCGGTTCCTTTCAGCATCAATACGCGAACAAACGCCACGATATGCAAGGCCACGAAAAAAAAGATCGTTGGTGGGAGCAGCGCAAAGAACTCCTCCTTGAGCTTGGTGGATAGTTTGGTCATGGAGTTAAATTACGATGACTCTTATCGGTTTCATGGTTCTTGTTCCCGCATCTGGTTAGGACGGATGCGGCGCGCGTTTCATGATCGAAGGATCAGGTGATTGATAAAAACCGCCCGCCGTGTTCACAATTCGACTATTGGCCTTCGTGTTCCTTCATCTTTGCCTCGATCTCCTTCTTCACCGCGTCGAGGTTGAACGTGGCGGCGGCCTGCATCGGCGGGTAGTCAATCGCCGTCATGGCGAGTTTTGCGACTTCCTGCTGAACCAGGACGAAGCGCCAGAACTCGCGCGCCATGAAGTCATTGACGTAACCAAATCCTCCATTGTTGAGGCTCTCGTTGTTGAGGGTCGGTGTCCGCTCGAACGGATCCTGTCGGAGGTTGACCATGGTGGGCATATCTGTGGTGACTTTCGCGCCCGGCCAGCCCTGCGGCTGCTGGAAAAACGTGAACTTGAAGTCTTCAAGGCGCACGGCCCCGAGATGAGGCCCGCCGAAGTAGAACAGTTCGTGACGCGCGGAGGGTCCCTTGCCTTCAAGCAAAGCCAACTGGTTATACCCGTCCAGATGATTCTTGTAACTACGGTCGCCGAGTTTTACGCCCTTGAGCAGTTGGTCGGTGATGTTCGGGTTGCCGGCGGCGGCCATGATGGTCGGGAACCAATCGAGGCCGGAGAAGATTCCATTCTCGACGGTACCCGGCTTGATGTGGCCCGGCCAGCGCGCGATGCACGGCACGCGGAAGCCGCCTTCGCCGACAGTACCTTTGGTGTTTTTGAACGGCGTCATGCCACCGTCCGGCCAGGTGAAGACTTCCGCCCCGTTGTCGGTGGTGAAGACGACAATCGTGTTATCGGCCTCGCCGATGTCCTCCAAGTGTTTCAGCAGCGTACCGATATTGTCATCTAGATCCGCCATGCCAGCCTCTTCCAGACCGTAGTTAGTCTGGCTGTTCTGCATCGAGCTGTAATTCTTGGAGAGGAAGGTCCAGACGTGCATGCGCGTGGTGTTGTGCCAGACGAAAAACGGCTTGCCATCCTTCTTGGCCTTGTCCATAAAGTCGCACGAAGCCTTGGCCAGCACCGGGTCGAAGGTGGTCATGTCGTATTTTGCCTTCAGGAATGGGATGTCGTGCATGTTGGGCACGTTGGACATGTCTGGGAACGGTGGCAGCGGGCCTTCATTCACGACCTTTTGCTTGCCGACCTTGCCCCAGCGCGGCTCCACGGTGGCGTCATCCGTGTCCGTCGCCCAACAATGGACCAGGCTGCGCGGGCCATAGGTATTGTAGTATTTTTCGTCGTTCGGGAACGAATACCAGTATGGGTCCGACATCGCGTCGAGGTGGTAGAGGTAACCGAAGAACTCATCGAAGCCGTGAAGGGTCGGCAGGTACTTGTTCAGGTCGCCTAAGTGGTTCTTGCCGAACTGCCCAGTGGCGTAGCCTTGCGCTTTGAGCGCGGTGGCGAGGGTGCAGGCTTGGGCCGGCATGCCGACGTCTGCGCCCGCCTGGCCCACGGTCGTCAGACCCGTGCGAATGGGCAACTCGCCGGTGATGAAGTTCGCCCGGCCCGCCGTGCAACTTGCCTCGGCGTAATAGTCAGTGAACCGCATGCCTTCCTTGGCGAGGCGCATTAGGTTCGGGGTTTTGCCGGACATGATGCCCTGGTGATAGGGCTCGACGTTAAACCATCCCACGTCATCGCCCATGATGAACAGGATGTTTGGTTTCTTGTCCGCCGCCTGGCCGGTAGCGATCGCGCACATTAGCGCGGCTAACGCGGTCAGGACGGCAAAGCTGTAACTAGATAGTTTGTGTTTCATTTGTGCCCCCTGATTGTTTGTTTTTGATTTGTACGTTGGATGGGCACTCGCAACCGCGCAGGCCAGCCTATTCACCCCTTAGGTTTGCGCGAAGGAATGCCCATCTAACGCGCATTTTGCCCGCGCGCGTCTTGACGCGCAATAGGACTTTAGTCGTACTAGACGTCGTCTAATACGCAGTCGGCGACGCGCCCTAGGCGATCGCGATTCCAGAAACCTCCGAACCGGGCAACTGCCGCGTGACGATTTGGATGCGACGCAACATAAGCAATCGCAAAAGTGGCAAGCAGAGCAACAGGCAGGCAAGAATCATAAAAACGACGCGCACGGCCTTGAAATGAAAACGCTGTCCAATGGCTGTAATCAAAAGCACTGTGGCCAGCAGAACCGTGATCCGCACGTACTCATCTCCGGTCTCTCCGGATTTTGTACGTTGTTCGGCAACCTCCGCAGCTTCCTTGTTCAAACCAAGAAACTGCTCGAGCTTCGCATTGTGGTAGTCGGGCATGAAGATCGGGGAGGCGCTTGCGCGTTGTTGAAGGGATCGGTCCTCAACCAGGCTGTGAAGGCCGGTCGGTACTCGTCGCGAAAGCGCCGCTCGAAGAACTCCGCCGCCTGCTCCTTGCCATCCAGCTTGGCGGCGAGCCAACTATTGAAGGTGTCGCTGTCGTAGATCCGTTCCTGTCCTGCAAGGGTAGCAAGGCCTTCAGCATTAATTCGAAGCCGAGTCGCTTCGGCGTACTGCTCCGCACGCTTTCCAGCCCACTGCGCTGCCTGGTAACCGCTCCATGCGGTGGCGACGGCGACGAAAGCGAGGATCACCGCTTCGATAATTTCAATCGCTTCAAAACGGGACTGAGAAGTATCGTCGCTCTCGCGCACTTGATTTAGTTTTCTAATTACGTAGCCCACTGCTCCTACCGCTGACTCTAGCATAGCCGAACTTCCGTCTCGAAATTACAACTGACTCCTGCTGCCAGTACAAGATTCTCACAAGAAGATGATGGGGATGGCTATAGGACCTTAGGGCAATACTTCTCCGCGATGCTGTCCCCTCTTTCGAGACGGACATTACTACCGCATGGCAATCCAAGACAATAGCTGTGCACTGACGGCTTGCGGGCGAGCTATTGATCGACGTGCAGCGCCATCACGGGATGAATTTCCCAAACTGCGTATTTCTTTGGCTTAATTCTTCGGTTGGAACGATCCGCAGGCGCGTGATCGACATCGAAGAGCGCTTTGCCAGTGACCGTGATTACGTGCTGCTCGCGAAGTTCGAGCCTTTGTGACACTTTGAAACTGAAAGGAAAGCTCTGCGTCGTCCAGCCGAAAACAAGTTTCCGAAGCTCACACCACTCGGGGCCGACAGGAATTTCGGCGTTAACACTTCCCGCTTTCTTGCCGTCGGCATCTTTGAGCACGAGAGTAATGTCTCCGTCTGCTTCGACTTTTACGCTAACGAGGCGGCCAGTGAGGTTATACCATTTTTGTTCAGCTGCGATTCTTGTATCCGTCTCGGGCGTCAAAGGCACATTCGGCTCTGGCCCCTTCCACTCGTAAATCTGCGATGGCGTAACTGATTGAATGGTCGATTTGTCCGAAGGCACAGACGACGGATCCGCTTTGGCCGGCCAGCGACTACCGTTCTTTTGGTCCTGACACTCAAGGCGAGACGAAAGTCACTGTACCCGCTGTCACGGATTTAGCGAACGCCGAGCCAATAACAAAGGCCGCCAGCAGAGCGGGGAGTAGGGCGCCGTTCACAGCAGTGAGTGGATTGTCGGCCTAACAAGTTCCAAGATTTTTAATTTACCACGCCCTCTTAGCGACGCCAGGCACGGCGCGCGGCACCGGCGTAGGACATGGGAGTAGCGGGCATGCCGATGATATCGATGAACAACGCACAGCCTCCCCCATTGACTGGCGGAGTGCCTTCAAGAATGCGCGCGTTGTAGGTGAGGTCATTGCCGGAGAGCTGTGGATTGCTGAGTTCCACCACCAGGTCCAATACATTGTCGCCACGAAAGACCGAGAGCGTGGCATTAGGATTATCCTTAAGAAAGCTGTCCTTTCCCTGGCTCCACAGCGGAACGAACCTGCTGGTCTGCATATGCCCGGCCATGCGCGCAGGGCGATCAGTGAAGGCCACGGTCACGGGATTCACACCGCGCAAGACAAGCTTTCCTTTGCTGAAGCTCACATTCTTCGCGTTTTGCACGAAGAGAACATCCACCTTCTTTGACTGCTTGCCCCCTGCCGTCCACGTAATCAGTGGTGCACTGGGAGGCGGTGTCGGGGATGCAGCATAGGCCGTGAAAGGGTTTGCTATAATGACGCCTGCCAATGCACCAAATATCAGGATGAGTTTAGTCATGTTAATTGGCTGTGGGTTTGATCTTAGTTTCATAGGTCCTTCGTCTGTTTGTTTTATTAATCGGGCTTTCGTGATTGAAACCACTCGCGGTCGAGAAGCGCGGTAAGAAGCGCGTGTATAACAACCGCCGGCCACAACAGCGGCCCGACCCATACGCCGCGGATGCCAAGACACAGAAGATAAAGCGTGGCGAGCGCGCTGTAAGTCAACATGCCGCAGAACGCGGTGCTACCCGGCCAACAACACACGCCCAACGCGATCAGGGCGATGCCAGCCACGCGAGCTACCGGGATGGCATCGGTCAGTTCGGCTCCGAGCAATAAGCGCCCCACAAGCGATGGCACAATCAGCAACGCCAAGCCGGTGACAGCTTCGAACACTGCGGCAAAGGTCAGTACTTTTCTCATCGGCGATTAGTCTGTGGCTTTGGCGACCGCATCTGCTGCGGCCTTCTGTTCTTCCGCCGTCATCTGCGACGGGCCGAGCTTGATGGTCAGCTTGTCAATCGTCCCGGTGAACTTAAACGGCAGCTTGTAACTGTTGTCGACGCCTGTGCCGGTGTCCAAGCCGACGTCGAACGTTTCGTCAACCGACATGACCAATGGAATCGTGTGCGCGATCGTCTTCTTCGCCAACTCCTTGCTGTCGACCGTGAAGACGCCGGTACCGCCCTTTCCGGGGCCGGGGCCGTCGTATTTAAAGTCGAATACGAGCGTGTGCTTGCCCGGCGCGAGCGCACGGCCAAACAAGTCCGCGCCTACTTTGCCACCGACGCCGCCCTCCCAGCGGAATCGCTCCATATCGAGGAGATTGTAGGTAAAGACCGGCTTGCCTTTTTGCAAGAAGAGGCCGTAGCCGCCGAAGCGCCCGCCCAGTGTCACAATCATTCCTTCTACGCCGCCTTTGGGAATCGTCACCTCGGCGGTGATGGTATAGTCCTTGTCCAAAATGTTGGGAGCGTTGCCGACGGGAATGCCGGCGTTTACACCCGTGTAGGTGAATTCTGTTTTCCCGGCCACCGCGCTCGGCTTGGGTGCAAGGATGCGTACAAAGCCGGAGTTATCGAGTGGGAAAACTTGGTATTTCGCGGCTTCGGTCAGGAACAACGCCTGCATTTCCTTGAGCTTATCGGGTTGCTGCGCCGCGAGGTCGTTGTTCTCGGAATAATCCTTGGCGATGTTGTAAAGCTCCCAGTGGTAGTCAGCCAGCGCGGGCATCGTGGCTCCCAGCAGCCAGGGCGCGACTGGCGGTGTCGTGGCGGCAACCCAGCCATCATGGTAAATCGCGCGGTTGCCGACCATCTCAAAATACTGCGTCTCATGATTCGACGGCGCATTGGCATTCGCCTTGTCGAGCGTATACATCATGCTCACGCCTTCAATTGGCTTTTGCGTAATGCCGTTGACGGTGGTCGGCGCCTGGATGCCGGTGGCTTCTAGGATGGTGGGTACGATGTCAATGATATGGTGGAACTGGGAGCGGATACCACCCAAGTCTGTGATGTGGCCGGGCCAGGAAATGGCCATGCCTTGCCGCGTACCGCCGAAATGCGACGCCACCTGCTTGGCCCACTTGAACGGGGTGTCAAACGCCCACGTCCAGCCCACCGCCATGTGCGGATAAGTTTTGTCCGAACCCCAATCTTCATAATGCAGCAACTGCAACGGTTCCGGCAAAGTCAGAATGCCGTTATACGCCGTCAACGTATTGTAGGTGCCCTCCAGAGTGCCTTCGGGGCTGGTACCGTTGTCGCCTTCAATGTAGATGATCAGCGTGTTGTCGAGCTTGCCTTCATCCTGAACTTCCTGGATCACCCGGCCAATCTCATAATCGGTGTAGGCGGCGTAGGCCGCGAAGACCTCGGCCTGGCGGATGTAGAGTTTCTTTTGGATCAGCGAAAGCGAGTCCCACCGGGGCAGCTTCGCACCACCAAACGCGGCCTGTCCGTCCGGCCACGGGGTAAGCTGCGTGTCCGCAGGAATCACGCCGAGCTTCTTCTGGTTAGCGAAGATCGTGTCGCGCAACTTTTCCCAGCCGTCGTCGAACAGGTGCATCGCGTGGATTTTATCAATCCATTCCTTCGTCGGCTGGTGCGGCGAGTGCGTGCCGCCGGGAACATAATAAAGAAAGAACGGTTTGCCGGGCGCGACTGCGTTCATGCTGTGCAAATACTTGACGGCTTCATCCGCCATGTCGGTGGTAAGATTGTAATCCTTCCGGCCAATCCACGGAAAAATTTGCGTGTGGTCACGGAACAAATAAGGCGTCCACTGATCGGTCTCGCCGCCCATGAACCCGTAGAAATACTCGAAGCCCATCCCCGAGGGCCATTGGTCATAGGGCCCTGCCAGGCTGTATTGATAGGTGGGCGTGTTATGTTCCTTGCCGAACCACGATGTCGCATAGCCGTTTTCCTTGAGGGTTTCAGCAATGGTGGCCTTGTCCGGTTCGATGATGGAATCGTAGCCCGGATAGCCAGTGGCCAGTTCGCCAACCACGCCGAAGCCCACCGAGTGATGGTTGCGCCCCGTGATCAGCGCCGCGCGCGTGGGCGAGCAAAGCGCGGTCGAGTGGAACTGTGTGTAGCGCAGCCCCATTTTGGCGACCCGGTCCAGCGCTGGCGTCGGGATGACTCCGCCGAAAGTGCCCGACACGCCGTAGCCTTGGTCGTCGGTCATGATGAGCAGGATGTTGGGCGCGCCCTTGGGTGGTACCACCCGCGGCGGCCAGTACGGCTTGGAATCCGTGGCGGTATCCTTGATCACGCCGCCGAATTTCGGAACGGGTGCCGGGAGTTGTTTGCCACTAATGGTCGTCGTCGCGCTGGGGGAGCCCGGCGTGCCCGTGGTTTGGATTTGTGCTCTTGCGGAAGGCGCGACCGCCATGACGGCGGCAGCGAGCATCCCGCCAAGGAGGATCTGTTTTGCTGATTTCATAAGTGTGAATCCGGTTTGTTGTCGCTCATCGAACTCATCTGAGTAAGTGCAATTTTGCCTTGGTTGCTGCGAGCTGCCTATAGGACTTTAGGGCAATACGGGGATCAGGCTAGAACCCATCTCATAAATAGGGAATGAGTGCGCTAGGCGCTGGCGGGCGGCTGGCAAGGCGCGACGAAGGAGCAAAGCCAGTGCGCTCTGTGACTGAGGAGCAACGCCGCCAGCGGCTCGCCAGGGCTTAGCCCACAGGGTTGCGGATCTTTGCCGCCGTAGCGGCGTTGCTCGTCGGTCAAAGATCCATAGAGGATATTCTTCCTCCTCGCGTCTTGCTGCAGCGTCAAATCTCCACCAACGCATCCGTTCCCTATTTATGAGATGGGTTCCAGGTCGCCGATTCGGCTTGACTTGCTCGAGAGCCGCGACCACGATGGCACCCAAAGAAACAAGGAGAAGGGAAGAATATGAAAAAGTACATTGGCGTCATCGCATTCGCTCTATGCTTCAGCACGCTTGTGCTGGTGGCACCGAAATCGTTCGCGCAAAACGCGGCCGGAATTTCAAAGGCTGAGGCGATATCGCAGCAGCTTAACCTGACGCCGCAGCAAAAGGTCAAAATCCTACCTATTCTTCGGGAGGAAGCACCGAAGGTGGCAGCTATCAAGAACGACAACTCGCTAGGGAAGATTCAGAAAATGCAACAGATTAGAGCTATCCATCAGCAGACTGATCCTCAGATGAAGGCGATTCTTTCGCCTGAGCAGTACCAAAAGCTACAGGCAATTCGTCAACAAACGATCCGGGAAGCGATGCAGACGCGACACGGCTGATAATCGATCTTCCGCATTGGGGTGCCTCGCTTAATTGCGCACCGCACTGGCAAAACGTTCTAGATATATCCGTTGCAGATTTTCGCTAGTGAGTTTCTGCGGACCAAGGTCGAACTCTACCTTTTCGATCGTGCCTCTGAACTGCTTCGGTAGCACTTTGGCATACACAAATGTGGGGACTACTGGGAGACCATTGTCAGCGCCGATGTCCATACCAGCGTAACCGGTAAACCGAAACGGCACGGTATGCTCGATCCTGCCTTCGGCTTCCTGTTTGCCGTTGATGAATAGCCGACTTGTGCCGCTGGTGGCCAACTCGCCGGGCTTGTCGGCGGTGAACTCGTAGCGGACGTTGACTTTGCCTGTAGGCATACGATCGCGCGAAGTGATCGTGTCTAGTTTCAAACCGAGGAAGCTATACGTGTGCTTGAGTCGACCCTCTTCGACATAGAGCGAAAAGCCGCCGAGAAAACTGGATTCAGCAACAATGACGCCTGCTATTCCGGGGCGCAATCCGAGCGAGCCTGATCTGCCCGGATTGTACAGGTCCGCACTGATGCTATACGAACGATTGTAAATCGGGGGGACCATGCCGGGGGCGATGTTTTCCGTTCCGTTGTAGTAAGTGAATTTCGTCTGCTTGGTCGAGTCTTTTGGAAACCCCCACACAGTGGCCATTTCTCCGAGTAACGGCAGGACCTGGTACTTCTCGGCTTCGGCCCAAAACAGACCGGTGAGTTCCCGCACTTTGTCCGGATACTTGTCCGCAACATCGTCAGCCTGCGAGAAATCCTCGTCGAGGTTATACAACTCGCACTTGTCCTTGTCCGGGTCCCATTCGCCTGGTGCGAATCGCGCGAGTGTTTCCGGATCAAGTTTCCAGGGAATTCGGTCCAGTCGCCAGCACGCAATCCAGCCGTCCTTATACATCGCGCGGTTTCCCAAAATCTCGA
>QHZR01000185.1 GCA_003224755.1 Acidobacteriota bacterium
CAAGTGTCCCCTGCAGCAGCTGGATTGATTCTTTTTCTTTATTAGACATCCAAGTGGTCTCCCCCAAGAGACTACTACGTTTCACTTGTTTGTCAAGTGGACTTAGCACGAAATAGCCCGTCAAGGAAGAGGCGGGTACTGACTGTCCGGGGCCTTCGGAAGCACACGACAATTGAAAAATCAGTCTATGTGTTTATTGGGAATCCGGAAGTTATCCAGAAACGGGCTTGGACGAAATTAGCGGCGATCTCCCCGAAGCCGACTTCTGGAGCGCGCGTGCGAGGCCGCCACTGGGTTACCTTAAACTCTACCTTCATTAGTGAATAAAACCGCCATCGTCGACTTCCGGACTAACGATCTGTACCTGAGTGATCTTTTCATTTTCATACCTTTGCTGGCCTTGTTGATCCATAATGATTTGGAAAATATGTGTAAACCGACGGTCCACAGCGTAAGAGAGTCGAAAGAGAAATCATGCCTTCTTGTAGTCAAACGGCGGTCCATTGTCGTTGGACTGTAGGTGTGATCTTGGCCCGTGATGGCACCAAGCTCTGTCGGATTTCGGGCTAGCCGGTGCGCCAGGAGAGGGATATGTCCATTTTTATCTCCTATGGGCGAGAGGACCGCTCGCTCGCCCTTGAAATCTATGAACTGCTGTGTCATAAAGGGCTCTCTGCTTGGATCGACGTACGCGACCTACAGCCGGGGCAAATATGGGAAAGTCAGATCGACAAAGCCATACAGAACTGTGAGATTTTTGTTGCCTGTTTATCCAGTAGTTCGGTTTCCAAGCGCGGCTTCGTCCAATCTGAGCTGCAGTGCGCGCTCAAGGTACTGGAGACAATTCCAGAGGACCAGGTGTTCCTTATTCCGGTGCGCCTCGATAACTGTGAAGCGCCTGCGCGTTTGGTGCACCTCCATTGGGTGGATTATTTCGCACCAGGCGGAAGGGACAAACTGGTAGAGGCGATCGAAAGGTACACCGCGAGCAGCGCGTCGAAGGTGCCACGGATTGCCGAACCAGCTTTGGAGCAGCTCATCATCCAGCCCCACAGAACGGAGTACGTGAACTTCATGGTGTTCAATCCGGAGAGTGCCACCCTCCCCCGCGAAATCCCGGAACACTCGTTCCTTCACCACACGGGCGGCATTGTGGCTATCCTGTTCCGATCGAAACGATCGGGCTGGACCCGCGGGATTTCGCCACGAAATTCCCACCACATATCCCCGATGGCGAAGTGATCATCGACTTCACTGTTCTGAATCAAGGAAGGACTGCGATCATCAACGGGATTTTCCTGGAGATACTTGAAGTCCTCGACAGGCCGGAGCAGGCATTGGGGAGCTGCTTCATGCCGGTGCTCGAGCCAATAGAGGACACAGCGGTGCTCACCCGGGAACAAGCATTGTACCGGCTCTTCTGTGATCAAGTATTTTCCTACAAAGAGGGAGATGTGGACCTATTCCGCGTCAATGTGCTAGTGGCAGATGCTGAGGGTCCGATGGTCTTCCGGTTCCGGTTTGAGATTGACTACGCGGTCGGAAGCCGGCGTGGAAAAGCGCATTCACAGGACTTCTACCTGGCCAAGTTCCAAAAAGGACGCACAGCGAGGATCCCCTACGCGAAAAGCAAGATGAGCCCACACACAAAACCAGATTTGCCGGCTGCTGTGGAATATACAGCTGCCAACGCGATTCCTGGGCGGGAAGAGTTCTCGACCGAGGGCAGCTATTACCGCGGTTGGCAATTCCGCACCAAGAGCAAGGAGTCTAATGCCGACGGGTTGGCAGCGCACATCCAGCAGAACTACTGGGCGGCTGTAATGTCGGGTAACAGAGACGAGACCCAGAAGAAGGGGTTCAGCAGGGTTCCCCCGATAGAAGCTCTGGATACAGGCGGGTTGCAAACATCTTGGGTGTGCTTCAAAGCGAGCGGGGATCGCGGCTATGAGTCGCAGGTGCACGGTGAGTTCGAGATTTACACTGGCCGGGACACCCCCGAGTACCACGCGCTCGCAGCCGCTTGCGCGCGTTTAGGCGAAATCGGCACGCCAAAACAGCAGGAGGCTGTCGCCCAGAGTCTCATTGACGCTACTCAGAACCCAACGATGGACACAGCTGGAGTCACCGACACCATTCCATTGCTCGCGTGCTTCCGCTGCAAACGCGCGTTCGAGTTCCTTGCGTTTCTATTGAAGTGCGGCAACACCGTGGTGGAAAAGAATGCGGCGGAAGTATTCGGATCTATCGTCTATAGTGGCGCCAGGGAGCGGCTGCTCGAGATCGTGAAGCAACCCCGTTCATACGCCAGTTCGGCCGCATTGCGGGCCTTAGGACTTAACGGGAACGAGCATACTGCTAAACTCATTGTTGAACTCTACGGGCAGGAGCGCTTCCATCCAACTGAAACCGAGGTGATCGCAGCGGTAGTCTTCCGCAGTGCACCGGCTTGGGCGAGCCAAATCGCGAGGGATTATGTCGCAGGCCATTCTGCCAAACAACGGCAGTTAGCTTGCGAACTCCTGACTTTAATGAAGAAGCCGCCAGGAGGCCACGAGGAATAGACCGCCCCGGTGTCGCGACCTGCACCGAGGCTTGCCCCAGAGTTATCAGTGCCTTCACAGCCGAACCCAAACTGAGCTACTGGTTCTTTGATATTGGACCGAAACGGGCTTCTGGGAAGTCATGACCAGATTCCGGGGCGGATGGTCGCTAGTCGGAAATTCCCGTACTGCCTTGCGGCTTCTTATCATGAATTGGATTCAATGGCGTGCCGTGTTTAGCAGGCAGAGGCTGCAACCGTCCTTCTTCGATCCAAAATACGCTTGCAAAACAGGAAGGGTTCACCCATCGAGGTGTGCCATCAGTGTGCCGTACGCTTCGGTCCGATGTGCGCTAACGTGCGCCGTTTCAATACCCTGCAAAACGCTTCCGTGCGGGCTTGGTTGGGGGTAAGTTGTTGATTTATATAAGCGGAAGTAGGAAAGCAACGTTTCGAGTTCGACCTACTCTTAATGGTTGTAGGTTCGATTCCTACCGCGCTCACCACTTAACCTCCCACAAGAGTACCTTTTAGCGGCAATTCTGCTGGCTCTACCGGAATCGTGTTCGTGGCATTGTGCCCAGAATTGTGCCCACCCAGCCGGGAAAGAGCGTTTAGTACTGCATCCTCAGAAGGGTGAACGTGTCGCTGCGAGATGCCGATGTTGGAGTGTCCCGCGATTCGCGCCAGCGTCCACGCATCGCAGCCGCTCTCACCTAGTCGAGTAAGAAGAGTGTGTCGGAAAGAACGCGGCATTGAGCAAATGGTGTCGGGCCGCACCAATACATCTACAGTGTCCCGACTTAGACCCTCTGGATCAGTCAGCAGTTGACGACATGTTTCTTCGACACAAGCCAGACGATCCATATTCGAATTGTTATTCGCGCAACGCTCGTGCTGGATCTATGCCAGCGGCGCGCAGCGCGGGGACCAAAACCGCCGCGAATGAGCTGATTGTGATCACCAGGAGCGCCAAACCAAAAGCGGCGGGGTCGCGCGGGCTCACTTTGTAGAGCAGATTCCCCATGAGCCTCGTAAGCCCCAGTGCGGCCGCTGTGCCAATAACAACTCCAGTTATTACCAATACGAAGGCTTGTGAAAATACGAGCCGCAACAAGTCTTTCCCACTAGCGCCGAGAGCAATGCGCAGCCCTAACTCCCGAGTGCTCTGATTCACCGCGTACGAAATCACGCCATACAGCCCGATTGCGGCGAGCAGCAGCGCCAGGCCGCCGAGAACGCCGACGAGTGTGACGGCGACCATTTGCGGCGAAGTGGAGCGGTCGAGTTGCTCCTGCATGGTGATGACTTCGTACGGCGCGACGTTAGGATCGAGCGAATGAACTTCGCGCGCGATAGCGGTGGCCATGGTTTGCGGCGCGAGCGGCGTGCGGATGTTCAGTACGCTGCCTCGCAGCGAGTTTTGCCGCAATGGTACAAAGAAAAACGGCGTGGGCTGTTCGCGGACGCTGGAGTACTTCGAGTCCTTGACGACACCGATGACCTCCAGCCAGCGTCCCTTGAATTGCATGCGTTCGGTTGACGACGGCGACGGGCGCGCCTTTGTCGTCATCGCCACGCATGAATTCGCTTCCCGCAACGAGCGGAATGCCCATGGTGACAAAGTAGTCCGGGCCGACTTCGTTGTAGTTGACTGTGGGCGATTCTTCCGGCGGCGGCGTGTAGCCGCCGACGACGATGGGCGCCGAAGCAGAGCTGACATAGCTGAGCGGAGTCATTTTTGCGAAAGCCACCGACTCCACTCCGGGAAGCGCGCGGACACGCTCGAGCAGGGCGTCCTGAAACATCTGCGCGCGCTCGGGTGTGTAGCCGGCGGAAACCAGATCGATGGCAGTGTCCTGTACGCCGCGGGTGTTGAAGCCAGGGCTGGAGTTGCGGACTTTGAGCATGCTTTGCATCAGCAAGCCAGTGCCGACTAGCAAAACAAAGCTGAGCGAGACTTGCATCAGCACCAGGCTGGACCGGACCCAGGCACGGCCGCGGCCGCCGACGACCGCAGCGGTTTCCATTTTCAGGGCATGCGCAAGGTCGATCTTTCGGGTTTGCATGGAAGGGACAAGGCCCATCAGCAGCGTAGTGGTGAGACACACGCCAGCGCTGAGCGCCAGGACCCGCCAATCGATTTCGCCAGGGAGATACATCTGCACTCCGCCGCGCGCAGGGAAAAGCAGGACGAGTGCGTGGCGGCACCAGTACGCCACCAGGAGACCGCCGGAGGCTCCGAACAGCGAGAGCACCAGGCCGTGCCGGCGCCGATGGCGAGACGCACGCTCATTTCGTGGCGGCGAGCGAAGGAGCGCACCAGGAGCAGGTTACCGACATTGGCGCACGCGATGAGCAGCACAAAGGCGACGACGACCAACATGATTTCGAGCGTTGGCAGCAAAGTGGCGGCATTGTTGAACGGCGTTTGCCACAAAGGCCAGAAGCGAATGGCGCGGCCGCGATTGGTGGTGGGATACTCGACTTCAAGGCGCTGCGAAATCGCGGCGAATTCTTGCTGTGCTTGCTGCAGAGTTACACCGGGCTTAAGCCGCGCGTAGGCTTCGATCCAGCGCGCGCCGCGGTCTTCGAGTTTGTATCCGCCGGCCTCGAAGATATCCTCCATCGAAACGGGCACCCAGAAGTTCATGCGCCAGCCGACGAAGGTACCGTAAAAGCCCTCGGGCGCAACGCCGACAATGGTGTGCACGACACCGTTGAGGCGCTGCGTTTTGCCGATAATTTGGCGATCGCCATGGAACCGGCCTTGCCAAAGCTGAGAGCTGATCACCGCGATGGGATGCGCGCTTTGGCCCTGATCTTCTCCTGGCAAGAAGCCGCGGCCGAGGACGGGGTGTACGCCGATGGCGTCAAAGTAATTCGCGGAGACGATGCTGCCAGTGGTGCGCTCGGCGCGATCGCCGATGCTGAGCGTGGTACCGCTAATCTTGCTGACGAAGGCGGTTTCGCAGAGCGTGCAGCTGCGCTGGAGGTCCTGGAAATCGGGCCAGGAAAGCGGAGTGCCTCCGGCTTCCCCGCGAGAGGTGCCGCCGATGGCGACCAGCCGTTCCTGGTGGGTGACGGCGGGGTAGGGACGGAAGAGGATGCCTTCGATCCAACTGAAAACGGCAGCGTTCGCGCCGATGCCTAAGGTGAGGCAAAGAATAGTGAGGAGAGAAAAACCCGGGCTACGGCGGAGCATTCGAAAGCCGAAGCGGAGGTCCTGGAGAAAGTTCCTGCCCAAATCGCCCATCGTGGCCGCTCCCTTTGCCGTGTAGCTATCAAACGGAGAACATCTTTAACATGCATGTGACGCGCCACCTCAAATTTCATGCAACCTCATTGGGGCACTGCGAGTTGTAAAGATCTGCTTGTTGCTGCCAACCGATAGGTGTCCGAAATCGAAACCCGCTGTCCAAAAGCGAACAGAGCCTCAGATAGCGAACCCGAGTTGACAGGTCGGTTCCGGTCTGTCCATTTGCGGACGGTGGATTCCACGACTGAACAATCCTCAGCTCTGCACAATTTTGTGGCCTAGAGTTTTCAATCAAATAGTGGAATTGAGGTATGGCCCGATAGCTGCACGTTTGCAAGCCCATGGACATTGCCCGGCCCGAATTCAAGCAGCAGAAACGACGTAGACAGATCATCTGGGGAATGGTTGGTTTGGTGTGCCTCGGCGGCGTGACGGTCGGCGTTTCCAGATTAAAACCAGCTGCCCCTGAAGTTGAACGCAGCACGGTGTGGACTGATACCGTTAAGCGCGGTCCCATGCTTCGACAAGTGCGAGGTCTGGGTTCATTGATTCCCAGTCAGGAGTTCACCCGTCAAATTCCTGCAGAGACCGAAGCGACTGTCGTACGAATTCTCAAGCTTCCGGGTTCGCAGGTGAAAGCAGACACGCTTCTGCTGGAAATGAGTAACCCTCAGGTGGAGCAGGCGGCTGTGGATGCGAGGCTTCAGTTAAAGGCTGCCGAGGCCGAATATCAGAGTCTGCGCGTGACGCTGCAGAGCAATCTGATGAACCAAAAGGCGGGCGCCGCGACCGTGAACTCCGACTACACGCAAGCCAGGCTGCAGTCCGACACCGACAAAGCCTTGTACGACCTCGGCGTGATCTCGGGCATGGCTTACAAAAATTCCAAAAGTAAGTCCGACGAACTGACAACTCGCAACAATATTGAAGGCGAACGGCTCGACATAAACCAGAAGGCGATTGAGTCTCAACTTGCCCAGCAGCAGGCCAAGGTGGACCAGATGCGTGTGTTGGCCGAACTCAAGCAGAAACAACTGGACGCGCTCAAGGTGCGGGCTGGAATTGACGGTGATCTCGTGGATGTGCCACTGCAGGTGGGCCAGCACGTATTGCCGGGAACGGAGCTGGCAAAGGTCATCCAGCCAAACCATTTAATCGCGCAGCTGAAAATTGCCGAGACGCAAGCACGTGATGTCCAGATTGGTCAGCCGGCTCTGGTGGACACACATAACGGAACCGTCTCCGGGAGCGTCATGCGCGTCGATCCGGCGGTACAGAACGGAACGGTTACAGTTGACGTAAAGCTAACCAGAGAACTACCTAAAGGCGCTCGTCCTGACTTGAGCGTGGACGGAACTATCGATTTGGAACGCCTCGACAACGTTCTTTACGTCGGACGTCCAGCCTTCGGACAAGAGAGCAGCACTATCAGCTTGTTCAAGCTTGATCCTGACGGAAAAGGCGGCGTGCGGGTTCCCGTGAAAGTTGGGCGCGCTTCTGTGAACTCCATCCAGATTCTTGAAGGTTTGCACGAGGGCGACATGGTGATTCTTTCTGACATGTCTCGTTACGACAACACTGATCGCATCAGGCTTGACTAGCTGTTGAGGAAAACTCATGACCGACGCAGGACAACCTCTGATCCAGATCGAAGAATTAACCAAAGTTTTCTATACCGATGAAGTTGAAACCCACGCACTCTCGGGTGTGCATTTAGGGATTCGCAAAGGGGAGTACGTCGCTATCTCCGGTCCGTCCGGGTGCGGGAAATCCACGCTGCTCTCGATCATCGGGCTGCTGGATACCCCAACCGGCGGCAAGTATCAGCTGAATGGGGGACCGGTGGAAACCCTGGACTTCGGGGCACGTTCGCGCATTCGCAACCGCGAGATCGGCTTCATCTTTCAGAGTTTCAATCTGATCGGCGATCTCACCGTTTACGAAAATGTCGAACTGCCATTGACGTATCGCCAGAAGATGCCGGCGGCGGAACGCAAGAAGAGGGTCATGGAATCACTCGAGCGTGTCGGGATGGCACATCGCGTTCGCCATTATCCATCGCAACTCTCCGGAGGTCAGCAGCAGCGGGTCGCAGTGGCGAGAGCGCTTGGCGGGCATCCTTCGATCCTGCTCGCCGATGAGCCTACTGGAAATCTGGATTCGCGTAATGGCGAAGCGGTGATGGAACTGCTTCAAGATCTGCACCGCGAAGGCGCGACCATCTGTATGGTCACGCACGATCCGCGATTCGTAAAGCATGCCCAACGCGAAATCCACTTGTTCGACGGCAAAGTTGTCGCAGAAGAAGAGCTGAAGAAGCTTATGGAAGAGGCGAGCGCATGAGTGGATGGCTGCAAGATGTGCGCTATGCGGTCAGGCAATTAAGCAGGAAGCCAGGCTTCACTTTCATTGCGCTTCTTACTCTTGCGTTGGGCATTGGCGCAACCGCGGCCATGTTCAGTGTGATTGATGCTGTGGTGCTGCGCCCCTTTCCGTACCACCACGTAAACCGCATTGTGGTTGTGCGAACCAACGATCCTTCTGGTTCACAAACCGTATCGTCTTGGCCCGCATACCTCGAAATGCGAAGGCTGAACAGAACTTTCCAGGCTCTTGCCGCATACGAGGATTACTGGGGGATGACGCTCTTGACAGGCAAGCAGACCCAGTATCTGCAGGTGACGCAAGGCTCGGACAATTTCTTTGATATTTTCGGCGTGCAGCCGATGCTCGGAAGGACGTTTCTGCCCGGAGAAGATCAGCCGGGGAAAAACGATGTGGTTGTCCTCAGCTATGAAGTATGGCGGCAGGATTTCAATGCCGATCCAAATGTAGTCAACAGAACGGTTCAGCTGGATGGCGAACCGTATGTCGTAATCGGCGTTATGCCTGCGGGATTCCGCTTTTCATCGCGCACAACGAACGCGCTCTATATTCCCATGCACGTCAGACCCAGTTGGGTAAGTGCGCGGGATACAAACTAGCTGATGACTGTAGGCCGATTGAAATCAGGTATCACGGTACAGCAAGCGCAGGCGGACGTTGCGCATGTAATGCAGGAAATTGGCCAACAATATCCAGCTACGGATAGAGGTCGTAGCGCGACCGTAGTTCTCCTTACCACCGCATTGCATGGAAGTGAATTGCCAGAGATCACTGTGATGGCGGGGGCCGTACTGGCAGTGTTGCTGATTGCTTGCGCCAATGTCGCAGGACTACTACTCGCGCGTGGCAGTGCCCGCGAACGAGAAATGTCCTTGCGAGTCGCGATGGGTGCCGCACGAGGCCGGCTCGTGAGGCAACTGCTCGTTGAGAACGCATTGCTCGGCGTCTTGGGTGCCGGAGCAGGTCTTTTATTGGCCGGGTTCTTGCTCACCGCGATGAAAGTATTCCTCGCGCACGCCTTCATGCGGGGCGATAACATCCACCTGAATGTTTACGTCATAGCCCTTACGCTGTGCGCTGGCATATTTTCCAGCATTAGCGCGGGTCTGATTCCTGCATGGCGTGCCGCCAAGACGGCACCCAATCATGCGCTTAAATCTGGCGCCACCGCGGGCACGTCTCAAAAACAACATGAAATTCGTGCAAGCTTTGTAGTCGTACAGATTGCGCTCTCGCTCACATTGGTTGTTTTTTCCGGCCTTCTCCTGCTCACCTTGCATGGCATGTTGCAAACTGATTTGGGATTCAATCCACAGCATCTGTTGGCGTTGCAAATCAACGTTCCATCGGGAGGTCTCAAGGGCCACTATGTAACGTCTTTGCTCGAGCCTCTGGAACAGCGTGCACAAGCGATGCCGGGAGTTATAGCGGCGGGATTCATTGATGAAATGCCGATTGTGGGCTACGGGTCAGCTTGGTCCAAGCATATTGTCGGCCAGTCTCCCGATCCACCGGACCGAGAACGATTTTCAGAAACTCGAAGCGTAACCGCTGGGTACTTTTCTGCTCTCGGAGTCCCGGTCGTGCGGGGGCGGAACTTTGGTCCACAGGACACTCCGAACTCGCAGCCCGTCGCCATTGTGAATGAAGCGTGGGTGAAAGAATTCTTGACTGCCGGCGAGGATCCACTAGCGCAGGCGTTTCAAAATCGTCCAGGTCGTCCAAACCGTGCCATCGTTGGCGTGGCTCGGGATGTACGGCAAAACGCACGCGAGAAAGCAAGACCGGAAATTGATTTCCCGTTCTCTCAATTGTCGCAGGAACTTCAGGGAGATGTCGGCTCGTTTAACGTGACCTTCTTCGTTCGCAGTGCGGTCCCAACGATGAGTGTTGTTCCTCAATTAAGAGAAACGCTGCGAAACTTCGCACCGGCCATTGCATTTCAAACTCCCGTAACCATAGGCGAAGTCCTCGATGACACGTTCGTTACCAATCGCATGGAGAGTTGGCTCTTTGGCATCTTTGCAGGGATTGCAGTGTTGCTGGCAGTCATCGGAATTTATGGCCTCTTAATGCAAGAAGTCATCAGCCGCATTCGAGACATCGGCGTGCGAATGGCACTGGGGGCAACGCGCTCGAAGATTGCCAAGACGGTGCTTGCCCGCATTGCATTGCTGACGGGCATCGGCCTGGGAGCGGGAGTGCTCCTGACATTGTTGCTTCGCAGAGTCGTTTCAAGCGTTCTGATCATTCGGCACAAAAATGAAAGCGTTGTGATCGCCGCCTTAGTTGTGCTGATGGCATTTGTGGGACTACTTGCAGCCTGCATCCCAGCGCGCCGCGCGGCCAAAGTCGATCCTATGATTGCGCTACGGTACGAGTGAGGAATACGAAATGAGTGGCTTACTCCAAGACGTACGTTACGCACTACGGCAAATACGAAAAGCTCCCGGGTTTGCAGCCGTCGCGGTTATCACGTTGGCGCTCGGCATGGGCGCAAATACTGCCATCTTCTCGGTCGTGAACGGTGTGCTCTTGCGGCCCCTGCTGTTCGAAGATCCCGATCGGCTGGTTCGAATCTGGCACACGCCGCCGCAGGCAAGTTTTCCGGGGATAACTAGGTTCACAGTTTCTCCGGCAAATTTTCTTGATTGGCAAAACCAAAACCACGTCTTCGAGCACATGGCGATCTACGGTTTTCGCGCGCTCACGCTGACCGGAGGAGACAAAGCAGAGCAGGTGACCGCCAGTCCGGTTTCGGCAGCTTTCTTCGACACCGTTGGAGTTAAACCGATGCTCGGGCGAGTGCTCCTTCGCGAGGAAGACGAGCCAGGACGATCGCACGTTGTTGTTCTCAGCTATCGATTTTGGCAGGATCACTTCGGTTCAAATCGCGAAGTCGTCGGTCACGACATCACGTTCGATGGCATGAAGTACTTGGTTGCGGGCGTCATGCCGCCCGACTTCCGATTTCCGGATTTTGCGCAGATGTGGACCCCGATGGCCTGGACAGACCAGGAAAAGATGGTCCGCGGCAATCACAACTTAATGGTCATTGCGCGGCTCAAGTCGGAAGTTGATGTGAAGCAGGCACAAGCGGAGATGAACACGATTTCCGGACGACTGGAGCAGCAATATCCGCAGGACGACAAAGGATGGAGAGCTGTTGTTCTGCCCCTGCAGAGAGATCTCGTCCGCGATGTGCGCCCAGCTCTTTTGGTTCTATTGGGAGCGGTCGGATTCATCCTGCTTATTGCATGCGTAAACGTGGCGAACCTTTCGCTCGCAAGAATCTTCAGCCGCAACAAGGAAGTTGCCATCCGCACTGCTCTCGGCGCGAGTTCTGCGCGCATTATGCGGCAGGTCCTGGTTGAGAGCGTCCTTCTCGCTCTGCTGGGCGGCGGCTTAGGGCTTACCTATGCGCATTTCGGCGTGCGATTGATCATGGCATTCCTTGCCGATAAGCTGCCGCAGCTCGTCAGCACCGGCATCGATGCCAAGGTCCTCGGGTTTACTGCGGCGGTTGCCATTCTCACCGGAATCATCTCCGGCATTCTTCCCGCGCTGCATTTGAGCAGAGCGAATGTCAACCAGGCACTCAAACAAGGATTGGGACGGACGGGCACCGACTCCGGCGGAAATCGCACGCGCAACACCTTGGTCGTGATTGAAGTTGCCCTGTCTCTGGTTTTGCTGATTGGGGCAGGATTGATGATCCGCAGCTTTCAAGCGCTACGGGGAGTGAATCCCGGC
Organism: Acidobacteriota bacterium; assembly: GCA_003224755.1. Lineage (GTDB taxonomy): Bacteria > Acidobacteriota > Terriglobia > Terriglobales > Acidobacteriaceae > Gp1-AA145. The sequence continues at coordinate 11,940 of QHZR01000185.1, forward strand.
TTCGAGCCACATGGCGTACTCACCATGACGGCTGCAGTTGCGCGCTCGAAATTTTCCGAGCCGATGCAACAAGTGAGCTACTTCGAGCAGGTCCTGGAACGCGTGCGCGCTTTGCCAGGAGTGGTCGCAGCAGGCGCAATCAATGACATTCCATTGGGCATGAACGGATCGCACCAGCCCATCGCGGTGGAAGGCCGTCCGGTTGTGCCTATGTCGGAGCAGCCGGAAGTTGACGTCTCGGTCATTACTACGGGTTATGCGAGCGCACTTCATATTCCGGTCTTGCAAGGGCGCGACTTCAACAGCGCCGACATTGCTGGCCGCCCGGCAACCATTCTCATCAGTCAATCGTTGGCCCGGCAATTCTGGGCAAATGAAGATCCAATTGGAAAACACGTCACGCTGAGTTTCTTCCCTGGCGTAGCGCGTGAAGTGGTCGGGGTGATCGGTGATGTAAAGAGGGATGGGCTGAATCAAACCCGGCCGTCCGCGGCGCTCTACGTACCTCTTGACCAAATTACCCCTGCTGCCAAAGAACAGTTCAGCTCATTTCCGATGACGCTCGTCGTACGCACGAGCGCGTATCCCGCAAGTATTGCTTCCGCTGTGACCAACGCGCTTCATGAAGTGGATCGCGATGTGCCCGTCGGTGACGTTGTTGCCATGGATGATTTGGTCGCCAGTTCGCTGTCACAACAGCGATTCGATTTACTTCTTCTCGGCGCATTCGCTGCACTGGCGCTTGTTTTGGCCGCGATCGGCATCTACAGCGTTCTTTCTTACAGCGTGAGGCGTCGCGTTCAGGAAATCGGAATTCGTCTCGCTTTGGGTGCCAGTTTGTCGGATGTGTTGCGGATGATCGTATTCGAAGGCATGAAACCGACGCTGCTCGGTCTAGCTGCCGGAACCGCAGCAGCTTTGGCGCTCGGCCAGGTCATGTCAACCCTGATCTACGGAGTGAAAGCAACAGATCCAGTGACGTTCGCGGCCGTGGTGGTAGTGCTTGCGGCGGTTGCGCTTTCCGCCAGCATCATTCCCGCGCGCCGCGCGGCGAAGGTCGATCCGATGGTGGCGTTGCGCTACGAGTGAGGATTACGAAATGAGTGGCTTGCTCCAAGACATGCGCTACGCGCTGCGGCATTGGCCTTGGCCCTTGGCATAGGTGCCAATACCGCCATCTACAGTGTTTTCTATGCCACCCTGATCGCAGATTTTCCCTATCGGCATTCGGAACAGTTAGTCGTGGTGTGGTCCAGAGAAGCGGGAGACAAAAATAGGAACGCAGTCTCCACCGGGGATTATTTGGACTGGAAACGCGAAAGCACAGTTTTCCAGATCTTGGGGGTGGTGCGCGGTAGCTCGTTCAACCTGTCAATTGGCGAAAAGCCTCAGCAAGTCTTGGGTGATTACCTGACTCCAGGATTTCTGGATCAATTGATTGGTGACCGGCCTTTTATGGGACGGTACTTCGCGCCCGAGGAAGGAACGCCCGGCAAAGATCACGTTGTCATCATTACCCACAAACTATGGAAAGGATATTTTTCCAGCGATCCTAACATCATCGGCAAGCAGATCCACCTGAATGGCGAACTTTACACGGTGATTGGAGTGCAACCGCCCGGACAGCCTGATCGCCTCGCCCGACAGATCGTGGTGCCATTCGTTTTCACTCCCGAGCAGATGAATCACGATGTTCACTGGCTGATCGTTTTGGGGCGGCTGAAGCCGGGCATAACCTTGGCACAGGCAAACGCCGAAATGGATGGCGTGACCCGTCGCCTGGCGGAGAATTATCCGAAATCGAATAAAGGCTTGAGCGCGAGCGTCGAACCCCTCAGGAACGATTTCCTCAACCCCGACGTGCGTATCGGCCTGTGGTTCCTGCTCGGAGCCGTAGCCTTCGTACTTTTGATTGCGTGCGTTAACGTGGCGAATCTGCTGCTGGCGCGAGGTACCATCCGCCAAAGAGAAGTAGCAGTGCGATCTTCGGTAGGCGCTTCGCGGGGGCAGATATTCGTCCAGTTCTTGACCGAGAGCCTTGCTTTGGCGGTGGTGGGGGGCACCTTGGGACTCGCTCTCGCATGGGCCCTGCTGAAAATCATCATGGCCATGATACCGGGAGGCATGCTTCTCTCGGAAGCTGACGCCCGGTTGAACCTGCCTGTCCTGCTTTTCACTTTAGCGGCTACGATGTTTGCCGGCATTTTGTTTGGCAGTGCTCCCGCCTGGCAGGCGACCCGGCTCAATTTAAATGAGGTTATGAAAGAGGGTGGGAGATCAATGGGCTTCAGCCGGCACGTCCTACGGCGAAGTCTCGTCGTGGTCGAATTTGCCCTGGCGCTCAGCTTGTTGGCGGGGGGCGGACTCGCGCTCCACAGTTTATGGAACTTGGCCCATGCGGACCTTGGCTTTCCTACCGATCACCTGTTCACTTTCTTCCTTCCGGTTCCCGATGGACAACTCAAGAACGCCGCCCAGATCACAGCTTTTTATCGCCAGCTGCTGGAGCGGATTCAAGCTCTTCCTGGTGTGACCGCAGTCTCTGCCTCAACTGGCATGCCTCCCGGAGGGAGCTTCGGCATACGTTTTCAAATTGCTGGGAAGCCTAACATTGAGAACGATTCCGCGCGTCCCAGTGCGAGTTTCAGAGCGGTGACTCCGGGCTATTTCCGGGCGTTTGGGATTCGCATGGGACAGGGACGGATGTTTACAGACCACGATGTATCAGGGGGAGTTCCTGTTGCAGTGGTGAATGAGTCATTCGCAAAGAAGTACTTTTCCGGCGTAGATCCTCTACAACAGCGGGTACTGATCGAGCAGCTCTCTTCCGGCGTTCTCAAACTAGGCCCTGCGATTGAATGGCGCGTTGTCGGCGTCTGCCCTGACGTGCGAAATCGCGGTGTGGTTGATGAGGTTTTGCCCGAAATCGATCTGCCTTTTTCCCAGAACCCATGGCCACAAGCCGGAATCGCAGTGCGTACAACAACGGATCCAGGGACCTTGAATAAGAGTATTGCCGGAATCGTTCAATCTATGGACCCAAATCTTCCATTGGCCTTTGCCAAGACGATGGATGAAACGCTTGTTGAAGTGCGCGCGGGCGAGCGCTTTCAGGCGCTGCTTTTTGGAGGATTCGCGTCCATCGCTCTCATTCTAGCCGCAGTAGGAATATACGGGGTGATGTCTTTTGCCGTTGCACAGCGAACCCATGAAATTGGTTTGCGGATGGCCTTGGGTGCCGGCCAGAACCGGGTTATGCGCCTGATAGTTAGAGAAGGGATGATTCTGGCATTGGTGGGATTTGCGCTTGGTTCGGGAGGCGCAGTTCTCGTTGGCCGCGCCATGCGAGGAATGTGGTACCAGGTCGGAACTGTTGATGTTTCTGCGCTCAGCGCAGTTTCCGCACTGCTGTTGGCGTCGGCCTTGCTGGCGTGCTATTTGCCTGCGCGGCGCGCGACACAAGTAGATCCAATGCAAGCTTTGCGGGAAGAATAGTGGCAGCCGAGGCGATGCTCCGGCAATTTGGCGGCGGTCGAGATCCTATGTAGAGATTTCGTCCCGATCCCATGGTGGCGCTGCGTTACAAGTGAGGACTTCCAATGAACGTATTGGTCCAAGATTTCCGCTACGGCCTGCGGCAATTGCGCAAGAGCCCGGGATTCACCGCCGTCGCGGTGCTGACCCTTGCGCTCGGTATTGGCGCGAATACTGCCGTGTTCAGCGTAGTGAATGCCGTGCTGCTGCGAGCGTTGCCGGTGCGCGATCCAGGACGGCTCTATTACGTGCAGATCGCGAACGGCAATCAGCCACCTCGTGCCAGTAACACCGGCAATAGCAACACTTCATTCTCGGAGCCGGTCTTCGAGGCACTGCGGCAGCGCCATGACATCTTTGCGGACCTAGTCGCTTATGCGCCTCTGGGTATACCCAAAACTGCGGTGCGATTCGGCGACACACCCGAGGAAGCCGAAGGTGAGGAAGTCAGCGGGAGCTTTTTCTCTGGGCTGACAGCCGGAATTGTTCGCGGACGCGCCTTCACTCTCGATGACGAAAGAAATCATGCTCCTGTTGCCGTGATCAGCTACGACTATTGGACGCGGCGCTTTGCTCAAGACTCCTCGGTGCTCGGCGAAACTCTTTTCGTCAAAAACGTTCCCCTTACCGTTATTGGCATTGCCGCGCCCGGCTTTCGCGGAATCGAACCCGCGATCTCAACAGATTTCTGGGTTCCGCTGCAGAACCGGGCGGAGCTGAATGCGTGGGGTAACTGCGCAGATATCAACACTCTTTACGGCACGCCGAAGTGGTGGTGCTTGCCCATGATGGCCCGGCTGCGCAAAGGCGTCACTCCGCAGCAGGCGCAAAATGCGCTGCAATCAACTTTTGGCGAGGCGGCGAAAATCGGCATCGGAGATATCGATCCGAAACAGTGGAAGCCGCTGTTGAGTTTCGACCCGGCGCGAGGAATACAAGGCTATAACCAGCAATACCGGGAAGAGGTCCAGGTCTTGATGGGACTGGTACTTCTCGTTTTATTGATTGCCTGCACGAATGTCGCGCTTCTGCTCGTCGCCCGTAACGAAGTGCGACAACGCGAGTTCAGTCTGAAGCTGGCCATCGGCGCGGAAAAATTGGATTTATTTCGCCAGTTGCTGGTCGAAAGCTCACTCTTGGTGACGAGCGGCGCCACGCTCGGATGGATTTTTGCAGCCTTCGCCACACGCGCCCTCGCCGGCTGGTGTGGAATCGTAAGCGGACTCGATCCCGACCGCAATGTACTGCTGTTCACGCTCGGAACTTCTACTCTTGTCGCGATTGGCTTTGGCCTCGCGCCCTTGTGGATAGCCTTGCGCTCACCGGTTTCCGGCGTTCTTCGAGCGAACAGTTTCGGATTGACCGCGGGCCGGCGACGTGCGATTGCCGCACGTCTACTGATGGCATCGCAAATTGCTGTTTGCCTTCTACTGTTGTTTGCCGCTGGCCTTCTTCTACGAACGCTTAGGAAGTACCAGACCGAGAGCCTCGGCATGAACACCGACGGCCTGTTGGTGTTCGGCGTAACTCCGCAGCACGCCAACAGCACGGCAGAAACGTCAGCATTCTATCGCGACCTGCTCCACCGCACGCGCGCACTGCCGGGCGTGGAAGGCGCCACGCTGGTCGAGAATCGGCCCGGTGGAGGCTGGAGCGATAACAACGACGTGGAACTCGATGGCGTCAATCTCACGGACAAGTACGGCCCTCGTGGAATCATACGCAGCAACGATGTTGGCCCAAACTTCTTTGGCGTTCTTGGTGTCCCCCTGCTTCAAGGCCGCGATATTTCTGAGTCGGATACGCAGACATCTCCTCCCGTCGCGGTCGTGAATGAAACCTTCGTCAAGCTATTCCTGCCGAACGCCAATGCGCTTGGGCACAAACTTTACGACGGCACGCCAAGTGGCCGAACCATTGTGGGCGTGGTTAAAGACAGCAAGTACACCCGCGTTTGGGATCCGGCCACTCCGATGGCTTACTACCCGATATTCCAAGCAGTTCGATCCGGAGAAACGTTGCAGGTTGAGTTGAGATCGGCAGGAAATCCACTTGGGCTGCTGCCGACAATCACCAAAACCGTACATGAAATTGATCCCGACATTCCGCTGCAGAAACCAACAACCCAGCAGGCGCAGTTTGAAGAATCGTTTTCCGAACCCACGATGTTCGCCCGCATGGGAGGATTCTTCGGCGGTCTGGCCGCGCTGCTCGTGGCCACAGGACTCTACGGAACTTTGTCGTATCGCACAAACCGGCGCACCACGGAAATCGGAATGCGCATGGCGTTAGGCGCACAGCGTGAACAAGTCCTCAGTCCTCTGGATGATCATGCGCGAAAGTCTGCTGATCACCGCGATCGGTGTGGCCGCAGGTCTTCCGCTCGCGCTAGGGTGCGCGCGCTTCCTGGATTCCATGCTGTACCAACTATCGCCATTCGATCCACTTAGTTTCGCGCTGGCGATGTGCTCAGTCGCTCTGGTGGGAGGTGCGGCCGCATTGGTGCCATCCTGGCGCGCTGCCAAGGTCGATCCCATGGTGGCACTGCGGTATGAGTGAGGAACTTATGAACGGACTGATCCAGGATCTTCGCTACGCGTTGCGGCGGTTGCGCAAGAGCCCGGGACTCACCGCGATCGCGGTGCTTACGCTAGCCCTCGGAATTGGCTCGACAACAGCAATCTTCAGTGTTGTTTATGGAGTTCTGCTGCGGCCACTGCCGTACGCCGATCCAAGCAGGATCGTGTCCATCTTCGAAATCCAGCCCAATAGCAGACACAACCGGCTTGCGGATCCGAATTTCGATGATTTTCGCGACCAAAGCCATAGCTTCCAGGCGATCGCAAAGTACACGGCCTACCCCGCGGCTGTGTCCGGCGGTTCGGGGCCAACGCGCTCGATGGTCGCGCACGTCACGCCCCAGTTCCTCAGCGTTTTCCGCGTTCAACCCATGATTGGTCGCGATCTGGCCGGTGCCGACAACAATAAAGGTGCGGCTCCGGTTGCGCTTGTCAGCTATGGATACTGGAAACAGTATCTCGGATCATCTATAGACCTGTCGCAATTGCACCTGAAAATCGACGACGCCATCTTCTCCGTTGTCGGTGTGCTTCCGGAGGGGTTTCATTTTCCGACCGAAGCCACAATCTGGATGCCGGCCGACCTCAAAGGAAAAAATTCCAGCAGATCATCCCATAACTTCAACGCAGTCGCTCGCCTACGTGAGGGCGTAACGGTCAAACAGGCAAATGGTGAAATCAGCGCGATGGGACGTCGCATTCACGACGCGTCCCGCGAGAAGGGCGATTATCTGCTGAAGGACGCAGGCGTCGTTCTGCTGAAAGACTCGATTACTGGCGAAACCAGGCCGGCATTGCTCGTACTGCTCGGAGCTGTTGGGTTTCTGCTCCTGGTTGCGTGCGCGAACGTCGCCAATCTGCGGCTCGCACAAGCCTCGGTACGAGAGCGTGAACTCGCGGTTCGCAGCGCGTTGGGAGCGCCGCGCCGACGTCTGGTTCGGCAATTCGTAACTGAAGCATTTGTGCTTTCGCTTCTTGGCGGCGCCTTTGGTTTAGTCGGAGCTTATTTCGGCGTAACCGGTTTGCTCGCCGTTGCGCCGCAGAACCTTCCGCGTTTGGACGAAGTGTCAATCAACCTGCCCGTCCTCGCGTTTGCGTTGCTGCTTTGCTGCGGAGTGGCAATCGGAATCGGATTCTTTACCGCATTGCGTGCCACCGCTGGCGATGTACGTAAACGCCTGGCGGAGGGCGGTCGCGAACAAGCGAGTTCTCAATCCAGCCAAAGAGTGGGCCGAGGAATTGTCGCTGCGCAGATTGCCATCACTCTGGTTCTCGTCGTCGGAGCCGGTCTTCTGGGCCGCAGCTTGATGAAACTACTCGAAGTGAACCCCGGCTTCCGCATGGAAAAGATCGTCACCATGGACGTATCGTTGCCCCGGCCTGACTGGACCGACTGGAAGACAAAGGCAGGTCAGGCAATCTTCTTTCGCAACCTACTTGAGCGATTAAGACAGATTCCGGGCGTGCGCCAAGTGGGTGCTACAAGCGACCTTCCGATGACCGGGTGGGTCTCCAATGGCCAGTTTCTGCCAATGACGCAGAACGAACTCCCCAAGAATCCCACGACTCTACAAGAGCTGTCTCGCGATTTCGACCTGCTCTTCCGCCAAAAAGAGAGACTTGGGGAAGCCGATTTTTGCGTCGCAACCGACGGATATTTTCAGTCTCTCGGAATTCCTCTCCTTCGTGGGCGAATCTTTGACGAGCGCGACGGCCCGGATTCTCCCCATGCGGCGGTCATTAGCGCAGCTCTCGCGCGGGAGCGCTGGCCCGGCCAGGATCCCATCGGCCACACCATTGAATTCGGAAACATGGATGGCGACATCCGCCTGTTGACGATTATTGGCGTTGTAGGTGACGTGCATAATTACAGCCCCGATGCGCCACCACAGCCGACCGTGTACGTAAATCTCTTCCAGCGTCCGGAGCCACAGATGACGCTCACAATGTTGAGCGATGCGGACACGCAACAAGTCACCTCGGCAGCACGACAAATCCTGCATGAGCTGAATCCGGAAATTCCGCCTCGCTTCCGGACGTTTTCGCAAGTCTATTCCGAGTCGCTCGGCTCGCGACGGTTCAACTTGCTACTGATTGGCTTCTTCGCCGGCATCGCGCTCCTGCTCGCAACGGCAGGCGTTTTCGGCGTGATGGCCTATTCCGTCAGCCGCCGCACACGTGAGATCGGCGTGCGTGTTGCCCTCGGCGCCCGCCCTCGCGACGTCCTCGCCATGGTCTTAGGCCAAGGTTTGCGCACCGTCCTAGTAGGCGTCGTGCTTGGCGTCGCAGGCTCGCTCTCACTCACACGAGCCATACA
>QHZR01000186.1 GCA_003224755.1 Acidobacteriota bacterium
GGGCTCTCCAGCGCAGAATACATCAGGCGCCGAAGTCCGCTGAAAATCGTCTACCTCCACAAAACCGTCTCTCAGCCGGCAGCCCAGCAGGCTGGGAAGTTCGGTGTTAGGGACAAGATGGAATCCGCAGGCGAGGTAATCACATGAAATGTTCTCCACATCATTTCCGCGCGCCAACGTAAGCTGCTCCAGGACGCCATCCCCGATAGCAGCCACCGGCCAGCAATCAGGAACGAACCGAATCCCCGAGAGATCTTTGCGAAGCGATAATGCTTGTCTAATTTTCTGCGGATAGGCCAACAGCGAGAAACCGAATCTTGCCAACGACGCGCGGGATGCCTGTTCGCAGATGATCGCAATCTTGGCGCCATGCTTACGCAGGCAGGAAGCAACCGCTAGCAGGAGTGGGCCGGTACCGGCAATTACAACTCGCTTGCCATGAACGGGCAGTCCTGATTTAACCAGGGCCTGCAGTGCTCCCGCTCCCATCACATTCGGAAGTGTCCAGCCGGGAAACGGCAGAAACCGTTCCCGAGCGCCGGTCGCGAGCACGAGCTTGCTATAACTCAGCTCACAAATATGATCCGCAGTTTCGGCGAGCAATGTGTTCGGACCGATCTGGTCAACAACACGCGCGGCGCAAAGCGACTCAACTCCCTTTCCCGACAAACCATTAATCCAATGGGAGGCAGCTGAAGTGCAGTTCGTAGCTTCGCCACGCCAGATCTGTCCGCCAAGATTGTGATTATCGTCAACTATCCCGACGTGTGCGCCCTGTTCTGCAGCGGAGAGCGCCGCGGAGATTCCTGCGGGCCCGCCCCCAACAACCAGGACGTCAAATTGTCTTGTAATTTCCCTGTTCATTGGTCCTGACATTCATGCCAGACGCACAAAGAATCTGACAGCTGCGCTGATGCAGCGCTCCGTCGATCTCGACTCGGCATTCAAAGCAAATTCCCATTCCACACAATGGCCCACGTGGCTCGCCGGTGACAGAGTTTCGGCAGTGCATTCCGGCTACGGTCACAGCGATGGCGACGGTCGCGCCACGCGCGACCGAAACACTGCGGCCGTTCACCATAAGGGTGATCTGTTCAGGCATGCAGGTGTTCCATGCTCCCGGTGCGGGCGGGCAAATACGGCTCGACCGGGATCTCGGTCGTCCCTCCCGTAATTTGTGCGACCAACAACCGCGCGGTTGCAAGCGAAGTTGTAATACCCAGACCTTCATGCCCGGTGGCTAGGTACAGTGTTGAATCTTCCGGCCATGGGCCGATCAAGGGAAGCTTGTCCGGTGTCGCCGCTCGAAATCCAGTCCACACGCGTATCGCTGAAGTGTGTGCCAGCGCCGGCATGTAATGGCTCGCGCGCTGTACCATCCGAGCGAGGATCTGATGGTCTACTTCGTTATTCTCAGCACCGAATTGCCGAGAGGAGCCGATCAGCACCTGGCCAGTCCGGCGGGGCTGGACGTTAAAGGCGACAGAATCGCTGATCACCGAATGCGCGCTCTTCAGATATCCGAGCTCAACCAGCTGGTGGCGCACCAACCCTGGATATCGATCTGTAATGACCAGATGCCCTTTGCGTTTCTTGACTTCGATTCCGGGAGTCAACATTGGCGACGCAGCACCGGCGGCATTCACGATTACCGGAGCAGAAAACTCGGTACCATCGGAAAGCCGAACGCATCCGTTTCCCATGCGTGACACTTGAACCCCAAAACTTAGCGTCGTGCCAGCCGCCCGCGCCCGTTCCATCAAGAATCGCGCTGCACAGGGCGGGTAGAGTACTGCGTCTTCGGGAACCAGCAGTCCGCCCGCAAGCCCGTTCCGCAGATTTGGCTCCAACCGGCGCAAGCTTTCGGAGTCGAGCACTTCAACCGGAACTCCGTCACGACTGTAATACGCATGCTTGCGCCGAACTGCTTGCATTTCATCTTCGTCCGCTGCCACCCAGATGGTTCCACACTGTTCGTATTCGACGTCGTCTGGAAGTTGCGGCTTCAGTTCTTGCCACAACTGTTGCGAATAGCGTGTGAGCGAGAATTGAGCTTCGGAATCATCCATCACCACGATGTGACCCATGGCAGCGTTAGTGGCACCACCTCCAGCTGAATCCTGATCGATGAGGACAACGCGCATCCCATGACGGGCGCACTCGTTCGCGCAGGCCGCGCCGACGATGCCCGCACCTACAATCGCTACGTCATACGCCGCTCTGCTCATATTCCAATGCCATTGCAAAACGGATCTCGCGGATCCAATACCAATTCACCTTCCCCGCTGATAAAAGCCGAACCCTTGATGCGCGGATATACAATTTCGTCCCGCACCTCGATGGTGCCTTCGAACACGCTGCCGACAAGACTTTCCTGCCTCCACACGTCACCTTGGCGCAACTTTCCGTCAGCATAAAGGCAGGCCAACTTTGCGCTGGTGCCGGTGCCACAAGGAGAACGGTCGTACGCTTTTCCCGGGCAAAGAACGAAATTCTTGCTATTGACACCGGGGATCTGCGACGGCGCAAACAACTCGATGTGATCAATCTCCTGTCCGCTATCGCCAGTAATACCCGAATCGTTCAAGGCTTGCCGCACCGCCCAGGCAAAAGCGGCCAGTGCCTCAACATTCTTCAGCGTCACTTCCAAGCCATGTTTCTCGACGAGGAAAAACCAATTCCCGCCCCATGCGATATCACCACACACGCTGCCGTAGCCGGGGACGTCAACCGCAACCTTTGCAGCTTTGCGATAACTGGGGACATTGCTGACCGTTACTTCGCCGTTCTGGTGGAGGACCGCGCCGACGATCCCAACTGGCGTTTCCACGCGATGATTTCCAATTCCGATCCGCCCGATATGCGCGAGCGAAACTATCAGTCCGATGGTGCCGTGACCGCACATGCCTAAATAGCCCACGTTATTAAAGAAGATCACGCCCGTCGCGCACGACCGATCTGATGGCTCGCACAGTAGAGCTCCGACGATCACATCGGACCCTCGCGGTTCATTCACAACCGCCGACCGGAACCAATCGCAGTCAGATCGAAAGCGTTTCAATCGCTCGGCGACTGCACCGCTGCCCAGATCCGGACCACCTGAGAGGACCAGACGCGTAGGCTCGCCTCCGGTGTGGGAGTCGATGATCCGAACCCGCTGAACCGTAAACCGATTCAAGAGCTGCCTCTGGCGTTGTGAGTCGGCATTCAGTAGATCCTTCACTGACAATCTTAGCTCCGCGCTGGAGGGCATGGGTCGGTGAAACTCCAAGAACTACAAAGGTTTACTGGCGTACATGCGGTCTGATAAACCGTTTGGGCAAAAGATATGTTATGTATACAATATCCATCTAGTCAAGGCGTATTTGCAGTTGCCGCTGCCATTTTGAGGGAGTCAATTTTTTGCCTGACCAACCGACTCATCCAGTTGTCCCCAAGGACACGTCTTTGGACAACGAATTTTCCCGCGGCCTAGGCTTGTTCGACTCTACGATGCTCGTCGTCGGCGTGATGATCGGTTCGGGCATTTTTATAGTGTCTGCGGAAATATCCCGTAACACGGGCAGTCCTGGTTTACTTCTCATAGCCTGGTGTGTCGCCGGAGCGCTTACCATCGCCGGTGCTCTTTCTTATGGAGAGCTCTCCGGGATGATGCCGCATTCTGGCGGCATGTATGTTTACCTGCGCGAAGCCTACTCGCCGCTTTTGGGTTTTCTTTATGGGTGGACGCTTTTCACGGTGATCCAAACTGGAACCATCGCAGCGGTCGCGGTTGCATTTGCGCGCTTTAGTGGCGTCCTGCTTCCCTTTATCTCGGAAAATCGATATTTGATTGCACCCCACCGCCTAGCAACCCATTATGCGATCTCTCTTTCGACCGCGCAGTTGCTGGCTCTTGTGATCGTGGCTCTTATAACCTTAACTAATTGTCGAGGCCTTCAATACGGTAAAGCCATCCAGAATACTTTTACCATCGCAAAAACAGCAGCTCTGCTTGGCTTAATTGCTGTTGGAGTTTTCATTGGTCGTAATGCATCCGCCATGCACCTGAACTTCGGCAACTTATGGCATGCCCGCGGTTTTGTGCCGCTGACCTCGACTCTCGATGCCTCCACAGCATTCGGAGTCTTTGTGGCGGTATGCTTGAGTCAAACCGGCTCTCTGTTCTCCGCTGACTCGTGGCACAACATCGCTTTTGCCGCCGGCGAAGTCCGGCACCCAGAGCGAAACGTAACCCGGGCGATGGTCCTTGGCACCACGGTTGTGATCGCGCTTTACCTGCTGGCGAATCTCGCCTACTTAATGACGCTCCCACTCAGCGCCATTCAGCATGCACCCGCGGACCGTGTAGGGACGGCGACCCTGCAAGCGATTTTTCCGGGCTTTGGAACCGCGTTGATGGCGGCGGCAATCATGGTTTCAACATTCGGAACCATCAATGCCCTGGTCCTTACCGGGTCGCGCGCTTACTGTGCCATGGCGCGGCAACGACTCTTCTTCCGCTTTGCAGGCAAACTGAACAGCGCAAGGGTCCCGGCGTCCTCGCTTTGGATCCAGGGAGCGTGGGCCATGTTGCTGGTCCTGCCGCGCACCTACGATCCCGTCAACGGCACGTTCGGAAATTTGTACAGTAGCCTGCTCGAATATGTGATTTCCGCCGCGCTGATTTTCTATGTGCTCACGGTTTCCGCCGTTTTCAGGCTCCGACACACGCGACCGAAAGCTCCTCGACCGTATCGCACCTGGGGATATCCAATGGTTCCTGCCGCATACATCCTGACCGCGGGCACGATTCTTGTGGTGCTGTTCGCGTATCGCCCGGCCACGACCTGGCCTGGGCTGTTAATCGCGCTCTTGGGAATTCCCGTCTATTTCTTGATTCGACCTAGGACCACAGAAAACCAGATTCCGTCGAACACGGACGAGACTGCCGGTTCGGGCCAACCAGCGGCGTCACGAGCTGGGGTCGGCAATTCCCCGGGCATGCACTGATTGCGCGGACTTTGGCGTATCGCTATCATGCCTTCTGTAGTAACGTTTTCTTTCGCCTTAGGCTGACATGAATTTCGTAACCACCCCAGAATCGGCAATTCCGCGGCAGTCGCTCACTTCGGCGGTTGCCGACAAGCTGCGTGAGGAAATTATCCGAGGTACTATCCCGGAAGGCGCGCAGCTTCGCCAGGACGCCATCGCCATGCAATATCAGGTGAGCCGGATTCCGGTTCGTGAAGCTCTACGCCAGCTCGATGCGGAAGGCTTGATCACGATTGTGCCGAATCGCGGCGCCATTGTGCCGGCACTCTCGCCCACGGACATTGAAGAACTCTTCACGATACGCGCGCTGCTCGAACCGGAAATTTTGAAGCATTCCATCCCGCGCTTGACGGATAGCGATTTCGCCGAAGCGGATGTTGTACTTCGCCGCTATGAAGACGAATTACAGCACGAAGACCATCTTTTCTCATGGGGACGTCTGAACTGGCAGTTTCATTCGATTTTGTATTCCCGCGCCGAACGCCCGTACTCGATGGCCATCATTCGCAACGTCAACAACAGCGGCGAACGCTATACCCGCCTGCAGCTCTACCTCACGCACGGCATCAAGCGCGCCAACGAAGAGCACCACCAGATTTTGGAATTGTGCCGTCAACGCGATGTCGGCGGGGCCTGCAAGTTACTCAAGCAGCACATCCAGTACGCAGGACAGTCGCTGAAGCAGGCGTTGCAGGAGCGACGGTCGTCGTCCTGAGCAAGACTTTACTTTCTGCCCGCTGAGAAAGAGCGGCTCAACATTCCCAGAGATCAGCTGGATTAAAAAAGGCGATGCAATCGCAGCCGTTTAACTGCGATTGCATCGCCCATTGGCGGGAAAGCTTCAGAACTCGATATTCGCCCGCAATTCGATAACACGAGCTCCCTGATTAGGGGAATCAGTGTTGTAGTTCGGTGATATGCCGCCCAGCCCAAAGCCGCTTCCCTGGATAAACGGGAACTGGTACCCAGCCGAGGTGCAGTAGTAGTTGCAGCCAGCGCCAGGCCCCTGCTGAAAGTTGGGATGGTTGAAGACATTCAACATTTCCGCCTGGAACGTGAAGCTCAGGCTTTCGCGCAGCGGTATACGCTTAGAGAGCGACAGATCGTCGTTCCAGTACTTCGGTCCGTACAACCAAACGCGCTGCCCGATCGTCCCTGGCGTCGTGTTCGGAGTGATGAAAGCCGGGTTCGCTCCACCGCCGATGTTCGGGCCAGACGATGTGGCTAGGTACTTGGGATTGATGAGCGACACCTGAGTTGACCCCGGTATTCGATATACGCCAATCGCGCTCTGCAACTGTGACACGGTCACGCCGTGCAGAACCACGCCGCCATCGCCTAGACCGTCAGCATTTGGGTTATTGTTAAAGGTGCTTGCTGTAAAGGGGTCACCGTTCCCGCTGCCGCCTCCCAGAAGGAACGGGGTGCCAGTCTGGAAATTAAAGATAGTGCCAACCGTCCAGCCACCCACAACCTTGTCCAACACCTTGTTCTGACCTAGGAATGCCTTGCCATGCCCAAATGGAAGATCAAACGTGCCGTTGATATTCAGGGAGTGCCGGATGTCAAAGAGAGAGGGCCCATAACCCAAGCGCGGATTGCGCAGAGTAAAGGTGTAGGTTTGACCTTGCCAATTGTTTGGGCTACTAATCCCAAGAGTTTTTCCCCACGTGTAATTGGCATCAAATTGCAAACCGTGCCACTGCCGCTGCCGGAAGTCAATCTGCATTGCGTTGTAATTCGAATACCCCTGAGCAACCAGGTAAAGAGCGCCGTTGCCTGCTTCAAACGGATTTGCCTGAAGGAAATTGCTCGGCAGGCCAGGTCCTGGCCCCCCTGCCCAACCCACTCCGTTCAGCGGGTTTGTGCATGGCCCGAACGGATTATTTCCGGAAGCATCCGCCATCAAGTTACAGAAATATTGGGCGTTGCCGTTGTTGTTGGTGAGCCTTCCAGCAATCGATCCTGCTTCTCCCATCTGCACCATCGTCTGAAAATTGAAATCAGTGTAATCGGCAAGACTACCGTCAGCGCCTGCCGACTCACCAGCAAACGCAGCGTCGAACAGAGGAGTGGGTTGTTGCCCTGGCAATCCATGATTTGCGAACGAGCCTTGGTAATTTGCATTGCCGCTGGCATTGTTAATCGCTAAGTTTTGCTGCGCCGCCTTGACGTTCGTGAGAACGCCATAGGATCCCGACTGGAAGATGTTGACCTCGTTGATGTCCTGATACATCCACTGCCGTAGCGTTCGGTTGCCGACATAGCGTATCTCCAGCGCCCTTGTGTTCCCCAACTGCCGCTGAACACCAAAGTTCCACGATTCGCTATATGGCTGTTTAATGTTCGGGTCAATGCCGTTTGCGCCGGGACCACCGGCGAATGTGAAATCAGACTCCGCTTCGCTTTTCAAGTACGCCTGCGGCGACAGCAGATAAGACTTTCCGGCAGGCAGTTGTAGCGGAGCACTGTTGTTGAAGAGAAACGGAGTATTCAGAATGTAGCTTCCAGGCGAAAAATTATTCGCACCACCGTTATTATTCGAATACAGGTTAAAGAACTGGTAGAAGAATGCTCCGATGTCGGAAGCCTGATTCCAGAAATACTGCTGCGGCTCCGTGAATTTCTTCAATGATGCCCCCGCACGGATCACAGTGCGGTCTCCACCAGTGATCTTGCCCAACCACCCGTCGCCACCGTGCGGATTCCAGGCAATTCCGAGCGCTGGCTGAGGGCTGACGTTCCAGCTATTGAAAGGCCGTGGCCGTTGCGCAATTTGAGGATTCGGGTCACCCTTGAATGACCCCGGATTAAATAGATTGTAGAATCCAGACGGACCAAACATCGCGGCTGGATCTGCGTTGTGGTAGCCGCCGGTGAGGTCGTGGTCTGGACCGGTAAAATCCCAGCGCAGCCCGTAGTTCAGGGTCAGATTCGGCCGCAAACGATAGGAATCTTGAAAGTGCAGCGCCCAGGCCCGCTGCAACTCGTCGAGGTTGTATCCCAGGAGTTTTGTTGAGTTGTATTGCTTGGTGTTCGGGTCGTACCTGAAATCCTACCGGTGAGAATCGCGTACAACTGTTGCGCTTGAGCGCGCTGAGCGCCGGTCAGGCCGGGAATGCTGCCGATTGCGTTGGTAGCGGCATCTCCGGTCACAAGTCCCAAAGTCACTACAGGGAATCCCTGGACTGCGTTGTAATAGTGATCCTGTTCCTGATACCAGGAGAAGCCAAAATTGAAGCTATGTGCCTTCTGTTGCCAGCTAATCGTGTCGGAGGCATTCAGGAGCGGATAAAAGGTTCCGACCAGTAGCCAGTCAACAGTACCGTTCATCTGAGTGCTGCGCTGGCCACCGGCACCGGGATACGCCCAGGCAACTTGCGGCACATTGATGTCGATGGGTGCCGCATTATAGGAGAACAGGTCGGCGTTGTAGAGATATCCGCCGCGAAATTCGTTCACAACGTTGGGCGATAGCGTCCAGTCAAAACCGAACGAAGCAGAGTAATTCTTACTTGTGTTTCCCGCGCCCGTTTTTGCCCACGTTGAACCCGGAAAATCAGGCGCGTTAGTTGACGGCTGCGTGCCCTTGGTCATGTTCCAGGCAACGTTAAACCTCATCTTTTCATTCGGCGTGAAGTCAACACGAACAGCCGGGTAGTAGGTTACCGTCGGATTCGCGACTTGCCAGTCGATTCGGTTAACATTCGCGTCACCATTAACAGCCGGGGTGATGCTTCCCAAGTTCAACGCAGGATAAGCGGCGAACACAGCCGCAGTGGCCGGACTCTGGACGTTGTTGCTTGTGACACCGTGGCTTCCGGCCCACTGATAGAGATCCTGAGTGTTCGTCGCACCGGTAGTTTGGTCAACCCATGTGAAAACGCCAGACTGCGCTGCAGGCGTGAATAGCCAGTTGTTGTATTGAGACGTCCCAGGCCGCCTGGATTCCGCAAATGTGCCAAAGACGAACAACTTATTCTTCAGGATAGGACCACCAACACTGCCGCCGAAGTCGTTCAGCTTAATAGGATTTTTCGTCTGTGGATTTGTGGGATCAATGGCAGTAGCAGCATCGTTGAACCAACTGTTGGCGTTCAGCGCTGCGTTTCTGAAGTCATCGAATACGCGCCCGTGAAATGCATTGCTGCCGCGGCGCGTGACAAAATTAATCTGCATGCTGGCCTGCCCGAACCCTTGATTCATATCGAGCTGCTCAGTCTGTACTGTCATCTCCTCGATGCTTTCCAGGCGTGGCGTCACGGCCGGCTCGGAATTTCCACCAAACTTCATCCGACTCGGACTGCCGATGATACCGTCAATATTGTTACCTTGGTCGATTGAGGGGAGACCATTCCATGTGCCTCCTATGTTGTTCTGTCCTCCTGTGTACCCAGGGATGAGTTGCGATAGTTGACCGATATCGCGACCCTGGATTGGGAGGCCCTCGATCTGCTTCATGTCGATGGTTGTGCCGATACTGTTGGTCGTGGTTTCGACCAGGGGCGCGGCGCCGCCATTTACTTCGATGGTTTCAGCAGCGGCGCCGACCCTTAACACAGTGCTAATGTCAGTAGTGCGCGCAGCTTCCACAACAACATCGTCATAGACTTGTGTCTTAAACGCGCTCTTACCAACCGTCAGCTTATATTTTCCGAGAGACAAGTTTACGAAGGTGTATGTGCCGGATTCATGCGTCTGGCCTTTCCTGACAACATTGGTCGCGAGGTCCGTTAACTCCAGTTCCGCTCCTTGCACCACACTGCCGCTCGGGTCGAGAACGGTTACGGCCACCGTGCCTTCCGACCCGTGCTGTGCAAGTGCGGTAGGCGCGACGCAAACCAAACTCAAAAGGCTTGCTGCGATTGGGAGATAAAACGAGAACGCAGACTTGCGAGACATACATCCTCCTCCGGCAAAGAGCCGTTCATCGGTCAGCCATGAGGAAAAAACGTCGGTCCGCGACGAGAAGGCCCGCAGACAAACAGTACGGCAAACGTTTTCCCTTGGTTGGATTTTGTATACTTTATTCAAAGTGGTTGTCAAGCCAAATCTTATTTCATGAACCCAATGCCTTGTCCGGAGCCGTGCGCACGCAAGCGCGATAACGGTAAGATTCACTTTCAATCGTGAACAAATTTTCCAGGCGAGACCTCCTCAAGTACGCGGCATCGGCCACTGCATTGTTGGCCGGGCCGCACCAACTCTGGCCGCTTTCCCGTTCCGGTATCAGTTATGTGGACGTTGCCCGCCAATCCGGTATCACCTTCTCGCACGACAATGCCGCTTCACCCGAGAAGTTTCTGATCGAAACCATGGGCTCTGGCTGCGGCTGGATTGATTACGACCAAGACGGGCTGCTCGACCTTTATTTAGTCAACGGCGCTGCAACTCCGTCGTACAAGCCGGCCCATCGGTTGCGAAGTGCTCTCTATCGCAATAACGGCGGCGGCACGTTTTCGGATGTCACCGCAAGAGCAGGCGTCGGTGCGGAAGGCTTGTTCGGCATGGGTCTTGCGGTCGGCGATTATGACAACGACGGATTCCCCGATTTGTTCCTGTGCGGCTACGGACGCTGCATTCTTTATCACAATAACGGCGACGGCACTTTCACGAATGTGACAGCGCGCGCAGGGGTCGACAACACTGGTCGGTGGGCGTCGAGCGCGGCATGGTTCGACTACGACAACGACGGCCGGCTCGATCTCGTGATCGCCAATTATGTTGATTGGTCTCCGGAGCGGAATTTTTATTGCGGCGATCGCGGGCCGGGCATGCGCAGTTACTGCCATCCGGATGATTTCAATCCGCAGCCGCCAACGCTGTTTCACAACAATGGCGACGGCACTTTTACTGATGTCAGCAAATTGTCGGGAGTCGGACTAAAAGCCGGGAATGGACTCGGCGTGGTCACATTCGACTACGATAACAACGGTTGGCAGGACATCTTCATCGCCAACGATCACATGCCTAATTTTCTGTTTAAGAACAATCGCAATGGAACGTTTAGCGAGGTTGGATATTTGGCCGGGGTCGCCGTCAGCGGCGACGGACAATTCGAAGCAGGCATGGGCACCGATGCGGCGGACACAACTGGCACGGGCGCCATGGATCTGATCGTCACTCATCTCGACATGCAGCTTGCGCGTTTCTATCAGAACCTTGGCGACGGTTCATTCGATGACGCGACGTTTCGCTCGAAGCTCTCGTACGCAACTTTTCATATGAGCGGTTTCGGGGCGCGATTTTTTGATTACGACAATGACGGAACGCGTGACCTGTTTATGGCGAACGGTCACGTGCTCGATAATATCGAGCGCTATCACGCAGACACGAAGTATGCCGAGCCGAAGCTCATGTTCCGCAACACCGGCCGCGGACTTTTTGAAAATGTCAGCGATCAACTTGGGGCGGATTTCCTCTTGCCGCGAGTCAGCCGTGGCGCGGCGGTCGGTGACTTCGATAACGATGGCGATTTGGATATCCTCGTCAACAACAACGGACAAGCTCCACAGTTGCTGCGCAACGATGGTGGCAACGCGAATCACTGGCTGGAAATTCTCCTGATCGGAACGAAATCGAATCGCGACGGAGTAGGCGCGCGAGTAAAGGTTACAGCTGGGGATCTGGTCCTTTACGACCAGCGTAAAGGCGGTATGAGCTATCAATCGGCACAAGACCCGCGCTTGCATTTTGGGCTAGGGACACGAACGAAAATAGATTCAATCGAAATCAACTGGCCCAGCGGAATGCTTACCAAACTCGCGAACGTCAAAGCGGATCAAATCATCGCAATCCAGGAAGGAGAAGGCATGGTCGATCGGCCATTTCCTCGGATCAGGAAAGCGCAGTAGTGGGGCGACGGGCATCCTCGCCCGTCACCCGTGCCAGCTGCCATTTTCAGTGCCGCGGTTGTGAACCCAGGACCTCGTCATAGCCTGCCTTGCGGTCCCCCGGCGCGGTCCTGATCTTTTCCGCCTGCTCTTGGTTGAGCTTCGCCAAAGTCGCAAGCGCGTCCTGGGCCTTCGGCAGATCGCCGGCCTTTCGGTATGCAGTTGCAAGCTGCGAATAGACTGCGGGATTGTTCGGTCCGAGGTTCCGCGCAATTTCAAGGTGCACGATCGCATCAGCCGTGCGGCCCTCGAGAAGAAACAACTTTCCCAATGCAAGTTGCGAGCTTGGATAATTTGGGCGTTCGGAAACCGCCATTTCGAGCGCCTGTCGCGCCTCGTCAAACTCCTTCTGTCCAGGTGTAATGCCGGAACGCAGCAGTGCTTCGCCCAGAAGCGTAAGCAGCATGAAGTTGTGATCCCCTTTACTGATTCCTTCACGGGAGATTCTAACTGCCTCTGCTATCTTTCCTTCGAACATTGCCTCCTGCGCACCGGAGATGCTAGCAATCTCCGAATCAGGCGCCAGTTTGCGCGCGAGTTCAAAATCGTGCCGCGCATCATCGAAGCGATCGAGCAAGCTGAGAAACATTCCGCGCTCGAAATAGAGTTGCGCCGAGTCTGACAAGTTCTTCAGCCCGAGCTCCACGACCTTCACGCCAAGCGCGTAGTTCTGCTTGTCCATGCAGGCATCAGCGACGAACATGTACAGCTTTTCATTGCTGGGTGTGAGCAATGCCGCGCGCTGTAGAGGTTCGAATGCGTTGTCATCTTGCCCAGCTGCAACATAAGCTTGCGCCAACAGATTGTTTACATCTGCGTTCTCGTGATTGCCCGCGCGAAGTTCATTCAGGATGGGAATAGCTGGCTGCGGCTGGCCAGTTGCGACATAGCAGAGCGCGAGATTGAAGCTGGCGGCGTATTCATTGGCGACGCGTCCGTGTGCTGCCAGCAGGTGTGGAATCGCTTCGGCAAAATGCCCTTCGCTGGTGAGGGCTGTTCCCCGCTGTAGCTCCTGCTCGGGCTGTGACCCCGTCGCGAAGGATGCTCGTGCCTCATCAGACTGAGATGGCGACATCCTCGTAGAAGACTCCGTCTGGGCAACTACTGGTTGCATCGCGCAAACTGCCACGGCGATACGCAAGAGTGATCGCGCGGAGCGGTGCTCCGCACGACGGGCGAGGACGCCCGTCGCCACACGGTTTGTGCTGGTTACTTCCACTTACCTTCTCCTTCCACGATGGTGATATAGCGGTCAATCGACAGATCGGTTAAACGCTCGGTCTTGCCACTGGGCTGCGGCCATTTCACTTCGATCCAGTCTAGTTTCGTTCGCTGTCCAATTCCCAACACCATGCGAGGGTCGTGCGACGAAAGATAACTTCCGCCGCCAACTTTAAAGATGTGACGCTCAAAATCACCGGAGCGCCACGTGAGCTTCGCGCCGATCGCGTCAATGTTGGCCTTGCGACCAACCAGTTTCACGCCCAGCCAATGATTTTGCCGGCCTACATTATTCCGCAACAGCACCGGTGCGCCGTTATTCTGCGTGACCAGCACATCTACTGATCCATCATTATCGAAATCCCCCAGCGCCAGTCCGCGTCCAGCCAACGGTCGGGAAAAGATCGGTCCGCTTTCGGCGCTCACATTGCGGAAGCCTTTGCCTGTGTTTTGGAACAGCAACATCGGTTCGAGAAAGGTCACACCGGGGAGCCGCTTATCAACTTTGTCATCGGGATGGCCGTTCACAAGTAATAAATCCACATTGCCGTCATTGTCGTAATCGAAAAACTTCAGCCCCCAGCCGCTGAGCATCCGGGTAGCATCGCCAATACCAGCAGGCAGCGCAAGGTCGCTGAACGCCTCTTGTTTGTCGTTGTGGTACAGCGAGAACAGCTCGTGATCAACATTCGCCTCGAACAAATCGAGCCATCCATCCTCGTCGTAGTCCGCGGCATCAACTCCCATTCCAGACCGTGGCTTCCCGAACGCGTTCACCCCAACTCCTGCGAGGATACCGATCTCTTCGAATTTCCCGCTGCCGCGGTTCGCAAACAGGAAATTTGGAACTGTGTCATTGGTGACGTACAGATCCATCAAACCGTCGTTATTAATATCGGCTGCTATCACACCCCACGCCTTTGACATGGAATGGGCAATGCCCGATTTCTGGCTGACGTCAGTGAAAGTTCCGTCACCGTTATTGTGAAAGAGCCAGCACGGCATGCGATCGTAAATGGTGGGAATGCAATACGCGCGCTCGCCAGTCAGTTTGTCGCCGCAGAACTTGAGTTTGTCTTTGCTGTAATCCACAAAACGACAGACGAACAGATCCAAACGTCCGTCATTGTCGTAGTCAAACCAGACCGCACTCGTTGCCCAGCCAGGAGCGGCGACGCCCGCCTTCGCGGTTACATCGGTGAACGTGCCGTCGCCGTTATTGTGATAGAGAATGCTCTTTGGATATTGGGTGAGGTAAAGATCCGGAAAACCATCCGCGTCATAGTCGCCCACCGCAATGCCCATTCCGTACGCAGTTCCGCTGACGCCGGCTTTGACGGTCACGTCAGTAAAGGTGCCGTCACGGTTGTTGTGATAAAGCGCGTTGCGTAGTGGTTGCGGCGGACTGTAGAAATCGCAAGAACCGCTGTTCACGAGATAGATGTCCATCCATCCGTCGTTGTCGTAGTCGAGAAAGGCGCACCCGGCGCCGACAGTTTCGGGAAGATGCGCCATGGGCGAACGGCCATTGGTATGGGCCCATGAAATGCCGCTGACTGAAGGCGGAATTTCTTGGAAAGCTGGAGGTGAACTTGCCGCGCCAGCCCAGCTAAGTCGGGGATTCCGTGCGACCAACGCAGCCCCAGCGGCGCTCAGCCCCTGCAGGAATCGGCGGCGCGGGACGCCGTTCCGGTCGCGCCGAATTCTCGACATCTCCATTTGACGGTCAGTGCGATTGCTGTGGATTCTTTGCTTCCGCTTCTCTCTGCAATGCCATCTCGCGATCAGCATCAGGTTTGCGTCCGGTGCGTGCGTAGGCAGTCGCGAGTTGGTAGTGCCCTGCCGGATCGGCCGGCTGCATTTTTACATACCGTTGGAGCGGTGTGACGGCATCGGCGAATTTGCCGGAAGAATTCAGCGACATCCCCAACGCGAGGTATGCCTCCACAAAGCCTTCGTCCAGTTTCGACGCGCGCGAAAAATGTGAAGCCGCCTCGCCCCACTGCCCTGCTTGCCGTGCCGTCTCTCCCAACATGAATTCCGCGGACGCATTGTTGGGATCGGTCTTTAGCTCTTGCTCAAATTCCTTCTTAGCGTTATCGGGCTCTGGCGGTGTCTTCGC
>QHZR01000593.1:0-2178 GCA_003224755.1 Acidobacteriota bacterium
CGAAGGGATCGACTAGCGGAATGCCATCTTCCAGAACCAAAGCACGGCTGGGGCCGCTCGCGCCAAGCCCGCGAAGTGAGACGCCCTGGGTTGTGGGATTCGAAACCCGGCTGCTGGCACGACGAAACAGCGAAAAACCTGGCACTTGGCGCAAGAGATCATCAGTAGTCAAAGCGGGATTCGCTTGGACGTCGTCGGAAGAGAGTTGCACGATGCTGCCGGGCACCTCGGAGAGTTTTAATGAACTCCGTGTAGCAGAAACCGTAATCCTCTCGCCGATACTCAGCGGTTTTAAAACCAAATCCAGACTTATAACATTCGAATTCGCAGACCACTTCTGTTCCATTGCGGCGAAGCCATCCGCGGTAACCCGAATTGTGCCGGTCGTGTCTAATACCCCCGCGAAAGAAAATCCGCCATTTGGCGCTGAACTAACGGTCAGAGATGAATGTTCAGATTTCAGGGTCACGGCCGCACCAGAGATGACTGCGCCGCTTTGGTCTTGAACAGACCCTGTGACTTGCACCTGTGCCGACGCTGAAGTGGAGACTGTGGGAATCGCTATCAGCAGAAGCAGAGAGAGACGCCCTCGGGGGCGCCCGCGCCGTTCACTAGGCGATGTAAACGAATTGTCAGCTCCCCACACGGGAAACCCCACTAATGCGAACTAGACGGCGATTGCTGTTTAGCAGAGTACACGAATGGTGCTGATGTCCTGAGGGCTAATTTGTAAAAATTCCCCCTTTGCATCAGTCCGGTTCTGGAGAGGCCCCTGCCCAGCCACGTAGGGTCTATACACGAAAGCCTCTCCAACGAAAAAGACAACCTCCAATTTTTTGGTTCATCCAAATTTATAGGGCAGAAAGGACTGGTAGAGGGAATATTCTATGAAGTTCCGCATTTCAATACTAAGTTTGTGCCTGTTTTTCTTAAGCGGGATCTGTTTAGCGCAGAACGAGCGCGGATTCAATGTGGGCGGCGGAGCCGGGTTTGGAGCTGGATTCACAGTTCCGACAAACCGGGCCGGAAACAGCTTGAATAACGGATGGAACCTTAATGCGCGAAGCGGTTATAACTTCTCGCAATTTTTCGCGCTCGATCTGGATTTGACCTATAACCATAACGATCTGAACAGCGCCGCTCTTGCGCGTTTCCATGAACCCAACGGTAACGTTGGAACATTATCGATTACATTGAATCCCGTCATTCGGTTTGCTCCCCGGGGAAGCCGAGTGCAGCCGTACGCAACAGCTGGATTCGGGCTGTATCGCCGGAACTTGACACTGACGCAGCCTTCGACAGTTTCGACTCTGGCCTGCGATCCGTTCTTTGGATTCTGCTTCCCGGCGGCATTCGGAGTGGACCAAGTCGTGGCATCGAATACGACGTACAAAGATGGATTCAATGTGGGCGGAGGTTTCGATTTCCCGTTAGGCGGGCGAAGACTGAAGCTGTTTACAGAGGCGCGATACAGCCGCATGTTCACTACACACGGCTCTGATTTCACCTTCGTGCCCGTGACGTTCGGGTTTCATTGGTAGACCAGGGTTATTCAAGACTGCAAGGCGCGGGTGCCGCTCTCGATACCGCGCCTAGCATCTCCGGGAACTCCTATTTTCTCCCGCTGAAAACGATATCTGCCACCCTGGTTGTGCGCGACGGATTCGGCAACCTTCAGGAAAGCCCGGCCAGCATGAGAAAGTGTTCCTGTCTTGCGATGGATTAGGCGCAGCTTGCGGTGGACACTCAGTTCCTGCACAGGAATGCGTACCAGGTCGCCGCGGGCAATTTCGTCTTCGACGCTGATTTCGGGCAGGAAAGCGACACCGTTCCCCAAGGCGACGAATCGTTTTATCGCCTGCAACGTGGGAAGCTCTACTCCCATATGTAGAGGAGTTTTGTATTTCTCAAAGGCCTGGATCACCTTGTCGCGGTAGGGAGACGGAACGATGTGGGCGACAAAAGATTCAGCGCCTAACTGCCGGATGCTCACGCGGCTTTCGCGCGCAAGCGGGTGCTGCGGTGGAACCACGAAAATCAACTCATCGGAATAGACCACAACTGAGGCAAGTTCCGGATCGTGGGGCTCGTAAGTGAGCACGGCGAATTCGCATTTGTGGCGGCGAATGTCATCCGGAAGCTGACTTCCCAGTGACCGGTGCACCACAATGCGAATGG
>QHZR01000593.1:2240-2723 GCA_003224755.1 Acidobacteriota bacterium
TGCCCATTTGCAATTCGCGTAATTCCGTCAGAGCTTCGCGTGCGTTTTCGCGCAGATTTATCAGGCGTTCAGCGTAGTCTTGGAGAACGCGACCCGCGTCAGTAAGCAGCCCTTCACGTGACGAACGGTCGAAGAGGGGCTCCCCGATTTCAGCCTCGAGCTTTCGGACTGACTGGCTTACTGCCGATTGAGTCCGATAAAGCTTGTCAGCTGCGCGGGAAAAACCGCCCTCCCGAGCCACGGCAAGGAAGACCTCGAGCTGGGAAATATCCATACAACTGGTTATTAATATTGTTGTAATTAGTATAAGCATAGCTACTTTGATTAGCAATACTTTTGTAAGTCGCAATAATTATAAGCTTTGCTTTCAGAATTCCAACCCTTAAGATCAGAGGAATTAACTGAATGGAGTGCGCAATGGAAGGCACGAGAATCACTGTTTTTGACACGACTTTGCGCGATGGCGAGCAATCGCCAGGTTGC
>QHZR01000187.1:0-2145 GCA_003224755.1 Acidobacteriota bacterium
CCGAACCGCCGGATGCGGACCCGCATGTCCTGGTGGTGTGGCAGGGGAGAGCGGGCGACCGCTCCCCCTATGCCGATTATATAAGGGGCGGACATTCGCGAACCTACCTACAAAGTAAAATCCTTTAATCGCGTTGAAGTCGATGTGCTGGTCTTCGTCGACCGGTCAGGCATTTCTTGGCGGCACTACGTCCAAGGCAGTGACTACGTACCAGTAACTGCCGTGAGAATCGTCGCGGGACTCTCGGACGGAATATCCCGACGGCAAGCGTTCGACTCGCCTCCGTTTGGGAACAACGTGCTTATTGCGAGCCACGATAAAGACTTTGGAGTCAGCCACCATTGCAAATATGTCCATGCTGCCGTTACTGGGCGAGCAAACCCTTGTGAAAAGTGTTGCAGATTCGGGGCATTCTTGCCAAACCGCAAATATCTGATAGCAGAAATCAAGAAACCGAACTCCAATGCGCTTGTTGTGTCTATCCAGTAGCCACCGATTGTCGTGGGAATGCCATGATCCGGCGACATTGTTCCTCGTTTCCGAGTTGCCGACAAACCGCGCGTCCAAAGTGTCTGAGGAAAGAAAATGAACACTCGTCAAGATAAGCGGAAGCTCTTTAGGGAGGCACGCGCCGCGCCGCCGCTGACATTGGGAACAATGGTCAGCTCAAGTACCGTGACATCCGAGAGTTCGACGCGGTAGTCCTCGATCTCTCGCGTTGACGTAGGTGCGCTGAAATTCCATTGCTGACGCACAATATCTCGGAACGGCCCGCCAGGATTCGAGGACGCTCGCAACACAAACTCTTGCGTACGCATCATCTCGTCTTCCTCGAGAACCAAGGAGACGCGTCTGAGCTCTTGAGGCTCATCAAAAACCAGCCGAATTGTTTGGGGTCCGGGTTCGGCGGCACGCCAACCCAGCCCACATTCGATCGATAACGAAGACTCGATTGGAAAATCTTTATCCTCTGACGTGACCCCCACCGTGGCGGCATGCTCAAGATCTAACCAACCTTCACCTCGCGCCTGAACAGTTGCCGGATTTTGTGTGACAAAGCGTTTTCGCATGTTTGGCACCAGGCGGCGGACAAGTGATCCGAGGGATCAAGCGGCAATCTCATAAACCAAACTGCGCGCTTTGCCTAGCAAAACAGCGATGTTCTCAGACTTTGAGACTAGTGCCGATACGCCTGCGGAACGGGCTTCTATCTGGGTGAAAGAATCGCTGTAAGCACTGTAAAGCATGATCGGTACTTCTGGCATCACCCGTTTCAGAGCACGTGCCGCGTCTAGACCGTTCATCACCGGCATCGAGAGGTCCAGCAGGATCAAATCAGGTGCAACTCCTGAGCCTCCTCAATTGCCTCCCTTCCGTTCTCCGCCTCTCCGCAAATTTCAAAGTCTGCTTCGCCGCCAAAGAGTCCACAAAGCCTCTGCCGAACAAAGGTATTGTCATCCGCGATTAGAACGGATTTCACCATCGCTGGGGTCCTGCCGTGAGGTGAGGGTGCTGGACCACCCTCACCATTTATCAGAAGTTTGGGATGCAAAGAAGACACAGAGGTTTTGGTAGAACTCAAGAAATCAGAATATGAATCTCAGATTGCGAGACTAACAATCGTGCTCTGCAGGCTGCGAGAGCTGAGGAGCAACGCTGTACGAATATGTATTTGTGTTTCCGTGGTAGCGAGATTTCTGATGACTCTCCTCTAACGCCTGATTAATCTTCAGGATAAGGTCAATCAATTTCTCGGGGTCTTTTTCTTTCGAAGCCAGCTCGCATAGAACGCGCCAATCGTCTGATTTATTCACATCCTTCATGGTGCCTCCTAGGACGGACGAGAACCACGGAACTGCGTACGAATAAAGCACGTTTCGTACCTGAAACGCCCTGTGGGCTCCGGATTTGCGGGGTCGTTAAACGATTGCTTCTGAGGAATTTAGGATTTTCCTGTAATTTGCTTGTTAGGGAAAAACTGCGCCTGAATCGCTCAAAATGACACGCTCAGACCAGATGAGTCAGGGGCGCCACTGCACAACTTGGCAAACCGACCTGAAGATGCCCACGATAAAGATCCTAGCGAAAATATTCCAAAATTGGGGGATCGACAATGTTTAGGCGACCCGAGAAGATCGTTTACAG
>QHZR01000187.1:2152-10164 GCA_003224755.1 Acidobacteriota bacterium
GTTTATTTTCCACGAATTTCTCGGAATGAGTCTCACAAAGCCATAGGCCATTTCACCGACTACGGTGTGCGATCCAGCATTATCTGGAATGAGAGGATCAAAGTCGCGTCGACTCCATGGTATGAGTAACAGCGCCGACGCAGAGTTCCCAAAATTGGGAGCCCAATTTCCGCCAGTGAACAAGAGGGAAAAAAACATAATCGCTGCCGGATGAAGGCAAGTAAGCTGGCTTATCTGCAACCGGGCGAATGAGTCCGCCTGAAGAGGGATCCGCGAGCAGCGACTTGCGGATCATTTCGTATTGCACAACTCTTGTTGTCCTAAACTTGCCCTGCTCGTCTCACGCAAACGTACGACGTTGCACCTCGAATGTGAGGGCTGGGCACGACACGGCCACTGCGACCGATCAGCAAACGAGCGTGCCCGTGCGCTGAGCCTGGTTGGAGGAGTGCGCTGCACGCTTCAAGGAGTAAGATTGAAACACTTCTCTGTGGGTTGCGACCGACAGAACGCCTGCCAAGCCGCTTTCCTTTCCCGAGGGTTTCATCAGAGATGTCCGACCCTGACCGCCGCCGGGCTCCGCGCATTGCCCTCCAACAAGCTGTGTCCCTGGTGATTGGAAATGGCGGTCACGAGGTCCCGGCCATCACTGAGAATCTCTCGTCGGCTGGAGTTCTCCTCGATGCCGATCAGCTCCTCCGAGAGGGTTCTGAGATTGCGCTGATACTTGTTGTCCCGTCGCCGGAGCCGGAGGCAAGGTAAGTGGATATGGTGCTTCGGGAAGGTTCTTCGAGTGGAAAAAGAATTGAAGGAAGGAAAGTTCGGCATGGCTATCGGGTTTCAGCGTTTCGAAGTACTGTCCCAGGCTTAAGAACCGTAGACATCAGTCACGCACGATAGGTGGATTGCGAAACCGCGAAATCAACCCTTGAGCATTAAGCCTCGCAGAACGGTCGACCAGTTTCTCAACACGGCCTGGTTTGCGGGCTTGATGACGGCAAGCATCAAGGTGGGTTGCCCAAAGAGAGAGCTGACGGAAATTTTGGCCCGGGAGCAAGTCCCGTCCCCTCTTTGTCCCCCCTGCTGGCACAATGACGACTAAGTTTACCTTCGCCTGCTGCGTGGCTGGGACTGCGGTCTCCGCACTCTATTGAGCTCCGGCCAGCCGCCATGCTCCTGCACCTTCGAGCGCTGCCTGAACCAGCGATCTCACCTCGCACTGTCGGAGACCGTATGGGCGCCGCCCCGGGCTCGTTGATGCGCCCATATTTTGCAGGTAATCGGATTACCAGTAATTCGTCTGGGTTCTGGCCGCACAGCCAGGGAGTGAGCAAAACAAGTACAGAAAAGGCGTTAATTACCCACGTTGCCGTCATGGCAGCACAGTCATTGTAATGTGTAATGAAGCCAGGTTTTCCAGCCCGCACCTCACGAAAAATACAGCGGACGGCTAGTAGGATTTATGTCTCCACAGCCGCCCGTTTCCTAGTTACATTCGTCGGCTCCTTCCCGAGCCCAACCTTGGCTGCGCGGAACGAGACGACAGCAACGTCCGCCTCACAATCAAAGCCAACAGGAATTAGAAATGTGCCAGCAATCGAACAAGGAATGGTTCTTTCTCCCTCTCTTCCTCCTCGTGCTGCACCACCGACTCCATCTCTAGGACGGTCGAGAGCTGTTCTGAGCCTGGGACAACGAGGACGTCAAAGATCAGTCCGGCTGGCAGATCGCCCAATGTAATTTGTCTGCCGTCCGAGAACTCAAAGATGTCCCGGTTCGGCTTTTTTGACATTTTGAAAACTGCCTCGGCCTCGGTGTCGAGGTGGAGCGACGCCTGCTGATTTTCGGAGAACCGAAAAAGGACCCTGGTCCGATCTATCAGGCAAACCGGACAAGGCCATGGGGCGTCGATCTCGGTTTCCCGCACTACCCAATTCGAATGCCAATGCATTTGCTTGATTCCGAGGCGCTGTCCAGTCTTGGCCTCTTCTATGTGATTCGCATACTCAGTTGAGAACCAACACATACGTTTATCCTCCGATCTTGGAAATTGAGCCATCCGTCGAGTCTTGGGATTTCAGGCTTGTCCCGCAGGAGGGAGAGAGGATGTCGTGGGGTTCGGCGGAGCTAGTGCCTACTTCGCGGCCCTTGAGGTCTGAGTGGGCGCTCGGGTCGGTCGTTCCAATACCCTGTCCTCCTCCCAGACTCAGCCTCACAGTATCACCCGAGGTTCACTGAATCAAGGGGACCTGAAAAACCAGCCGTAGATAAAGTGAATGCTGAGCCCGATGGCCAAGAGCCAAAGCAAGACGACAACAAACAGCCCAAATAACCAATTCCCAGAGATCCTGAGTTCTGGATTTTCAGCTTTTATTCGATATTCCTCCATCACCTCCGCTGGGATGAGTTGGAGAAGCAGCAGAATCCCAGCGGGAAGCAAGATCAAGTCATCGAGGTATCCAAGCACGGGGATAAAATCCGGAATCAAGTCAATCGGACTGAGGGCGTAGGCCAGGATGACGCCGCCCAAGAGCTTTGCGTACCAGGGCATACGAGGGTCGCGCTTGGCAAAAAATAGGGCACGGACATCCCGCTTCAAGCTCCTCGTCCGCTGCTTCCAATCACGAAAGCTGGTCTTGACGTTGATCACTAACGGGCCGATCAGATCAGGTTTGGCTTCGCACAGGCCTCTCCCAGCATTGTGGGAAAGGCGACGAGGTGACCGACTTCTTCTCCCCTCACGGGGCAAAGCCAAGAGCAGGTGAGCCGTTCAAGGCCAGTTTCTAGTTGTGAACGGCAACTTTGGGCGAGTCGCTACTTGGGCAGCTCGTATTCGCCTTCTACTTCATAGGTAGCCGAACCGTCTGGCGCGCCTTTGCCCTTGTAGGTTCCCTTGCCTTTAATTCCTTTTAGCTTTCCGGTTCCGCCCGTGAAACTCCACATGCCCTCGGCACTCTCGATCGCCTCACCCTTCATCGTTGCCGAGCCCTGAGTGCGAACATGCATCTTATCCCCACTGGCCAGGGTGCCAACGACGTAGCCATGGCCGTGGGACTTGTTGCCGTTGATCTCATCGAAACCGGTCCCAATGTCTTCCTTTGTCTGCGTTCCAGCGATCTCCATAGGTTTCGTCCATTTGCACTTACCCTGGTTGATCGCGAAGACATGGCCGGGCTGGTCCCCTATGTCAATCTTTTGCTGTTGGTCTGGCTTGCTGCATTGAACAGTGCCAGAAATCTTGGTCTGCGCAAATGAAAGCGCAGCCAGAACCAACACGGTTAGAAACGTCCGAGTAGTTTTGAACCGCATAGACACCTCCTTGTAGGGATTCGGGGCTGCAGTACAGTGCCGTGCTCGCTGCAGCGCTCAACACGTGACGTGGAGGATCGCGTTCGTCTCTTTGAGCTCTTGCCTCAGGACCTCGATGGCCTTGATTGTCGGAAGAATTAACAATTTGACCTTGTGATGCTTCGCCTCGCGTTTCACTTCTTCCATCACCGGCAATCTGCCGAATGCCCCAGTACCGATGACGAGTTGGCGGCATTTCCAAGGTATGTCCTCCGCGATGGAAAGTGGCGTGTGTCCAAAGTCATCGCGGAGTTTCTTGGACGGCTTTTTCTTGCGGTCGCGGATCTCCCCGCGGTCGATGACCACATCGTGCTCGTAGGTGTTGTCGTCGATGCGGAGGGAGCCAAATGAGAAATTAGCGAAGCGCATCCCGGGCCTCCTCGTAGGAAGGGTCGTCTAACAAATTTTAGACCTCATGTTGGACGACTACAACCGCGTCGGCAGCGGGGCTGAATATTTGAGCGCTAGGTACGCGACCTCGACCACGCCTGGCTTGACGGCAACCCCCACGACTCACGCCTGGGCCAGATCACGCAGGTTTGAGAGCTCGCATCCGGATACGTTTCGAGTTAACGCATTCCGCTAACGAATGGAAAGTCATCACGGGCTAATCGTGAACGCAACCGCATTCGAGTCCTTGCCGGTACATCCCATGACGAATGTGTTCCCTATGGCTCCCGAAACTGATGTCGTATTCCCGCTCGGCCGTTGAACACAAGTACAAGCACCGACCCAGGCGTCGCAATGTCGGCAGCTGTAATCGCGGCCGCTAACTGGTGACTGCTGAGTAAACTCGTTACCCGGAACGAACCATTCAAACTCACCAAGGAGTCGCGACGAAAATTGCCGCCATTAACGGTCAACAGGAACTGATTGCCACCTGCCGGCGTGGTGTTTGGCGAGATCGAGCTTATAAAAGGTCGCGGATTACAAGTCCCGCAGGATAAGCCGCCGAGCGCCAGCGCGATCGTAAGCACACACCCGAAAGATAATCTTGCGACAGCCCCATTCCGGCGCTTTTGGCGAAAAGCGCTTTTCAAAAGGCTTGATTCCACGCGACTCTCAACCTCCGAGTCAGTGGATTATGGAGTCCGAAACTCAACACCACGATCGGCATTTAACTTCCTTGTAGCTTCCACGTCGAGATCGGAAATCGGCACTCTGCGTGCCCGCTGTTCCGTGAGCATCCACAGTGTCTGGCCGACAATCGCATAGTTCTGGATTTCACTCCTACGACCATCACGAAAAACCAGAATCGTGGTGGCCGTCTTCTCTTCGGCTGAGGGCCGTGGCTGTGAAGCTGGCTGCCGTGCCTCTTCGCCTGACCGCTCTTCATCTCGCAACCGTTCGATTTCGTCCCTTAGCTGCCTGACCTCTCTCGCCAAATCAGTTTCTTGCTCGGACGTGTTTACCGGTGTTTGTTCAGCAACCTGGTAGTAAGGGAGAGACGTATAGATCGGGTAAGGAAAGAACGCTGGTTGCGCGAAGAAGAAGCGATTGCGAAAGAAAAACTGCCGACAGAAGAACGGATCACTGAAACAAGCGTTCCCGAAAAAGGTGTGGAAGTGCTGGTGGCGGCGGAACCCGACCGATCCAACAAATCCCGGCCTGCGAACAAACCCGCCTGGGTTCGTCACACCGAATCCAGTTGAATGAGGCTGAGCAGAACGAAAAGGCGAGCGAGCGCCAATTCTCGCCGGAGTGCTTGGCCGTTGTGTGGCGCGCATCTGCCCTTCGAGGCGCAGCGGGAAAACCGTAGCCGCCAACAAAACCGCCGTGGCAAGCGCCTGGAACATGTCCCTAACAGCTCTAACCACTCAACTCCGCCGAACTCCGTCGCCGCGCTTTGCTTTTTTAAGGCGGGTGATCCGCTCTCACAGAGTGGTTTATTAGAAAGATACTCCTCCGAACGTCGTCGCGTGTCACGGAAACGCTAAGTGCGGGTAAAACTGCGGGTAACTTTTTTCGAACCGAAAGGTGCGCTATGCCGACTTGAACGAAGCCGCTTTGCGGCGGACGCTTTCGCGTGCCAGGTATCAGCGGTGTATGTGAAGGGATAAGGTTGGGTCATAAGGAGCTAACCTATGACCCACCTTCGCAAAATGATGCTCGAGGAACTCGAGCGTCGTAATTACGCTCAGACTACCATACACAGCTACCTGAGTGCCGTGGCTGAGTTTTCCCTTCACTTTCACCGCCCTCCGAACCAGTTAGGACCGGACCACATCCGCCAGTATCAAGCCTACCTATTCGGCCAGCGAAAGTTGGCACCCAGCACTGTGACGCAGCGGCTCGCCGCTTTGCGATTCTTCTACATCAAGACGCTGAGGAAGCCGTGGAGTGTCACCGAGACTCCGTACCCCAAGAAGGTTCAACGTCTGCCCATCATCCTCAGCTCGGAAGAAGTCGCCCAGCTTATTGACTCCGCTCTGACTCCCTTTCATCACATTGTGTTGATGACGCTGTATGCCACCGGAGTACGGCGGGCAGAGCTGACTCGACTTAAGATCACCGATATTGACAGTCGTCGAATGATCATCCACATCCAGGGTGGAAAAGGCCGTAAGGATCGAGACGTTATGCTCAGCCCGACGTTGTTGAAAGCCTTGCGAGAGTACTGGCGGGGGCTGAGGCGCAAACCCACAGACTGGTTATTCCCAGGCGGGCGCTGGCACACAGCCAATCATTCCATCACCACCAAGGTAGTGTGGGATGCCTGCCGAAAGGCTGCCCAGCGGGCAGGGATCCACAAGAAAATCCATCCGCATACCCTGCGCCACTGCTTCGCAACTCATCTGCTGGAGGCGGGTGCCGATTTGCGCACCATCCAGGTGCTGTTAGGCCATCGTGATTTGGAAGAGACGACCATCTATCTCCATCTCTCCCAACGGCACCTCAACGCCACTGCGAGTCCTCTGGACTCGCTCCCGCTGAAAGACAAGGTACCGCAGAGCGAATAGATGAACCGGCCACCATTCGAGGTGGCCGATCTGGTTCGCGCCGCGGGACGCGGCTTCATCGAACGCAGCCGTAAATGGATCACCTGGCAACACCTCAAGGTGTTGCGAGCTATTGCGCGCTGTCGCACCGCCGCCTTGGGCGGGCATCTCGATGAGTGCACCGACTGCGGGTACCGTCCGGCCATCTCCTACAACAGTTGCCGTGATCGGCACTGCCCAAAGTGTCAAGCCAATGCTCGCGACCGTTGGCTCGAAGCGCGTCGTAAAGAACTTCTCCCCACGCGCTACGTCCATGTTGTCTTCACCCTACCTCATGAACTGGCGCCGCTCGCCTTGCAGAACAAGAAACTCTTGTACGATCTGTTGCTGCAGACCGCTGCCGAAACCCTCCTCGAAGTCGCTCGCGATCCCCAACATTTTGGCGCCGAGATCGGCTTCTTCAGTGTGCTCCACACCTGGAATCAGAAACTCGAACATCACCCGCACACCCATTGTGTGGTCCCCGCTGGCGGATTGTCGCTCGATCACTCTCGTTGGGTTCCATCGCATTCTCGCTTCTTTCTTCCCATCCCGGTGCTCCGAAAGGTTTTTCGCCGCAAGTTTGTCATTGCTCTGAAACGCAACTTCCGTCAGGGCAAGCTTCGCTTCCATGGCACTCTAAAGCCCCTCGCTCACCCCAAAGCCTTCTCCGCTTGGTTGCGAACCCTATACCGACACCACTGGCACGCCTACTCCAAACGCCCCTTCGGAGGAGCCGAACAAGCACTGCGCTATTTAGGCCGCTACACCCATCGCGTCGCCATCTCCAATCATCGACTTGTGTCTTTCGTCGATGACCAAGTTATCTTTCGCTGGCGCGACCGCGCTCATAACAATCAAGAAAAACTGCTGCCCCTATCCCTCGATGAGTTCCTGCGCCGCTTCCTCTTGCATGTCCTTCCCAAAGGCTTTGTCCGCATTCGCCACTTCGGCTTCCTCGCCAACCGGCGACGCGCCACCCTCCTGCCGCTTTGCCTTCAACTACTCGGAGCTGTACAGCCAGCGCAGACCCAAACAAAAGCCTCCCCTGCCGATGAACCGAACCCACTTTGGCTCTGTCCCAAATGTGGCGGCCGCATGGTCGTCATCGAGAGACTTACGGCTGCCCAGCTCCAACTCCGTTCTCCGCCCTCTCTCGCCGGAGTCGCCGCATGAAACCAATTTCCCAAAACCGCAAACCTCGATCCGTCTTTCGGCTCGATCCCCCGTCGTGCGCCTTGCCGCCGAAAAAAGTCCTTCTAATTGACCCAGAATCTGTTCCAACCTCGATCATCTTCTACTTCCATCACCGTCTCCAAGGCATACTCCTCTTCTTCCACCAAACACACCGGTCCATCGCCTATCTCATGCCAACCATCGACGTTATTGAAAACCCATAGCCACCGACGTCCGACCCCACCACGGGGCGGCTTCCTTCAAGTCGTTGTATCAAAAGCGACCGCCGCAAATTCTGATGAGGCCACCAACTTCTCCTCTGCGGTCGCTTCTGATACAACACTAGGACTTATCGTTACTCATCCGCTCGGGGCCATTTGGATCAATTCCGGTTTGCCGACCACCCGCCCGGAATGCGGCGGGGGATGGCCAGCGTCTCTAGTACAAGCCTGTATACACGGCCGCTTGCAGGATCCTTGTTGACGAAACTAGAATCAGCGCGGACTGAAC
>QHZR01000039.1 GCA_003224755.1 Acidobacteriota bacterium
CACTTCCATCACTTTTCCGTGACGCGAAAGCGTCCGGTGATTCGTAGATCAACAATGCGAATTGCATGAACTTTCTCCTTCTCGAAGACAGTTTTACGTGTACCTGATCTTATGACGTACACAAAGCCGAGATTTCGACAGCGGATTATGAAGAATCTGACTACAGATCGCTCGCCAAGTCAGCTAGGGCCCGGGGAGAAAGATTGCCCGATACTAGATCGGCGAGGGCTCGGGCTCTGGTGGAATGAAGTCTGGCTCAGGATTGGGCTCGGGGTCGGGATTCACGCCGGGCAGCACATCTGGCGCCGACCCTGGCCGTGGTTCAGGATCAGGCTCAGGGCCCGGCGGGCTTCCCGGGATCGGAGGTACCGGCGGAGTCTTCAAATGAGCAACTCGCATCCCTGTCCGATGCCGTACCGAAGAATTCAGATGGCCAAGCAGTTGCTTCGCTCGGAATAGCAAGGTGTTGAGCTGCGCTTGCCTGAGTCTGTCCCTCGCCCGCCTCCTGCTAGACTCCGAGCATGCGGCGGCTTATCGTCAACGCGGACGACTTTGGCCTGACTTCAGGCGTGAATCGCGGGATTCTAGAAGCGCACTCGCGCGGAATTGTGACCTCCGCCACGCTGATGGCCTGCGGAATGAAGTTTCAAGAGGCCGCATCGCTGGCCGCGCAAGCCCCTGATCTTAGCGTGGGATGCCATGTTGTCCTGGTGGATGGCATGCCCACGCTGAACTCAACCGATGTGCCGTGCCTGGGCGCCGGCCCAACTTCGCACTTTTGCCAGAGTCTGATTCGCTTCGCCAGTAGGGCTACCACCGGACGTCTGGATCCCGAGCAGATCGAAGCTGAAGTTACAGCACAAATTCGTAAGCTGCAGGCGGCTGGACTTCGCGTTTCGCATCTTGATTCGCACAAGCATACCCACATGTTTCCGGCGGTGTTCAAACCCCTGCTTCGGGCGGCTAAAGTGTGCGGAGTGCGCGCGGTGCGAAATCCATTTGAGCCGCTGGTGTTTGCTACGAACGGAAATTGGAAACGGCGTTTCAAGCTCGGCATCATGCGGCGCTACCGGGCGGGTTTTACCCAGCATCTTGCCGAAGGCGGCATGGTCACCCCTGACGGCTGCATTGGCATCGTCGCAACCGGTGGCCTCTCGCTGGCGACGTTCGCATCGTTAATTCAGAACTTGCCTGACGGCACCTGGGAGTTCGTCAGCCATCCCGGCTACAACGACGCCGATTTGGACAAAGTCACGACTCGATTGCGTCACTCCAGAGACCAGGAACTCTCCATTTTGACATCAGATACCGTCAAAGATCTCATCCGTAGCGAGGAGATAGAGCTGATCTCGTACCGCCAATTCGCAGAAAGCTGATCCCGCACCGGAGGTACATTCACCTTCGACTGGCGCGTGTGACTGACGGTTACTTACCGCGTCTTTGCTCATCAGGATATGATTGGGCAACTTTTATGGAACAGAGACCTGGAAACCGGGTTTCCGCCGAGATCCCTGTGCGCATTTGGGGCATGGATGCCAGTGGAAAGCCGTTCTTTGGCACCGCGATTGCCGGTAACCTTAGCGCCGCCGGCGCTCAACTATCTCACGTGCGCCACAATCTAAAAGTGGGCGATACCATCGGCATCCAGTACGAGAACATGAAGGCCCGGTTCGAAGTCATGTGGGCTAAAGCCTCCGTGGCTCCGGGGCGCAATGGAGCCGGCGTTCGAATTCTTGCGAACCAGCCGGTCCCATGGGGGGAAGTCACCGCTGCTGTGATCGCGGGCACTCCCGCCGCACCGAGGCTAAACCACGGTGCAGAGAAGCGCCGGTTCGCCCGCCACAAAGTTCAATTTCCACTTACGGTCAGTTTTCCAGATGGACAGCGCGCGCACATGCAGTGCAGTGCGACCGACATGAGCGGTCGCGGCTGCTACATCGAGTCTCTGGTTCCGCTGGCAATCAGCACAATCGTAATTGTCACGTTCTGGATTGATTCCGAGAAGATCAGGACTAACGGCGTGGTCCGGGCCAGCGACCCTGGTGTCGGAATGGGAATTGAATTTACCGCGCTCGAAGAGCAAATTAAAAATCGCCTGCAAGCCTACCTGGAAAAAATTGACCAAGGCTTTGCCAGCGCCGCCGGTCAAAGCAGCTAATCACACCAGAAAAAGCCGCAAACCCTAGCGTGTTTCTGGAGAACTCGGAGCTTGCGTGTTCGGAACACCTTTCGGCCCTGCAACTTTTTCATCAGTATCAGTGGAAAAGAGCATGAAGTGATCGAAGCTGTGCCGCCGGTAGTACCTGTGCTTGCGAAAATCGAAGTAAAGGTCTGCGCTCTTGGGCAGCCAAAGCTGGACATCTTTCTTGGGGAACCGGACTGGACCGTATTCGATGACTTGGTGCTCAGTGAGCAGCTGGATGTTTGGCATCGGTTTTACCAGGTCCGATTCGATGCGTGCGATTCGGAACATGTCAGGTGTGATCCACGCGCGGCCCTTAAGGTTGATGGAGTAGATCATGCTTCCAATCTTGAAATCCTGTATACGATTTGGACGGTCGTCCCGCTGGCGGAAGTGAACCAGCCACATGGCCTTGCCATTTAGTTCACCCATGCCTTCGCAACTGAAGTCAAAGTTCGGCCACATCGCGGGATGGAACACAAACGCTAACGTTGGGAACCCATTGCTGACCATATTGTCAGGAAACTGCGGCACCTCGCCGTGCTCGGTGCGATACTCCGCGACCTCCAAATAGCCAGGCTGGGTTTCGGAAATCTCGGCAAGGTAGTTGTAATGCCTCGTTTCCTTGGTTATGGCGTTCCCCAATTCGTCCACATTCTCGTGAAGCAACTCCTCGATGGCAGAAAACTTCGAGATGTCGTCCACCAGTTGCTTAACTCCAGAGCCCGCTTCGCTGATCACCTGACCCTGTGGGCAAACAACTCCGGCCGCAACCGTCGGCTTGGCATCGTCCACCGCGGGCGGTTCCCAGGTCTTGATGGAGAGCCGGAGTTGAGTATCGTCAACCTCAGACTCGACAAGCCTCGTGCTGACCGAAGCAGAAACAGCACCTGCAGGGGCCGCGGCACGTGCTTTGATTTGCGCGATCAACTCGCGGACTTGGGCCGCCTGTGTGTTCTCCGATGACTGGTGGAGAAAAGTCTCGAGGGCGGCGATCGCCTCCTCGTTCTTGCCTAAATTCGCCAGAGCCTGACCCAGAACCAGACGGGCCGAGTTACCCGCTCCCTTGCTTCGGTCAATCGCAATGTCCGCTTGCTGGCGCGCCTTCTCGTATTCATGTTGCTGGAGATAAGCGTCAGCTAGAAGGTAATGCGCCATCCAATAGTCGGGATCGGTAGCAACGGCGTCTTCCAAAGTAGCCTTCGCAGCTACGGAATCGCCAGTGTGCAACCTGACCCTGCCGAGCAGAGTCAGAGCTTGCGCATTACGAGGATCGGCTGTGACCGCCTTAACCAAGAATCCTTGTGCCGCAGAAAAATCTTTCTTGAGAAAATACAAATAGCCCAGGAGGAAATTTATGTCGGCGCTGTTCGGGGCTATCTTCAATGCGGCTTCCAACTGCTTTTGCGCGTCTTTGAGGTTTCCTGACTTTAGTGCGTGAACGCCACGCTGAGTTGACTTACGTGCTTTGGAAGGCATATCTGGCGCGTTAGGTTCCTTGATATCCACACTTGTGGGATCACGCTGAAGAGTGATCTCCACGTTGTAAGTGGTATAGGCGCCAACCACACTATAGGTTTTGTGAACTGTGAGATACCCCATAGCACTTACCTCGATCTCGTACTGGCCCACGCCCAAGTCAGTGAAGTAGGCTTCGGATTTATCGGCCGTCGTCTGCCACACCGCCGTTTGAGTGTTCTTGTTCTCCAGTTTGATGACCGATTGCCGATCCAGCGGTATACGTTTATCGTCTAAAACCCTCAGCGCCAGAACCGCGCCCGTAGATTCGTAGGTCTTGGTTCCTGCGGTAGGGGCACCTGCCGTCGCAAAAGGGTCCGAGTTGAGAGACTGGGCTACGGCTTGGAAGCTTAGGAGGAGAACGAAGGCGCACCAGAAACGAGGATTCATGACCAACTCCCAACCATACTCAGATGGCAAGAAGTGTCTCATCCTGCACGTGCCCGGTCAATCGAATGACGAAGACTTTACATCTGACTAGGCCCAAACATGGTCCCTTCGCGTCAGTTGCCGGAACTGTTGGAAGGGATTGCAGTCATTGAACTCCCGGCTGGAGTTCCCTTCTGCGGCGCGTATTTGGACGCGCATTTTGCCTGAATCTGCTTGGCGTAAAACACGCCATCGCGGTCAAACTTTCCTTCGGCGAGAGCTTGAGCGTCATCTTTGAAAGTGTCTGGTGGCGGTTCAGTCCCGTTGTAAACCACATTGAGCGTCTGATCCGTTTCAACCAAAACAAAGTTCACATTCGTCCCGCTGCGCCGGATTGAGCCCGGCTGGACGTTTCCTGCGACCCGCAAGCGTTTGGTGTAAGCGCCATCGCCCATGCCGCGCAATTCTTTGATTGTGACGTAATAACTCTTGCTCTCCTGCACGCCGGTGTAGGCCAGGTAGCCGAGCGCCAGCAGGATCGCGACCATCGCACTGCCGAACTTGAGGAACTTGGTGGTCTGTGAGGACATTCGTAGAACCTATTCAGACTTTACTCGTGACGGAAAACAGGGTCAAGACCGTTGCCCGCGCACATCCCCGCTGGTGTTCCAAGTTGTCAAAACTGAGACAACAAAGAAAACGGCGATTGAGAGATTGGTGAAGCCTCCAGAGAGGATGGCACCGAAGGGGGACGGCAGGCGGTCAACCAGTGGTGAAAGGAGCAGAAGAATGGCGGGATTGGCCAGCACCGTCCACCGCGGGTAATAAGTCTTGCCGAAAAGAACCAATCCCAGCAGCAATAAGGCCGCAAGATATCCCGGAACAGCGCCGAGGTTATAGGCGAGATTCCAATAGGATTTCACAGCTTCCAGCAAGTCTGCGCAGGGCGCACTCTGCCCATAGCAATATTTGATCGCCAGACCCCTCGCTGTCCAGAGCGTGTGCACCGCACTTCCCGCCACCATCAATACCGCAAAGAGCGCAAACATAAGCCGTCCCAGAACAATGTAGGAAGGGCCAACGTTTCGGTACACGTGCCAGAAGCCAACTATGCACAAACAAGCCGCGAACGGTCCAACCAGCCCTCCGGCAAACAGACGCTCCCGCGATGCGTGAATCACGGTGACGAGCATGCCTTGGTGAAAGTCTGGCCCTGATCCCAGGTGCCCGTAAAACAGCATATCGCCGGCGAAGAACAATAGCGCTCCCGCGAGTCCGCAGAGTCCGAAAAGGCGGTGAATCCGACTGAACGAATACAATTTCACCTCCTACGAGAGACCTGTGCCCGCAGAGGCGGGCGCAAGAGGCCACAGGATACGAAAGCTTACAATGCGTGAGCGCAGAACTGCCATCTCATAGTTTCGCTAGAATGGATCATGATCCATCCCTGGCATGATGTGAGTCCGGGCAGCAAACTGCCGCAGGAGTTCAACACTATCGTCGAGATTCCGTTTGGCTCGAGCGTGAAATACGAGCTCGACAAGACAAGCGGATTGATCAAGCTCGACCGGGTGCTTTACTCAGCGGTTTACTATCCCGCGAATTACGGCTTTATTCCACAAACGCTGGCGGAAGATGAAGATCCGCTCGACGTGCTGGTGCTGTGCCAGGAAACCGTTGTGCCTCTCACCATTATTTATGCGCGCGCCATTGGGCTG
Organism: Acidobacteriota bacterium; assembly: GCA_003224755.1. Lineage (GTDB taxonomy): Bacteria > Acidobacteriota > Terriglobia > Terriglobales > Acidobacteriaceae > Gp1-AA145. Next base: position 5,788 of record QHZR01000039.1, read on the forward strand.
ATGACGATGATTGACTCTGGCAAGAAAGATCATAAAATCATTGCCGTCGCCACCAAAGATCCCGAGTTCAACAGCTATCGCGAAGCCGCTGAGATGCCACAGCACCGTCTGCTAATGCTGCGCCGCTTTTTTCAGGATTATAAGCAACTCGAGGGAAAGGCAGTCGAAGTGGATCAGATTCGTCCGGCGGCAGAGGCGTATCCGATTATTAGTGATGCCCTGCACAGGTATAGCGAGCAGCGACGGAAGGGTTTCGCGAGCCACTCCTCGTAGAGACGTAGCTTGCTACGTCTTGCATGGAACCAGAAACGGTTTCCTGCGACTGCAGGAGACGTTGCGAGCAACGTCTCGACATCGGATCAGAAATGATCGTCGGCACCGGCGGCTGCCCGGTGGCTGCTAATCCGTCCTAAGCCCTGTGCTTGAATGATGCGGTCCCAAGGGCCCGCTTGCCAATTGTCCTTTCCGCCATCGTGACGGACCCAGCTTGGCAAAGAGATGTATAAGTTGCGCGCGATCGCCAGCACGTACGGCTCGTATTGCAGACGAAGCTGCATGAGCTTTTGCTCCGCTGCAGCACCCGAACGAAGCTGCAGGCCTTTCTCTGCAAGACGCGAGCGCAGGAGCTGAAGATCGTCGGGATTCAGGCGATCGTGCGCGTTAGGGTCGTAACGAGCATTCACGACCTGCGCGAGATCCACGATTGCGTGGCGCGCCATTTTGAACGTCCACAATGCCTGTTCGCTACTGATGCCGTCGATGCCAGCAATTACCAGCGCCGACGCATCCAGAACAACGGTGAGCGCGCCGAGCCACGACTGATTACTGTGCTGCGAACGATAGAAGCTGAGCACGGGATATGAGAGATGGCTCTCGAGCACCTCCGCCGCCCAGCGCTCCCAATCGTGAAAGAGACGATCGAGCGTCCCTTGATCGAGACTTTTCACGGCGCGAGTCAGCAGTTCGGTGGCGCTGGGAGGCGAGCCGGCGCGAGCGTCGAGCAATGAGATTTCAATTTCTCTGCGGGAGAACGCGGTATAAATGGTGGGCAGATAGCCGATCACCACGCCAAGAAAAGCAAAGCCCATGCCGGCTTCCGATACCGACAGGATTCTTGCTGTGGTACTGGCGGGAGTTATATCTCCGTAGCCCAGCGTAAAGAATGTTTCGCCGCTGTGATAGAGCAGCAAACGAAAAGTAATGGGCTGGTCAGCAAGCGAAAGGTGTTCGCCGCCGGCGAATTGAAGCAACGCAAATGCAAGGATCAGGCCGCAGGCCCACAATCCGAGCAGGGCAATCATGGAAAGTGGGCCGAAGTATCCCAGCATGGTTTCGCGGCGTGTCTGCGATTGGATGTGACTGGCGATTCGTGCCCAGGGGCGCCATGTGTTGCGATAAAACCAACTCGTGATGCGGAATTGACGGCGCACGCGGCGCGGGAGGACGACGGTTTCGAAGGCGTCGAGAAGGACGGCAAGGAGGATAACGATGCCGGAAATGGCCGCGAACGTGTGCATCAGATTGAGATGAGTTTGGCGCGGGAATAGTAGCAGATTTCAGGTGCGATTCAGCCGATGAGTCGCATCAGGCCAGCAGCCGGGAGATCGGGAATCAGGAAAGATTTCGGCGTTCCGGCGTATTTAGTCAGAGCCTCGGCCGCGAGGAATCCGCTGCGCACGGCGCCTTCCATGGTGGCGGGCCAGCCGGTGGCTGTCCAATCGCCCGCGAGGAAGAGGCGCGGCCACGGAGTTACGTTTGGCGGACGATAGCCGTCGATGCCGGGCGCGGGAGAGAAAGTCGCGTTCACCTCTTTGATCACGGTGGCTTTGACGAGATTGGCTTCGCGAGCCTTGGGGAAAAATTCGCGGAGTTCGTTGAGAGCGAGATCAATGATCTCCTGGCGGGATTTGTTGATCAGGGATTTTGAGGAGCTGATGACGAGCTCAACGTAGCTGGCTGTGCCGTCCCTACGGGACTCGGTCATATTCGCGCCTGTCCCAGGACTTACGTCCTGGGCTAACGAATGCCGCCCCTCCGGGGCTGAGACCGCACTTGGGAATGTCTTGGAGGCATTGGTCTCCGCAGGACCTCGGGAGGCGGATGTAAACGGCAGGTCCCTCGACTGCACAGGATCGTTCGCCAGCGAACGGTCCTGCTCCGCTCGGGATGACAGACTGGAGAGTAATTGGGACTTGTGGAACATCCATTGGATGGTACGGTCGAGAAGGATCGCATGAGGCAGATCGGAAATTTCGCGGTCGAACCAGAGATGGACGCCGGTGATGGGCGAGGTTGCGAAATGCGAGATCTTGTCGGTCAGCGCTTCGCGATCAGGAAGATCAGAGATTAGCTTTCCCGCGGCATCGAATGGAACCGCCAAAACTCCATAGTCGAAGTACTCTTCTTTGTCTTGAGTTTTGACGCGGAATCCGGAATCGAGCGGCGGAATGCTCAGTACCCCGCTTCTCAGGCGCACCTCCCCTGCGCGGGCCGCGATGTATGCGCTGGCTGCGTCGTAGAGGTGAGTTAAGGGCACCGTCGGGATCCCCATTTTTCTTGCGATTGGCGCTTTCATGGATTCACGCACAACCTGCGCGGCGTAAGGAATGGAGATCAGGTCCAGGTCTTCGCTGAGCGCGCTGCAGAAGTGCTCAATCGCGGCGGGCGTCTGGCGATACTGAATCAGCCAGTGCTCGAATGAACGCCCGTCGTCTTCAGGCGTCGAGAACATCAACGTGGCGAGCGCGCCGCTCAGCATGGCCTTGTCGCGTGCATTCAGGAATTTGAAGCGCAGGAAGGATGGCGCCACGTGGAGCGGAGCAGGCAGGAACGTGGGTTCCAAGAGTGATTGACGACCGCCAGGTTCGATAAAGGTCATGCAGTCAAACCAGCGGATCTTCTCCAGAATTCCGATGGTCCGATAGAACGCGATCAAGTTCGTGCACGAGCCGAACAGAACATGTTGGCAATTGTCCACCACTTCGCCGGTCCCAGGATGTTCGTAGGAGGAAGCGCGGCCGCCAAGATAAGGACGCCGCTCGAAAAGCGTTACGCGGAAACCACTGTCAGAAAGCGCGCAGGCTGCGGCAAGCCCGGCCAGTCCGCCTCCAACAATCGCCACTGTGGGCTGGCTTGCGCTCTCGGCCATCAGAGGATTCGTTGCAGCAAGCCCTGGCTCAGAATTCTCAGCTTTTCCCAAACGCTGAGACTGACTTTACGAGTGAAAACATCGTAGTTCAGCCGCACGATCTTCTCGAGCAGGCCTCGATAGATCGTCACCAGTACCCACAGCGCTGGCTGGCTGTCTTCATCAATTAATGGGATAAGTTCTTCTGCGG
>QHZR01000040.1 GCA_003224755.1 Acidobacteriota bacterium
AGGCCGATAAACCGGAAGTGGTTTGCGCCCGGCGCAAAAACGATCGGACCGACCCGGCCTCGTCCGTCAAATTGAAGCTTTGCCAGGACGTTCTTGACCAAGGCGCAATGGAAATCCGGCCGCCCAGGAAGTGAAGCAACGCCAGCATAACACGGTGTCAGACGAGCCCCTTCCGTTGGAAGAGCGGAGTCGGGTGCGCTAGTGCGGATAGTGATCCAGTGTGAGTCGTCGCATTTCTTATAGGGAAAAACAAATTTGCCGGCGAATGTAACTGCGGCTTCGAGTTGAATTGTGTCGCCGCAGGCAGCCTGTTCGATCGCACCCTGAAGATCTCCTCCACGCTTGACAACGCGGGTCCTGCCGGGAGAAGGCGTGTCCAAAAGAGAGCTTTTGACATAGGCACGCGGCAGCTCAGCAGGGCCATCAAAGCCCGAGGCCGCCGCAGAGCTGTTGCTTCTCTCGGATCCGAAGGCCACCGACGTAGCAAACAGAATCCCACCTACAATCAGCAAGACTGATTTTAGGCACGCACGTTTCAAATAGCAGCTTGTAGTTGGGGAATAAGCAGAAGAGATGGAACGGGACATTCTGAAGATCTTGGATTCGACCATTACACCACCACCAGAAGGGATTCGCCCCTTGCGGCAACGCATCTCAAGACTAACGCGCCACCACATTCATACTATATATGGCGGAGGTGCAAAACCGAATCCCGGGACACGATGAATTTAGGTTGCAGGCGCAAAAGTATTCGACGGTCTGTGTATTTACGGAAGTTCATCAGCGTGCTGAATCGCCGGCATCCGACGGGCGACAGAAATATGGGTCCGTAAGAAATCGCGTTAGTAGGCGTCCGCTGTGCTGGAGAGAATAGCGTCTATATCGGCTCCCAGGTCCTTACCGTCGTTTCCCGCATCCTTGTACGGACTCGAAGGCAGCAGGTGATAGTCCCCTTTATTCCCATTGTTGTAGTTCATGAATTGAACGGCCGTAAGATCCGCGGCAAAGAAATTGCCCGCTGGCCACAGCGAAGACGGATATGAAGTGGGAGCGGCAATGATCGCGTTATTGGTGAATGAATAGGGACTAAAACACGCATTGAATGTAATGATGGGTTTGTCATAGTAAGCGCAGTTGGCAGTACCACCACCGGTCGACCATACCGGGTACGCGCCAGCGCTGATGATGCTGTTATTGAACACAAAATTGGCCATTTTTGTGCCCGATAAGTCGCCAATGCCGAATATCGTCTTCGGTGGGAACGCGGTTACGTGGGTGATGGAAACATTTTGCAGGAGCGGGACTTCTTGATCGCCTGTTATGACTTCAGCGAACTGACCAGGGCCGCGGTATTTCGTCCCATCGATATCGTCAATAACAAGATCGTGGATGCTGTAGCGCTGGCCGTCGAGTGGCGCGCCACCGTTGTCGGATCGAATATTAGCGATCTGTAAGCCAGCAGCGACGTGGCTGACCATCACTAGGCGAATCGTGACGTCAGTCACTTGGCACAGCGGGCAGAGATTGGTTCCGTTCAGCCCGCTCTGATTTTTTGGAGTGAGCAAAATTCCATACCCGGCCTGTGAGAATCCGCCCCAACTGTACTCCAGAACATTGGCTTCGAACAGGACCCGCTGGGCATTCTTTAGCTCGAACAGGTTCTTCACGATAAACGGATTTCCATTTGCCCCCCCCACGAAACCTGGCTCACCTTGCCTCCAGATCGGAGGTTTATACATGTGATTGTGCCGAATTTCAATATCGGCAGGCGTCACCGTAGCTTCGCTGCCGCCAAATAGTATGTTTTCTCCTGCCGATTCCAGAAAGTTATTCACGATTTTGTACGGCCCCATGGGGTTGTCGCCGATTCCACCACCAATGGCGAGAGAGTCGGTACATGAGCCAGTCAGCGCGACACAATGAAAATCGGTAAAGAAGGAATCGATGATGGCTACATATTGGCTGCCTCCGAGCTGGACTCCGCGTGTGGTGTCATCGTGCGATGTGCCATGCAGCCACATGCGGTCGAATATGAGGTGATCGGCGGTTCCGCCCGTTTTCAGAGAGACTAGGGAGTAGACGATTCCTGTGCCAACGGTTCTAGTTAGCTCCAACCCAATCAGCCGATAGTGGTTCGCGCCAGGCTGGAAGACCAATGGTCCGATGCCGCCGCCAGGCATCGAAATCTTTGCCAAGACATTCTGAGTTGAGCTGCAATTCAGAGCAGGCCGGCCAGGAAGGGAGGAAACGCCTGCATAGCAGGGAGTAAGCCGCGTGCCTTCCGGTGGCAAGGTGGAATCAGGAGCGCTGGTGCGAATGACTATCCAGCGGCTGCTATCACAAGCCTTAGCTGGAAGGGTAAATGACCCGCTAAAGGTCGCACCAGCCTGCAGCAAAATTGTGTCACCGCAATTGGCAGCATTCAGCGCGTTCTGGAAACTGCCTCCGGCGTTGACAGTAATAATGTTGCCGGGAGTTGGCGTGTCCGTTATAGCGCTTTGAACGTAAACTCTGGGCAACTCTGCTGGCCCATCGAATCCAGTCGATTGGGGCGGTACAACAGGGCTGCTCACAGTTATCGTTACCGTCGTTGCAGCAGTTTTGGTTGGATCTGCAACGCTCCTCGCAATGACCGTAGCTGTGCCGACGACACTTACATCCGGGGCAGAGAAAACTCCGCTGGTCGAAATCGTCCCTGCCGTTGCGCTCCACGTCACCGCGGTATCGCTCGTGTTGCTGACGGTCGCGGTGAACGGTTTCGCAGTGCCAGAAGAGACAGTCGGGCCAAGCGGTGAGATCTGAACGCTCACGGCAGGAGCACCCGTTGCAGCTGCAACCGAAAGCATGAATCGTTTCTCATCGCTTAGGCCGGCAGCATCGACCACTTGAACCGTGAACTTGTAGATCCCGGCGGTCGCCGGTGTGCCGGAAATTGTACCTGTGCTGGGGTTCAAGGATAGACCGACCGGAAGTGATCCTGATACCACAGAGAACTGGTACGGCATCGCGCCTCCAACTATAGAAACAACAGCGTTATATGCGGTTCCCACGATTCCTGGAGGCAGACTGGCGGAAACCCTGATGTGACCGTCCAAGCCGTGGTTCGCTAAGTCAAAGCTTCTCACCTTGCTACTTGCGCTTGCTAACGAAAGATTAGCGCTCTGGGCCGGAAGGCCACAGGAGGTGGTCATAGCTGTGTAAGTTGAGAATAGAAGAAGGCCGCTGGCAATTTTTAACCACTTTCCCAATCTTGAAGCGGCTGGCGTTGAACAGACGGGGCGTGCGAAAACGAGAGCCATTGCACTTTTCCTCGAATCGGAAATTGAGGGGACTAAGAGGTTCGAGTCCTTCGTGCAATCTACGTGCGACTGTACGGAATAGACAGATAACCGGAGGGAGTGTCCTAGTGAGGAACCGAAGTACACAGCACTTCGGGGCAGGTTGAAGGTGCCGTAGGAAACCAGTAAGGGTTACTGATTTCGGCCGAGCAAGGCCGAACGCATACGATCGTAGCCGGAATTGCCGAAGATGCTCTTTGCGGTTGCGCGAATCAGATCTTGTGCCTGCAACCTCCAGAGGCCGTGACCCTGGCAGAGCTTCCGAAATGTACGAAGATCAGTTTCGCGCATGACTGCCACGCGTCCTAAACGAAACGGATCAGCGCCAGATGAATTTGCGACCGAGCGACTTGTTGCAACGGATCGATATCCAGCTTGCCTCGCGAACCGCGCCACTCGCTGGTTCCACCGGCCACCCGGGCACGAGAAGTGTTCGATGGACCGGCCGGTCATTTGTTCCAATTCATTTTTGGAATTTGCAATTTCAGCTTGAAGAGCGTCATCAGAGAGATCGCTAAGGTAAGCATGGGTCATGGAGTGCGATCCGATCTCGAAGCCAAGATCGCTCAATTGTCGCACCTGGCTGCGCGACATGTAGCCTGGCATTTCAAGAAAACCGACGGTCACATAGAATGTCGCGTTGAAATTTGCTTGTTTAAGAACGGGCGCAACGCTGAGGAAATCTGTCTCGCAGCCGTCGTCGAACGTCAGGGCGACGCCCGTTTTTTTTGCTGACGAGAGTGCCTCACTCACGCTCATGCCTCGCCAGGATTTGGTTTTCAGCCATTGCGTCTGGGATTCGAAATCCTTCAGCTTCACAATGTAACGAACGTATCCCGGTTCGTTTTGGCAGAGTGGACGGCCGGGGAGCTCGAGTTCGTGGTACATCAGATACACCGTCGAATCTACCTCTTTATTCACAGATTCACCGGTCCGTCGCCGTCCCCGCGATTCAGGAAGACTTGGTTCTGATTGTTCTGAAATGGTGAGAGAAGTTCGGCCAGCGGCTTGGAAGCACCAAAAATGAAATTCGATCGCGTTTCCAGAAAGCCACTGGACTTCAATGCGCCGCCCCAGGCGTGATGAGATTGGTTGGAAATGATCAGATCAACTCCGCGCTGTTCCAAAAACTGCATAGCGGCCTGCATGACTGCAAGCGCATTTTCCGGCAGCGCCAGGCAATCGACAATTGATCCAAGCCGCATGTTGCCGAAGTATTTGTTGTCCCGCATTTGAGTGTCCAGCAGCACAGCCCAGCCAATGAACCTTGACGCGCGGCTGACCTTGATACAGAGAAAATTCTTGCTGCGAGGATAGAGCAGGTTCAGGGTTGTGCAAGCGCGGTCGGCTATTAATATGTAGTGCTCGCGGCATTGCTTCCAAAGGTCATCGTCGCGTTCAGTGAAGCCTTCGACTTGCTCGACGAATAATCCGCGCTCCGAGCTGCTGGTGCGAAGGCTGTTAGTTAATTTAATTCCAGCCCATCCCACGCCAGTAACCGCAGCCAGGGCGGCGAGCAGGCGCCGACTCTTAGTTTCACGCAGAGGTGCGACCTCACGCAGGAATTTTGCTGGGTGGTTCACCCGGAAGTAAAACGGCACAGCGCAAAGACTCCATCCCATGGCTTTAAGCATCTGCGGAAGAGGGCGATCGAACCCACCCATACCGAGCGCAAACAACATCGGCTGCAATTTGAGTGCGCTTCGTAACATGTGCACGCCCACGCCGGCATAGGCCTTGTTTATGATCCCTTCGGAAACAGGCAGATGATAGTAGACCAGCGGCTGCGGCTTCCCGTGGAGGAAGAAATCCTGATATTTCAAGATGAACCCGCCGCGCACGCAATTTCCGTCCACGGCAAGATAGTATTCCTGGTGAATACGGCGGCCTTCGAGCTGTGGCAGCCAGTGCGGAATATTGTTTTCCGGAAAATGGAATTCGGGAGCAACGCCGCCGCCCGCCGCAAGGCGTTGGTTGAAAGCTTTTACTGCCGGAATCAGGTCTGCGCCGTAGGGCTGGATGGCAATCGCCATGTTAAAGATTAGCCGTGGTGGTTGAGCTTTTGCTCCAGAATCCTGATGATCCGCTCGACATTATTCATCTGATCGATCTCTTCCGGCTCAAGCTGCACTCCGAACTCCTGCTCGAAGGCGAGAATCAGATTCAAGTGATGAACCGAGTCCCAGGTTTCAATATTCTCCGAGGACGATTGCGGCATGATTTGGCTTGGGCCGACCCCCAGAATATCGGCGGCGATGCCGCGAACTCTTTCGAATAACGGCGAATTCATCCTTTCTCTCCATTTACGATATGCAGGCGAATCCACTCCGGACAGGCAACATGACCCTGCTGCAAGTTGAGTCCCCACAGCGTGCCACGACCATTCAGTTCCAGCACCTGAAAACCGTGGCTGGAATAAAAATCCCGCGCTGGAGCATTCTTCTTAGTCGGCAAAAACCATCCCTGTAACCGCTGCGCACCCTGTTTGCGGGCGTGTTCGGCGAGAAAGGAGAGGAATGCGGTTTCCACGGTCCGTCCGATGACCCGGCAACTCATAAGCAGAGTATCGACTTCGTAAGTCTTCTCCTGCTTACGCGTAATAGCCACGCCCACTAGGCCATTGTCGCCGAAGCGGTCGCGAACCCGTAATGAAAAACAATTCCAATCTGGCGATGAGGCCAGTTCCGAAATCTGCTGCTCTGTGTAACGGCGCGTAGTGAGATTGAACTGGTTGGTTTTATTGGTGAGCTGCGCAATGCGGGGAAGAGTAAATCTGTCCAGCGGCGCGATTTCTACTTCCTGCTGCAACGAGCGGTAAAAATCCTCGCGTGAGCTGACGGTCTGCTCCAAACGTCCTCGCTCGCGCTGCTTCTGGTAATACTCGCTGCGCTGATGATCTTCGGCTGAGAGCGACAATCGATCGAAACGTGGGCACTCGTGGATTGCGGTGGCAAATCCCATCGCGTCATCGGGCAGTTCGATTACAAACACTTCCGGAACCTGGATGCGAATCTGCTGGCGCTCGATTGGATTGTCATCGACGAATGCAAGCGAATCGATGCCGACGTTCAGCTCAGCAGCAATCTCGCGCAGATTCTGCGACTTGTCACCCCAGTTGATGCGCACCGCCGCGAAGTGCTCCGGTTTGAGCAGCATGCCGGGATGGTTCTGCAACGCTTCCATGGCATCGTCAGCATTGTTTTTGCTGCAGATTGCGAGCAGAATACCTCGATGATGGAGATCGAGCAGCGCGCGCTGAAGTTTCTGATATGCCGCACCAGGATGCTCGCTGCTGAGCTGAATTCCGCCAATCCCGTCCTCCCCGATCACTCCTCCCCAAAGAGTGTTATCGAGGTCCACAACTACAGCCTTCGCAACTTTACCGGTAAGCGGGTGTAGAAAGCGCAGCCATTCATTAACAAGATGATTCAAATTGTGCGCCGCAATTGGAAGGCGAACCATCAGCCATTTGCGCTCGTCATGCCATTGCGCGCGGCCGCAACGCGCAACCAGGGCATCGTAATCGAGAATGTAAACTCCAGGGTGCTGCGAGGCCAACCCGCGGAGTCCCTCGTTGATTTGGCGGATCGCAGAGGATTGATTTACTTCGAGTTGACTGTCGAGCACGCCCTGACTCGCTGCGATCGGCTGCTCAAGATTGTGGACGATCAAATGAGCCTGGCTGTGCCGGCGAAACGCGTGCACCCAATTGCGAAATTCCCCTGTGACGCGGTCTATGGCCGCCTGAATTTGCTCGGAGCTGAGCCCGGGAAAATCACGCCAGAGGTCAGGCGCGGCATCGCGGGTCTGCACGGCGAGGATCACCACATCTGGAGCAAAATCGTACAGAGCGCTTGCCGAATCAAGAATCTCCTGCGCATGTGCGTTGAACTCAGAGAGCCGAACCGTCAGGTCAATTCCTGCGCTGAAAGCGGCGGCACGCAACAAGGGAACCATAGGTTCGACCGTAAATGAACGCAGGATTGCCAAACGATAGGGGGGCAGATTCAGCTTGGGACGAAGTTGCTCGTATCGCGAACAGAGAAACGACGCGGCTGGAGAGGAATTATCTCTCGCCCAAAGCTCGGCAAGCGAGCGCGTTGCGCCCGCAACATCATCGGCTGCGATCAACCGGTCAATTTCCTGGCGAAGCTCCGAACTGTTCACCTCATAGCTCCAACGAGCTAGCGTTCAAGATACTCGACGAGCAGTTTTTCCGGCGTATAAACCCAGGCAATGCGCCTTCCGCCGAACGCTACTGCGGGAAGCGGATTCTTCACCACCAGACATTTTTCAGCGCGGCTCTCGCATAATTGATCATCCAGAGAGTCCACTTCATAACAGATATGGTGCAGGCCGCCACCCCGGTTAAGAAATCTATGCAGCGGGGACGTGTCCCCAGCCGGTTCCACCAGTTCGACTGCTGGATTACGCTGATCACCGCAATAAAGAAAGGCGACTCGCGCTTCCTGCGAGGGATCATGAATGATTTCGCCATTCCAATGGGCGCCTAATGAACGAGCAAAACCCGGCGCCAGCTTCTCGATTGACGCGACTGCGAAACCTACGTGATGGAAGCTTGCCGGTTTCGCGGTCGCCAGGCTCTGCGATTCGGTTTTTGCTTTGACGTTTTCCGTCATGCCTTCACGCTCCCACGGTCTCGATCTGCGGCGAGAGTGGACTGTTCGCTTCGGCTGCCCGAATGGTTTTGTCAAGAACCTCGAGGAAACGCTCGGTGACCACAGACCAATCAAATTGGCGCGCCGTGGCGGCGGCGGCAGCTTCAAACTTTTGGCGTAGAACTTCGTTCCGCAGCAGCTTCACAATAGCTTCGGCAAAGCCTGCCGGATCGTCCTCTAACAGGATGTCGCGGCCATGCTGCACGTCCAGCCCTTCGGAGCCCACGGTTGTTGAAACCGTCGCCTTGCCCATTGCCATCGCTTCATAAATCTTAATTCTGGTGCCTCCGCCAATGCGCAGAGG
>QHZR01000595.1 GCA_003224755.1 Acidobacteriota bacterium
TCCGAGGGCGCTCTTCGATCAAAATCGTTCCGACTTTTAGGGTTGGCGTGATAAATCATCCTGCGCTCAAAATCGAGCAAGAGTAGTCGTTACGAACAGTACAAGTGATGCGAGTACCAGCGTGCCGAAGGTCAACAGCACGAATTCGCTGAGCAGGTCAGGCTTCAGTAACTCTTGTGGATGCATGTCGGTCCTCCTTGAGGCAACGGCGCAGAGCCACCTTGTTCGGGCAAGCTGCTGGCCCAAGGGCAGCTAGGCCGTCTGGTTTGACGGAAGGCTGCTCTCTTTGAGCCATCCCTAGGTTCGCTCATTCTCTAAAGGAATACTGAGCAGAATGGCTCACTTCCGGCGGGGGGTAAGTATTGACTTTGAACTAGGGGTGATTGTGCCGAGTTTGCGCCACTTTTGTCTAAAATTAGAGACGATGAGTCCCAGTGTAGTTGCCAAGAAAAGCCGCGAATTCGACCCCGAGGCACTCCTTGCCACAATTGGTGAGGGTAGGAAAGCTATGCTCTTTCCGAAGAAGCGGACCATTTTCGCGCAAGGAAATCCGGCAGATGCGGTTTTCTATCTGCAGGCGGGAAAAGTAAAACTCGCGGTTGTCTCTAAAACTGGCAAAGAAGCAACCATCGGCATATTGAGCGAGAGGAGTTTCTTCGGAGAGGGTTCGCTTGCGGGCCAAGCTCTCCGCATGGGCACTGCAACCGCAATGACGGATTGTTCCGTCTTGCGAATTGAAAAGAAGGCCATGATGGAAGCGCTTCATCGGGAACACACACTTTCCGATATGTTCGTCGCCTATTTGCTCGCGCGCAATATCCGTTATGAAGAGGATCTGGTCGACCAATTGTTTAATTCCAGTGAAAAGCGTCTGGCCCGCGTCCTTCTTATGTTGGCTCATTTTGGAAAGGAAGGAGTTCCTGAGACCGTGGTTCCCAAGATCAGTCAGGAAACCCTCGCGGAGATGGTCGGCACTACCCGTTCGCGGGTCAGTTTTTTCATGAACCGGTTCAGGAAATTGGGCTTTATTGACTATGCCGGAGGGGAAGACGGCGGACTGCAAGTCCACAGCTCGCTCCTCAATGTAGTTCTGCACGATTGAGCATCTCAAACTAGTCGCTGGCCAAGTGATCTGCGCGGGTCTTCGGGGTATCCCATTGAACGGGCGGAAAGTCGCGGGTGCCGCCTGGGGCAGTTGCGTTGGCCTGCCTGTGCCCGCACGACAGGCAAATCGCTCCAACTTCTCGGATGTCAGTCTCTCTCGATATTTCATTCTCGCGTACTCCGGTCGATCCTGAAATAACCGGTCCTCCGCATTTGTCACACGAATAAGCGGAAACATGAAGGTAGTGTTTTCTCATATTCCTTCTAAAGCCTCAACAAATCCGTACCCATCCTAGTCTCTACTGGTTGGAATATCTGCTCATTATTGCTCGCTCAAGCAGTAGTTCCTGGTCTCCCCGACCAAATGTATAGCGTGCACAAGCATTAGCGACAAGAGAGCTTCAGGCGTCAGGGCGCTCGAATCAAGAGATCAACTTGTACAACACTGCCGCGCGAAAAGCGCTGAACAGCCTCGTCAGAGCAAGTCAGTGATTATCGTGACGGGCAAAATGGTGATGTTCCAACATCCAGGCCACAAAACGATTCTTTACATCGACGATGATGACGGGATGCTGGGTTACCAAGGAGTGCTGCTCGAACACGTGGGTATGCGGTGCCCACCGCCGCCTCTGGAAGACGGGGTTTACAGATAGCGGCAGCCTGCGCGATCGCCGCCGTTATCGTCGACTACCATATGCCCGAGATGAATGGACATGAGGTCGCGACCGAAATAAAGCGTCTCACACCACAAGTACCCATCATCATGCTTTCCAGCGACCAGGAGATTCCAGCAGACGTGCTGAAGGCGGTGGACGCCTTCGTTTCCAAGAACGACGCCCCCGCTCGCTTATTGCCGGTGATCACTCGAGTCTGCGGTGAAATCCCTTCTGAGTTCGAAGGAAGCAGAATCATTCCCTGAGAAATGTATTTGGTTCGGTTTCGTGCACAGTGCCCCAGGTTTCGCAGCGGGTGCGAAAAGTGGGACCTTGGCAAGCACGTCGAACTACTGTCGTCCCGTCCTACTTGGCTACGGAACTATGGCCGGCAACCAGCTTCCACATGCCGTTCTGCCGGACGAAAGTATCGGTACTAAGTACAGTCTTGACGCGGTGTTCGCCCCGGACCATTCCATCGTAAGTATCGGTATAGGTCGCGATCGCGGTGTTGCTGTCGTAGATTCGGACTTTGAGATCGCTGATCTGTTCGCTGTTCATCTTATTGTTGGCTGAGTCTTTTGCATCCGCCAATACGGATTCCTTCGTTGTCCAGATTCCACCGCTGAAGCCGCCGGTCCAATCGTCGGCGTAATTCTTCTCGACGAAAGATGAATCTCCAGCGAGATTAGCTTTTACAGCATCGTTCTCAAACTGGGTGATGGCTGCAACCGCCTGATCATTTGTGGGTTGTTTTTTTGCTACGGCAAGCGGGCTCAGAACGGCGGATGCCACGACTGAAGCAAGAAGCGTAAGCATGATTCTTTTCATGTGATGTGATCCTTTCACGTCGTTACCTA
>QHZR01000594.1:0-747 GCA_003224755.1 Acidobacteriota bacterium
CTGTATGCGAATCTTGCAAAGGCTTTAGTTGCAAGGTTTTAGGCTAAGTTGTTGATTCCACGGCTGGGGACGTAGTTCAGTTGGTTAGAACGCTGCCCTGTCACGGCAGAGGTCGCGAGTTCGAGTCTCGTCGTCCCCGCCATTCTTTTTCAATCACTTACGAAAGATGAATGGTTCCCGCGGTTGGTTTTCAACCCGAACTCCAACCCGAGACCACTCAAGCCACCCGATCTGGTTGTTTCGCCACAATCTTTATGGCATCCAGATACCTTCCCTGAGCCTCAATCTGCTTCACGTTCACCGCATGAATATATCGAGCCGTTGTCTGCGGTTTCGTATGGCGGAGCATTGTTTGGATGACTGAGGGATGAACCTCGTTTGACCCAAAAAATGTCGCAAGACTATGCCGCAAATTGTGCCAGCCGAATCGCGAATGGTCATCCTTAGCGATCACGCCTGCTGATACCGCAGCGGGACGGAGGTAGTGCTTCCCACAAGTAGACGCCGCTCGTGGGACTCTCCCCTTCTCGCGACTCGATGCGAACATCCAGTCGTCGTCCCTGTTGTAACAAGACTCTTTCCGCCACTCATTCAAAAACTCAGCCAGCGCTGGATGCATGGCGACGGGCTTCATTGACCCTTTGGACTTTCCGTCCGTCTCCCTGCCTTTGCTCCAGGCTCGCTGTACGAGTATTTGATTGCTGGTTGGATCGATATCCCACCACTTCAAGGCGAAACACTCTTCCG
>QHZR01000594.1:806-2848 GCA_003224755.1 Acidobacteriota bacterium
GGTCCACTCCAACTTGGTCTCCGGTCTGTCGAGGTGTCCAAGAATTGCGATCATCTGTTCAGGTGTAACCACCTTGGCCTCGTAGTCCGACTCAGCTTTACACCGTACCCCGCCAAACTTCGGTGAACGGAATGGGTTGCAGCCCATCTGAGAAGAAATCAACCCGTGTCGTTGAGCGTGGGCAAAAACTTGACTCATGACTGAATTGATTTTGTCGATGGTGGGCCACTTGAGCGGCTTTTCCCGCTTCCCTTGTGGTGTCAATGCGAGGACTTCAAACCACGCTTCAACATCGGTCGGTATTATACTGCTTGCGAGGCACCGACCCCACCGCGGGATCACATACTGATCCAGATTGTGCTCATCGCGATCGGCCGTTTCACCGGCCTTCTTCCCGATGATTCCCTCCTTCCTGAGTTCTCGGAGCCGCCAGTCTTCGGCAAGCTGTTGAAAGATCGGCTCCAGACCGATCGGACAGTCAATATATTTCTCTAGACCCAACCTGGCCACCTCCATCCACGCAGATCTTTCAGTTGGGAAATCAGCCAAGCGACCGACGCGTTGTGAGTTTTCCACGCGCTTCCCATCCGACGGTCGCGTGACGAGGTAACAGAAAAGCCAGGTCATACCGTCTGCATACTTCCTTTTGCGAATCCATCCCTGCTGTTTTGCCATTAGCGTTTTGTCCGCGCTTTCTGGCTCCCAGGGACTGCCGGCGTCGAGTTTACTCCACTTGAGACGGAGGCTGCCAGTTCGGACAGCCGGAAGCGCCACACACGCCGCTTCCCTTGCCCGATTGGGTGACCAGGCAGGGCCTGCGCGCGGGCCAGTTCCAACAATCGCCGCGGACGGATGGACAAGAACTGCGCCGCCGTGATGGGGTCTACGAATCGTTCGATAGGTGTCTGTGTCTCAGTCATACTGCTCAACTGCTAACTCGGTCCATCCCAGATGGTCTCAAGCATTACCGCGATCACGGCTGCTGCGTTTCTTGGGATCATTAATCGCGCAGTCCCATCCGCTGGGTAGCGCCTCACCAGAGTGGTATTTTCGTGCTTACCGAATTGGGTTGGACGGGGCTTCATGTTTGTTACGCGTTCTTTGCAAAGGCCTGTCCTTGGATTGTTTTTTGGCTGTGCTCGTTATTGTGCTGGCCTACCCGGCGCTTGAACTCTTCATCCTTCTTGAACAAAAGCTTGAGTGCCTCGCTGACGACGTAGGAAGCGTTTGCGTCGATGAACTCGGCGTACTTGTCGAGTTTATGCCTGACCTCTTCCTCCAGGCGGACCTGCAGGGTTGTAGTCTTCGGTTGCTTTGACGGTGCTTTCAGTAGTGCCATGTGTCCGAACTCCTTTCGTTATTCGTGATCCATTACATCCCGCATTACAACTTGCATTCTCCGACTCCTGCACGCGGCCATTACACGGTCACGCTTCCTGCGTGACGGGCGGTAGCGACCCCACGAAACTTTTGGGCGGATGGACCGCCAAAAAGTGGGGTCGCTACCGCCCGATTTAGTCTTTTTTTATCCGTGACTTTTGCATTCGTCATGTCGCTCATACCTCTCCTTTTCTGTCAGCTACCTGCTTCATGGCGTGAAGAAATTCGAAAAGCAAAAAATGCAGTGAGCAATTCTTACCCTCTTCACTGGCTCCGACTGGATTCTCGCTGCTCCGCACGTCACAACACGCCGCCTCTTGCTGCCTGCTTCCCTTTCGTGGGCTGGAGCGACCGCCACGGTTTCCGTGGCAACGAAGTGGGGTCGCTCCAGACCACTTCGGTGCATTACCCGCGTCCAAACTGCGCGTCGGGTCATGTTCAACCTCTATGCTCCCAACAATTTCGCCTCGCCCCTGGGTGACGTTAACGGTGACGGGGATGGTTACGTGTGTCTTTCACGCACCCGTCACCTTTCCGCGCGAGAAAAGGCCTTTGAATCTCATTAGGATCCTTCCCGCTCTAGACCGTCGAGGATCTCTGAAACAAAAAATGTAAAAGGCAAATCGCGACCGACACCGGAGCGTGCCCGGGCTCCCATCGTT
>QHZR01000596.1:0-435 GCA_003224755.1 Acidobacteriota bacterium
GGGCTGATGGCCGAACACGGTATGAGGCCAGACGACTATCTCGAATTCGTCCACCAGATCGACCATTCGCCGCTCGAGCCTAATCATGCGCTTGGCGCAGCCATCGAGAAGCTACCCGGCCGGAAGTTCATCCTCACCAACGGCACGCGCAAGCATGCCGACGCGATAATGCAGCGACTAGCCATTCACCGGCATTTCGAGGGTGTGTTCGATATCCTTGCCGCCGAGCTGGAGCCGAAGCCTTCGGTACGAACCTACATTCGTTTTCTAGAGCGCCACGGCGTCGATGCGACAAAAGCCGCCATGTTCGAGGATCTTCCCCACAACCTCGTGGCACCGCATGCCCTCGGCATGACCACCGTGCTGGTGGTACCACCAGACGCTCGTGTAATTCTGCGCGGGGGTTGGGAACTCCAAAGTCATCGCGCGTCGCAC
>QHZR01000596.1:562-2359 GCA_003224755.1 Acidobacteriota bacterium
GACATCCAGTGATAATAGGGCAATACGCCGCCGCCGCAGGCCGCGGCAACGGCGGTCGCGGCCGCACTCCTTGGTGATTCGGAATTTGCGAGTTAGAAAGACCGACGCAATGTGTTCTGATTGATAGAAAACATAACTGATGCAGAGAAGCGCAGTTTCCAAAAATACCCGCCAGCGAATTCTGCAGCATTCGATGGCTGAGTTCGCCGCCAAAGGTTATGATGGCGCACGTGTTGATAGCATCGCGCATCGATGTCGGTTAAGCAAAAATCTGCTCTATCATTACTTCAAAAGTAAGGAGGGTTTGTTTATTGCCGTGCTGGAAACCGCATACGAGACTTTTCGTTCGCGTCAAAGCGACTTCGCAATTCGTCACAGCAATCCGATCGATGCTATGCGCCAGCTCATTGCCTACACCTTCGATGCATTGCTTGAAAATCAAGACTTCATTGCATTACTGAACACGGCAAATCTGCACAAGGGTCGGCATCTTCGGCGCTCTCCGATCATCCGATCACTGTACGATCCCTTAGTAGATACGGTGCGCGAGATCTTGCGGCGCGGCGCAGCAGTGGGCGTCTTTCGGCCGAATATTGACCCCGTAAATCTTTATTTGTCGTTGTCGTCCCTCTCTTACAATTACATTTCCAATCAGTATACGCTGAAGGTCGCGTTTGGAATTGATCTGATGGCCAAAAAACGTCGCGCTATCTGGCTCGCTCATGTCACCGATTTGATCTTAACTTATTGCAGTGTCAAGGCGCGCCGCCGCTAAGCAGACGAAGCTCGCTCGGCCCGTACTCCGGAAAGTGTTCGGGCGGCGACCTAGCGCTCATGACGTCTGCAGATGGGCGGTGCGTCGCTTGAATAGTTCTTCATCGGCATAGCCCATTGCCTCCGGCTTGGCCCGCCCCAGCATCACCTGGAAATAGACCGGTGCGAGACTGGTATTTTCATATCCATGAATGACGCCGGCCGGACAAGAGACGCATTCCCAAGGTCCGAGCCGCTCGGTGACGCGGTTTCCGCTCTCGTCCTCGACGAATACATCCAGAAATCCTTGTAGCACGAAAAACACCTCTTCGACCTCGTGCGTGTGAGCCGCGTTCCCCTGACCCGGTTCCACATACATGATCGACAAAGTAAAGTTCTTTGCTGGGATGGCGGTAGTGTCGTTGTGCTTTCCCGAGCCTCCAGCGCCAATAAATCGGTGTTGCGCACGCTTGAACCCCTCGATTTTGGCGTCCTCGAACGCGGCCCAATCGGCTTTGCGGTCGCGGAAGCGGCCCACGTAGCGTTTCATGATCTCCTCAAGCGGCACGCCCACAAGTTCCGGCGGCCGGGGGTGCCGTGCGACGTTCATCTCGCGCTCTCCCGATCGGGCAAAGACGGAATTGGCAATTCCGGCCCATCCTAGCTCGGTTGACCATCTAGTCAATGAGCATCACAATTACCTCGATTTGGATTGACTGTTTGGTCAATTTACTTAATTTGAATGCTGTGAACAGGCGCTTGAATGCGAATGCACGTGTGGCAAAGAGCCGGTCAAGGGAGAAGCAGTATGGCGACTAATCCGAAGGCACTGGAGCTCGCGAAGAAAGGGAAAGTTGAGTATGACTGGGGCACGCTCTGGCCACACTACCACAAGGAAAAGATGAACTGGGGTGGCGGCTTCAAGACGAAAGGCGACGTGGATATTCTGTTCCTGTCCGGCGAGACCGGCCGCGATCCCTTTGAAGATGCTCCGTGCAGAACTCCCGAGGAGGAGCGCGCCGGCAAGGGCAAAGTGGTGTCGAT
>QHZR01000170.1 GCA_003224755.1 Acidobacteriota bacterium
GAAGTCCACCACCAAGAATTTCGCAGCCTGTCGGGGCAGGATGTCGAGCAGAACCTGATTACACTTTGCAGTGCCTGCCACAGCCGTGTGCACGAAGTCCGAATCTCCATGGACTTCTGATCAATTTACGGCCACAAGCTAGCGTTCCAGCACGGGCGGTTGCATCTCACGGGCAAGCCGCAGCGCCCGCAAAACCTATAACCAATTTCTCTGACGAAGTAGCCTCAGGGGGTAGACTCGAACAACTCTTCGAGGGAGGAATGCAGAGTTGCGAACGAGCTCTCCTGTCGAAGATGTGAGCGCTTCTCGGCGTCGCTCACTCTTATCTCCAGATCCTCTGGCAGCCATGTTTCAAAAACCGCATCCAACTCGTTCAGTAGCGCTCGCCGATCGCCTCGATACCAGCCAGCAGATGTGAGCAGTCGACCTGGTCGAGGGGGTGGTTTAAAGGTTTCATTCGTTTGTCGAGGCGAAGATACAGAGGTTGAGCCGATTGGCAAGAAATTTGTCCATCGTTTTCCTGATGACGTTCTGGAGAAGATTCGAGCGAAGGACCTGCACGTTTTGTCCCTCGGGAATCACTTGCTCCGCTCCATCGACAACCAACACCAATGGCGTGGCAGATTTTCCGTCGGAGCGACCGTTACCCTCACCGCAGCACCTGATTACAACTCTGCCTTCGCCGACTGGAGCGTCGGACGCTGCTCCGGAACCGGGAAATGCAGGTTACCAGTATAGAGATGTGAAAGGACCTCAATACGCAGAATGAAAAAAGTGTGGGCTATCGCCTCCTCGCGAGCTTGTGCTCGCCCGGGATGCCAGAGCTGCAAGAGCTATCAGCATGACTGAAGTTCCTTTCTCAGCCTCGGAGGGGGAGGACGGACAAATCGACGTTCGCTCGTCGTGGTATGTTATGAGTCCTAACGGTTGGTGGGACATGATTGAGCCGTCGAGCCTCTCTTACCGTCACCGAAGCCCAAGCCGCAAGGCGGTCGGCCGCGTCTACCCGATCGAGCCTGCCTCAGGGGCATTCTGTTTGTCCTTCGCAGTGGAATTCCTTGGGAGATGTTGCCGAAGGAGTTGGGCTGTGGTTCGGGCATGACATGTTGGAGGCGCCTGCGAGATTGGCAGGACTCTGGTATCCAACAAGAATGCCGATTCCCCCACTGTCGATCTGTTTCACGACGCGTAGGTTCACTACGATTTTCGGCGTGCCCGAGAGCATGCTCCCAACTCTTTCGCGCAGGGAGGCACCTTCATCGCCAAACAATTGGGCAGGCTTTCGGGGCCAACAATGGCTGCCCGCTTCACGTACGGCCGGTCGAACACGGCCACTTCCTTAATTCGGGTAACTGCGTCGCGGCTGAACTGTACGCCCGTGAGGTCGCTCAGGATAAGAGTTGAATTGCGCAGTTGCGCGGTCACGATACGCTGCGCCTGAACTGCGATCTTCATCACGTCCCCCTGCGCTGCAGTTCGTGAGGTCAACGAGGAGAATCCGCTTGCCCTGGTGGGTTATGAAACGAATCCGATCCATACGAACTTCTCCCGCAACTTGCACGCCGCATGTCGCGCGTCGCTTGCTTTTCGTCGATGAGCAGAATTTTCTTGCCTTCAAGGAGTGAGCGGCCGCGAAGGGTGGTTGATGATACATACGGGCTGCCGAAACGAGCGCGCCCTCTTCTTGGGGAACTAATTCGACAGAACATGGAGCAAGTTTGCGCTGTCTTGGTGCGGATCAAGGAGCAAAACGGTGGACTTGAAGATGAAAATCTTTTCACAATATGCGAGCAGGAGAGATGGGTGTATAGTTAGCGCCGCTTTTGAAGTCAAAAAGGAAATTCCGTTTTGAATGCAATATCGATTGCCCAGGAGAGGCTACTCCATGCGGCTGACCATGGCTAAAGGCGGAATGTTTGGGGGATGGCAACGTTGTACCCATAAGTCGATTAATTGCCAGCCCGGAAAGATGCTATTTTGGTTTGCACCGACGGCAGAAGAATTCGCATGCGGTCAGTCCTGGAATAGTAATGTCGCTCCCACGCGCGAGATCACAACTGAACTGGCCGCCGCCAAATGGCGGCCTGCATCATTCGCCTTCTGTGCAAATTTTCGCATAGTCCGCTTTTTGTCAGTTTTGCTGCTGACATTGTTCTTTGCCCGGGTGCACCTGCTGGCCCAAACCTCAGTCACAACCTGGCACTATGACAATGCGCGGACGAGCGCGAACACGAGCGAGACCGTGCTCACTCCATCGAATGTAAACAGCGCCAGTTTCGGGAAACTAACTACCTTGCCGGTAGATGGTTTCGTTGTAGCAAATCCACTCTACCTTCCGGGTGTAAACGTTCTGGGGCAGGGTGTGCACAACATCGTGTACGTGGCCACTTTGCATGACAGCGTCTATGCGTTTGACGCTGACAGCACCAATAAATCGCCGTTGTGGATGACCAGCATTCTGAATTACAGCCCTGCTGGGGCGACATCGGTTCCGTCGAGCGTGAAGAAAGATTCTAATACCACCGGCTGGACCGAGGTGGGCATCGTCTCCACTCCTGTGATCGATCCTACCACCGGAACGCTTTACCTGGTTGCGGAGACGTATGAGAATGGCAGCGTGGTGCATCGCCTTCACGCACTCGACGTCACCAGCGGAGTGGAAATACCAGGTGGCCCCATTACAATTGCCGCAACCTTCACGCTGAATGGAGTCACGACCACATTCACGGATCTGTATCAGATGAATCGGCCGGGACTGCTGCTGGCGAATGGCCACATCTACATCGGCTTTGGTTCTAATTGTTGTAACGACTACAGCCAGGGGTGGGTGCTTTCATACAACGAGGCGACGCTACAGCAGGAAGGAGCGTATACCACCGAACCCGGCAAAACGCTTGCTTCGATATGGCAAAAAGGGGCCGGGATTTCCGCGGACAGCAGTGGCAACATCTATGCTGAAACTGGAGAAGGCTATTATGCGGCGGGGACGAATTTGTCGACCAGCGTATTAAAGCTTAGCCAGAGTGGCAGCGCTCTCGCTCTGACGGACTGGTTCACTCCCTATAATTACCAGTACCTCTCGCAACACGATCTGGATTTAGCGAATGGGGTTGTGATTTTACCGGATCAGCCAGGGCCGTATCCCCATGAACTAGTCGCCGTAGGTAAGCAAGGCACAATCTATCTTTTGAACCGCGACAATATGGGGAAGCTGTGTTCGACCTGCACCGCAGGAGACACCCAGATTGTCGAGGAAATCCCGCTGGGTAGCCATGGAAACACTACACCCGTTTATTGGAACAATATCTTATATTTCAGCGCTGCCAGCAATCCAGTGACAGCTTACACCCTTAACAATGGAGCGCTCGTGATCCCGGCCTCGGCGCAGTCCGCCGCGCTCCCCGGTCCAAGTCACGCCGTGATTACGGCAAGCGGAAATTCCAACGGAATCCTTTGGGTCATCAATGGGGGCAAAACCCTGTTTGCCATGGATGCGATTAGGCTCAGCACGCTCTACAACAGCGACCAGGCTGCAAATGGCCGAGACGCCTTGCCTCCGCTGGCCCATTTCGCAACGCCAATTGCTGCCGATGGAAAGGTATTTGTCGGAACCCAGAACAGCCTCATCGTGTATGGACTACTCCCGCTTCCCAACTTAACTGACCTGACCGAGACTAGCGTGACCAATCCGCCCGCAACTGTTCTGGACGGCAGCAGCTTCTCCATCAGCGACACGGTGCAGAACATCGGCAGTGCAGCGGCCGCAGCTTCGACGACGCGCTACTATCTGTCCACCACGACCTCGAAGAGCGGCGCTCGTCTGCTGACTGGCAGCCGCGCTGTGCCCTCGCTGGCCCCCAGCGCCAGCTCAAGCGGCACTGTGACCGTGACGGTCAGTGCGGGCACGGCAGGGGGAACCTATTTCTTGCTGGCCTGCGCCGACGGCGCCTTCGTGGTCCCGGAAATAAACGAGAGCAACAACTGCAAGGCTTCGGCCGCACAAGTCACAGTCAGCAGTCCGGATCTTGTCGAAACTGCTGTAAGTGATCCGCCCATCACCGTAACCCTGGGTGGCACATTTTCTGTCAGCGACACGGTGCAGAACATCGGCAGTGCAGCGGCCGCAGCTTCGACCACGCGCTACTATCTGTCCACCACGACCTCGAAGAGCGGCGCTCGTCTGCTGACTGGCAGCCGCGCTGTGCCCTCGCTGGCCCCCAGCGCCAGCTCAAGCGGCACTGTGACCGTGACGGTCAGTGCGGGCTCGGCAGGGGGAACCTATTTCTTGCTGGCCTGCGCCGACGGCGCCTTCGTGGTCCCGGAAATAAACGAGAGCAACAACTGCAAGGCTTCGGCCGCACAAGTCACAGTCAGCGGTCCGGATCTTGTCGAAACTGCTGTAAGTGATCCGCCCACCACCGTAACCCTGGGTGGCACATTTTCTGTCAGCGACACGGTGCAGAACATCGGCAGTGCAGCGGCCGCAGCTTCGACCACGCGCTACTATCTGTCCACCACGACCTCGAAGAGCGCCAGCAGCATCCTCCTGACGGGTAGTCGCTCGGTACCTTCGCTCGCATCCGCAGCAACGTCGAGCGGCAACGCCTCCGTTACCGTCCCGTCCACGTTGCCGAGCGGGAGGTATTTCTTGTTGGCGTGCTCGGATGACACAAAACTCGTTTCAGAAACTAACGAGACCAACAACTGCAAGGCCTCGGCCACTACAACCATGCACTAAACCAGTGCGATTTTGCATCAGCACACCGGGATTCCCTTATGAAATGCGCCCAAAGCGCGACATCACGGTCCTGCAGGTTGGAGAACATCATCCAGAAGATGCCTCTCTACATCGGTCCAGACGTGGACTCCGCTAAGGGGATTCCCGCAGAGCAGGAAACTAGACCCATCCCGCAAAATGGCGATCAACCGCTTCAAATTGACCCTATTCCGCACACACCATCTGGGCCGCCGGCTAGGGTGCAGTGTCGGGTGACTCGACAGGTGCATGGGGGCCACGAGAGTTTACCGGCAGCAGGCGCGTCACGGACGGGACCTTTTGCGAATATAAGGCGATGGAGTTTGAGGAACATGACACGGCGCCGCGATTTCCTGTCAGGGTAGGGAACATCACGGGATGGCACGCGCCGGGCGTTGACGTGCTGAGTTTCGCGTCAGCAGAAGAAAGAGCGTCTTTCCTCGCTGGTGACCACCCGAGGCGCGAATTGCCCGTTTCATCGAGGTTAAAGGGCGCTCTCGGAGGGAGCGAAGATAGACCTGAGAGACAACGCGTTTGAAGCAGCGCGGAAATATAAGGACAGATATTTCCTATACTGGTAGTTACGATCTCGCCATCCTCAAGAATCCGATCGCTGATGAAACTGGCGTAAAGACGTTTTATGAAGTTAACTTAGAGGCGGCCACTCGGACCGAAGAATTCAACCTTGTGGGTGGCTGGTCGGAGATCTCCTACCTCGAACATCTCGCCGGGCGCATCACTGGAGAAGATAAGGCGCGGTTATCTCGGCTGCTGCTACTGCTTCGGTCGCAAGCAACTGGCCCCCGGACACGCTGCGGGGTATCGTCCATTTTGACACTGAACGCGACGCGCGGATCGTCGCCCGGACGTGCGTACTCGTTTTTCCGACCGCCGGATGCAAACCAAAGCTGGATTTTCTGGACTGCCTGAAGTGAAGCTGGACCCAGAACTTCTGGCTTCACAAGTTTCCGCGCTACGTTCGCAACGTGGTCCCTGTGGGCAGGAGTTGATCTGCGCACAGTGCAGCAGTGGCTTGGACACTCGGACATGGAAAGCACGATGCGCTACCTGAAGCCGTCGCGCAGCCAGCAGGTACGGGAAAAGGTGAACGAGATTTTCGGGTAGGTGCGGGTCAGCGAGCAGAGACGCATTTCAAACTGTTCCGCCGTTCGTCCTGATCAGAGTCTCCCAATCACTCACTGCCTGTCGCGCCAAGGCGAGAGCGTCAGACGAGTTTCCGGCGTCATCTGCGATCTCGTATGCATACCGCACTTGGCTGGTACTTTCGCCGGTCGCAAAAGAGTCCGTAAGCCCCACCATGATTTTAGCTACGACTTTGCCGCCCAGACGCGGGGGCCGGTTCAATGTTAGGTGCTTGGTGCCTTTAGCGACATCTGCGGAGAGCAGCAATGACCTATATTGCTTGCAGTGGTCCTCAATATGATCCGCAAGAGTGCTGGGGGCGGCGGCATCATTCTTAATCCAGTCCTTAAGATGCCAGCAGTTCTGAAAAAACGCGTACAGCAAGCTGCGTGCCCCAAAGGCCATCACGGCCATGGCCCACCGCCTCGCCCGACTCGTCTATCGCATGCTGAAGCGCGGTCAACGATACGTTAAAGGAACCGAATACTACGAACAGAGATACCGCAACCAACAAATCCAGTTGCTCAGAAAGAACGCGACCAAACTCGGATTCCAGATCACGGAGCCCCGAGCTTGAACTCATTACTCAGAACAGTTTCTGGAGGGGTTCTTAGGCTTTTCGTCCCACATACACTCTGCCGTTCACAACGGTTTGAGTGGCAAAGTGCGCGGGCAGGCATGAGATCGCGAGTTCCGGCCTGCGTGGTTGAGTAGATTGTCGAGAGTGTAGCCGCATTGCAGGCAGCGAGAGTCGTGCCGCCGATAAGCCAAAGTATGCCGTTGTTGTTCCCGTTCGCTGAAATGGTTGAAGGATGGCCGCTTGCTACCTTGGCGGATTACGCTACCGCCGGTGTACTCAGCAAACCTCCGATTAATGCAAAGGCGTGGATTGGACTGGCGTCTTCTGCGAAATACACCTGGTTATTCCAATACGCCGGCGTGCTGAACATTGCACCAACAGCGGAGGTAGTTCCTGCACAATTTGGGTATCTCCAAGAGAATTGTATTGGCCCCATATTGTCTCGATTCAGGAGATAGACGGTGCCCTCCTTTCCGCTAGCGACCAACAGGTGCGGAATAGCACCCGGCTGATCGGGCAAAACCACCACCCCGCAGGACCTCAGGTCCAGGTCATACTGCGACAAATGCGCCTGATTCGAAGCCAGCGAAAGGCCGCCCCGTCCCTGCACCAGCTTTAGAATGCTTTGACCGAAGTCCTGGCCACCACTGTTCCCCGTGAACGCACCTTCGCCGGTTGAGAAGTAAATATTGCCATCACTGTCCGCAGCCGGTCCGGATCCGGTCTGCCAAATTTAAGCCAAACCCTTTCCCGGGGCCGTTTTGAAGACGCCAACCTGCTGAAATGTGGCTGCATCGCACGCCATCACCCAACCGTAAGAACTGTCATTGCAACCATTTGAACCGAAGGCGACGTATATGATGCCGTTCGTCAGTAACAGAGCTGGGCGGTTCATCGCGTGTGGGCTGTTGAACTTCGCCGCGGTGCCATCGCTCCTTGTGAAGGAACCGGTAATGGCCACAGGGCTATTGGCTCTTTCCTGACCGGTTGCGACGTCCAGAGCGTGGAGGCGGTGGAACACACTTCCGTTCTCATTGGTTTTGGCGACGACGTAAGGGTTCCGCTGCTGGGATCGATCGCTGGTGTGGAAACAATTCCGGATTCCGTGCAGCCGGTAACTCCCTGGCAGGGCAGAAGAGTACCTGAAGCGGTAGTGATCCCGGCAGGAGGACTGATAAAGTTGACGTGCCAGAGCGGAGACGAGTTACTCCCGGAGCTATTGTCGGCATCGCACGCATAAACACTGTCGTGCAGGGTGGCGACGTATACCACATTATGAGTGCCAGCTCCTGAAATAGAGACCTGAGGCAGATACAATGGCTGACCAACTACAAAACCATCAACAGGCTGACTGAACAGCAACCCGAAGTTATTCTTGTTTACATCGCCCGGAGTCAGAATGGTTTCGTGGGTTCACTCCCGACCGGGCTACATCATTGTGGTGAGTTACAAACGCTGGCTTGACCGTGGGCGGAATGCGGACGTACCAGCGCGCGTAGACAATCAGCGCGAGGCGAGCGCCTGTACAAGATTCTTCGCACTTCCTTTTCGAATTCCAAGCAGTGCATTGTACTCACTCAAGCGACGTTGGAACATCAAACACTCTCTCTCGCGATCAAAGCTGGGCACACTATGGTCAAAACAGCGGCTAACGTGAATACTGGCACACTGAGTTCTAAGTTTGCGTCAAGTGCACGGAGTTGGGCAACGGAGAAATATATGTTTAACACGACACGAACTCGGTGGCCCTAATAAGTCCCATTCAGATGCATTTCGCCGTGACGTCTGTCAGGATACGCCAGACCAGTTGCTCCGTTCTTCGACAAATGTGAGCCGGTGAGGCTCGTACAAGAGTGCGCCCGCTAAATTGCCAGCAGGTTCAACGCAAGCATTCCACACCAAAATCTTCTGGCGCCCGTAGCGGCCGCGCATCTCTTTTGCGAGCCGC
>QHZR01000597.1 GCA_003224755.1 Acidobacteriota bacterium
AGAGGAGATGCGACCTTTGTCCAACATTTACAAAAGTTTACGAGCCTTCTTGTTGCTCCAAGATGAAGGATCCCTTAATTCATGGCAACCAAATTTCTGACCCTCGTATTGGTATGGATAATGGCGTTGGCGATGCCTACCTCCGCTCAGATCATCGTCGCCGCTGCCGCCGATTTGAATGCGGCCTTAACTGAAATCGCTGCCAATTACGAAAAAGCCGGCGGTAGTCAAGTCCGCTTATCGTTTGGTTCATCTGGAAATCTGTTTAATCAAATCCAGAACGGTGCCCCTTTTGATATCTTCTTCTCCGCTGATGTCGACTACCCAAAAAAATTGATCGAAGCTGGACTTGCCGAAAAATCGTCTCTGTATCCGTATGCCGTCGGGCAACTCGTGCTTTGGGTACCGGCTTCGTCATCGCTGGACGTTGAACACCGCGGCATGAGTATCCTGCTCGACCCCTCAGTCAAAAAGATTTCTCTCGCGAATCCCGAGCATGCACCCTATGGCCGCGCTGCGGTCGCCGCTTTACGACATTTCAGACTTTATGAGAAGGTTTCTGATCGCTTCGTGTTCGGAGAAAACGTCTCCCAGGCCGCGCAGTTCGTCGAATCGGGAAACGCGCAGGCCGGATTTGTCGCGCTTTCACACGCCATGGCGCCGGGCATAAGGGAGAAAGGCCGGTACTGGATAATTCCTTCCGACGCCTATCCCGCTTTGCAGCAGGCAGTGGTAATCCTCTCGCACTCGTCGAAGAAGGCCGAAGCCGCCGCCTTCCTGCAATATTTAAAGAAACCGGAAGCTACCGCAGTGCTGCGGCACTACGGATTCTCCGTTCCGAAAGAAGCGCAAGAGGCAAAGCACTAATGGACTGGCAGGCATTCTGGCTCACCATACGACTCGCGCTGCTAGTAGCGGCGATTCTCATCATCATCGGACTGCCTATCGCCTACTGGATCACCTACTCGCGCTGGCGCTGGAAGTTTCTCGTCGAAGCCGTCGTCGCGCTCCCCATCGTTCTGCCCCCCACCGTGCTCGGTTTTTATCTGCTGATCGCGCTGGGCCCGCGCAGCCCCCTTGGCCGCTGGTGGCAAGCTCTAACCGGCCACACGCTTGCATTTACCTTCGAAGGTTTGGTAATCGGCTCGATAATTTACAGCCTGCCTTTCGCCGTGCAGCCTTTCTCGGCCGCCTTTGGCACCGTAGATTGCCGCTTGCTCGCAGCATCTGCAACCCTCGGCGCATCACGCCTGCGGACGTTCTTCCACATCATTCTGCCGCTCTCAATGTCAGGCCTAGTCACAGGCACGGCGCTCAGCTTCGCCCACACCATGGGTGAATTCGGCGTCGTGCTGATGGTGGGCGGCAACATTCCCGGCGTAACCCGCACGGTTTCCATTGATATCTACGATAAAGTTCAAGCTTTCGATTACTCGGCGGCAAACACCACGGCAATCGTCCTGCTCGCCATTTCCTTCACCGTGCTTTCCGTTATCTATGCGCTGAACCGCGGCCGTTGGCCACTCGCATGGTTTGGGCGCCAATGAAGATAGGGAGCACTGCGATGCTCGGCGAACTCTGCGAGTCCTTTGCGATTTCTGCGCTTAAAGCTTTTGACTAATGTCAGGAAGATGACTTCACGGAATACGCGAAGCGGTGAATCTGAGCGTCGATTTCTTTGCGTAGGTCGCTCCAAATGTTTTTATCCATGGAGATGAAAGTTC
This sequence comes from Acidobacteriota bacterium, assembly GCA_003224755.1. Taxonomy (GTDB): domain Bacteria; phylum Acidobacteriota; class Terriglobia; order Terriglobales; family Acidobacteriaceae; genus Gp1-AA145. Next base: position 1,725 of record QHZR01000597.1, read on the forward strand.
TTACTATCTCCGGGTCGAATTGACGCCCGGCCCAGCGCTCAATTTCTTCCCGCGCCGCCTCCACCGTTTGCGCCGCGCGATAAGGGCGATTGGACGTGATTGCGTCGAGCGTGTCGGCTATAGAAAACATCCGGGCGCCGAGCGGAATTTCCTCGCCTTTGAGTCCTCGCGGATACCCGGTTCCGTCAAATCTCTCCTGATGCGAGTAGACAATTTCGGCAGCCTCAGCCAGAAATGGAATCTTCTTCAATATCTGATAGCCGTGGAAGCAGTGCTCCCGCATAATCGTCACTTCATCGGGCGTCAGCTTGTCCGGCTTACGCAGAATATTGTCGGGAATTGCCATTTTGCCAATATCATGGAGGAACGCGCCGCGAGCGATCACGCGGATCTCATCCGCCGAAAGTCCCAGCGCCCGCGCAATCGCAATCGTGAATGCCGTTACGCGCTTGGAGTGGCCTTCGGTCTCTGCATCTTTCAAATCGAGGGCATCACCGAGCGCCTCCAGTGTTATGTCATAGGAGCGCTCG
>QHZR01000598.1:0-1872 GCA_003224755.1 Acidobacteriota bacterium
GTGGGCGCGGGGGACCCCGCCGGTAGGGGCTTCTCGCCAAGTAATTCTTTTCTTCGTAGGCATTCCGAAAATCGTTCTAACGTCGGCTGTTGGCTTGGAACCTTTCTTTCCAACTTTCCAAGCCGCGCGGGTAACATTCTGGGACTTCGATATGCGAGTGGGTTCATTGCGGACTCACGTTGGCATTGATAGCGATGGAGATAGGCATTTTGTGCTAGATCGGCTGCGCTAACTCTAATGATTCGTTACTCATTCATAACTAGCGCACAGGAAATGACTTGCGGGGGGCACATTAGACGCGCCAACTGAGGTAAAGTGTTCATTTTAAACAGATTTAGGCCGGTTTTTGGCTCAAAAAACGGACCATTTATTCGCTTCTTACTTTTTTAGTCCTGACGGACGCAAAGGGTCTTCCTCCGGGTCGGGCTTGGACCGGCTAGGACCGGAGGTTATGGATCTAATCGAGGTCGAAATCCGAATCCGTCTGCCGCTGATAGCCGTTTAGGGCTTCAATGACATACTTCTGCGGGTCTCGGCTGCGAAGCGCGTTCAGTACCTCGGCTCGCATCTTTCCAAAGGCTAGGGCATGGTCATACTTTGACCGGTCCCAAGCCAGCTTAAATCCATATTCGTACGTTTTCATCTTACTTCTCCCTTGTTAGGGTATAGGTACATCTACTCCTCGCAGATCAGGTACGCCCCAAACTGGCGGCTCCCTTCTACGAAGCTTAAAACCGAGCGAACGCGAACGCCCCCTAGGAAATAAACCGTTCGTTCGCCGTCTCCCTCCTGAGAAAGACATGAATGTCTTCTTCTCAGTCGGGATTGGGCGTTTGAAATTCGCCGGTCGAACCGTTCGCTTTGGGCCGGAGTTTGTTTGCGGCCTCCCATTTCTGGACGCACCGGATGGTGACCCCCACCTGTTCGGCTATTTCCCGGTTTGGAATTCCCGTAGCCTTGAGCACGCGGGCCGCCATCAACTCGTCCGAGTCCGGCTTTGGGGTGTTCGTTCGGACGGCCATACCGGGCATATGAGACATATGAAAGCAGCCCTCCTTGTCAATCCAAGGTCGGCCCACAATCTCAAATGGTTCAACCGGCTCAAAATCACGCGGTTTGACATTCTTGACATAGATTTTGTTGAGTTTTGGGTCTGTTTGCCTGACCGCCCAACACGTGCTTAACATCGCCCCGAGGTCGCCGGAACCCCTCAGAACGGCTTCTAGGGAAATGCTGTCGGCTACCCCAAAAGCCTTGGGGCTGTGATGGGCGCCGGTTAGCGTTCTGGCCCCGGCTCGCTGAAGAGCGAACAGGGTCGCGGCAAACTTCTTTGCGTCTTGGGCCGATTGCTCGTCCCCGTCAAAGAACCTCGTACAGGTGTCCAAAAAGACATGCGCGCCTGACGCGGCCCTTCGGATTCGCTCGTCTGATAGTGGTATATCTTCAACTGATGAGAGCGTTCGAACCAGCAGTTTGCCACTTTGGACGTAATCCAGAAGGCGGCTTTTTTCTAGCCGGTATTTGAACGGCCCTATGCTGACTTCCGGCACTAGGTAGACTACCCGCTCGGATTTTTGGGTTACCTTAAAGAAGTCGTATCCGAAAAGCGATTCGCCCGTTAGCAGGGACCGGACCATTTGAAGCATGATCCACGTCTTTCCGTGACCGGCCAACCCGCCTAGCATCGTTAACCCGTCCTGTTGTAACCAACCCTTAATAGCGAAGGTCAACTTGGGAGCGTTCACGAAATCAAGATAGGTGTGGAAAATGCCACGCCAGTCATCAACTCGGCCAATCACAACTTCCGGCCCGCTGCCGTCGTCATAGAGTAGGGCGCGGTCCACATCTGAGGGCTTCCAATCCCGCATGGCT
>QHZR01000598.1:1891-3927 GCA_003224755.1 Acidobacteriota bacterium
CATGCCTTTCAGCGCAGACGCGGCTAAGTTCGACGGCAAAATCCTCTTCAGAAATTTCGCCGTCCCAAATCAGGCCGGCCAACCGAGTCATATCATCGTTGCGGCCTTCGCCCGGTCCTAGTTTCCGTTCCAATGGTCCCCATTGAGGAATCGTGGCACCGTCCAGGCTTCGGCCCTTTGCCGTCGCATATCGCTCTTGCAAGTACCGTAGCAATTCAGCGGGCATGGGCTGAATAGGAGAATCGTTCAGCATCTTGTAAAAATGCCCGTTGGGATGCCGACTGTCGGCAGCAAGGCCGTAATAGTTATGACTGCGAAGGCTGAATCCCGCGCGCTGCGGGATGTTCCCAACCTCGGCTGACGCGGCTGTATGCCTGAAGTAGTATTGCCGATGGCCGGGGCTGGATTCGACGATCCGGGTGTGAATAGGAAGGCCAGATTGCTCAGCTATCCCGTCGTCGTCATCCACGATCAAGATTCCGGTTAGCGTGCAAACTACGCCAACGTTCGCATCAGGGAACCGCGTTGCCCACGCCTCAATTTGTTCTGGATTGGTGGACGCGGAAGTCGTTCCGCCTACATTTAACGGCGGCGCCTTCTGCCCGGGCTGGATCGGGATAACAGGAATACCGGCTGCTATTTCACGGCTGGCTATTTCGAGGAATGAGGCCGTAGTTGCGGTCATTCGGTGCCCCCGCGAAGTTCATCTTCCTGCGGGGCTGCCGTTTCGGTTATGCCCGTCGCGTTGAGATCAGACTGCTTTGTTGCAGCCCCGTGAGGCCGAAGGAATACAATTGGTTTTTTCTTACTCATAGTCTCCTCGTTTCTGTCGGCAGCTTTCTGTCCCACTGCCGCTAGGCTCAAAAGCAAAAGGCCCGGATCTCAGATAGAAATCGGGCCTAATTTCTCAATCCGAGAAAATACTATTCAGTTGTTTCAGAACTTAGGAGGAGAATGCTTACTTACAGTTTTTAAGTGCAAGCGGGGTGCCAAAATCGGCGCTAAGTGACTGGAAAACGCTAGGTTGTTTCCGCGTCTTGATAAGTTGAAAAAGTAATGTAGCAAGCCCTTTTCAACTTTATTTTTCACTGAGCTTTTTTCCTGGCGCGGCGGTGGTGTAGGGCACCCTAGAGACGGGAAAAATGGAAGATTATTACCATCGCGGCGCCAAAAAAAAGGTCTCATGCTATTATTCCGCGCTAAACGGAGGCCACAAATGCAATGGCTTTATCTGAAAGCGACAATCTGCGGGCTGATTGTAATGGTAGCGGTTCTCGTTGGATTCATGCTCCGCATCACCGCCAAGGGAGTGAGCCAAGAGAAAGCTATTGGCGTCGATCTCATCAAGACTCTCACGATTCAACAGCCGTTGTTTTGGTTAATGCTTCTCTGCGCCTTTGCTACGGCTTGGCTGTTTTATACGCTGACTTACAGCGGGTCGGTTGCCACGTCATGAACGGAGGGAGTCGCCTGGTATGATGAGTCAACCTTTCCCGCAAAGGAGATATTAGCCGTGGTAGAAGTTCTGTCCTCAGTAACCGCCGCAATCAATATTGCCAAGAAGCTGCGAGAGGTTAGTGAGCGAACACGGGACGCGGACTCGAAGTTGCTCGTAGCCGACCTCACTATCAATCTCGCAGAAATTAAAGTCCAGTTAGCAGAAGTGATGGAAGAGAATACGCAACTGAAGGCGAAGATTAATGCCGAGGGTGAGCCGTGTCCGAAGTGCCGTAAACTCGGCTGGCACGTTGAAAGCAGTGTCCCCGACTCGCTCATGGGTCAAGTAGGCGGGATTCGCCGAACTTACGAATGTTCTTATTGCGGTTTCTCGGAACAACACCTTTGGGCATGGCAGGCCGAGCAGGGCAAGAGATTGCGCTAATTTTGTGCTACACACATGCGGAAGATAAGGTTTTGAGAGATGCCCGCGTTTTTAGTTTGTGTAAGTTACTGAGCCTCAGTACGAGGTGTGCGTTCGATTCCGACCCGCGCCTCCATTCTCTTCTTGCAGTTGCATGAATCTACTGTGCTCGCCA
>QHZR01000599.1 GCA_003224755.1 Acidobacteriota bacterium
GTTGAACCCTACCATGAGAAAAGGAGCGTGACCTTGTTCTTTAGCGGCTTGATAGGCACACCGGATCTCTTCCAATTGATCTTGCGTCACCGCCAGAGGCTTCTCCACGAATGCCGCCTTGTGGTTGGTAAGCGCAGCTACGACATAGCGCGAATGGCTGTCGTGGCGAGACAGGATAAAGACTCCGTCGGTTTCGGCATCCTGCAGCAGGTCGCTGGGAGTTTGTGCCTTGGTGAATCCGAAGGACTTGCAGGCCGACTGCGCGGCAATGCCGGATGCGGTCGCGACTGACTCCAGAATGACACCTTTACGGTTGCGCAGGGCTGGAAAAATGATGTTTCTGGCAAAGCCGCCGGCTCCGATGCACCCGACCTTGAATTCACCGGGCGATCTTTTTTGACGCTGTGGCGCCGGAACCGAGGCGCTAGTCGCCGCCGCTTCAGGTACGGCATAGTCGATGAGGGCCGTATAGGACCCTGATTCACGGATAGCCGCATACGCGGTGTCCGCCTGTTCCACGGGGTATCGCTTTTCAATAAGAGGTGCGAGATTAATACTGCGTGCTGCCAGAAATTGGACAAACGCTTCCATATTCCGCTTCTCGGTCCAGCGGACATATCCGATTGGGTAGTCAATTCCTCCTTCTTCATAATAGGCGTCATAGCGACCGGGACCGTAAGAGCGGGAGAGCGATATCGACAACTCCTTAAGGTAGACGTTCGGACGGGAAACGCCAAGACCGACGTCGCCCACGACAACAATGCGTCCGCGGTCACGGGCGATTGCGGCCGCCAACTCGATCGGTTCGGTCGAATGTGTCGCTGCGGTGATAATGACTGCGTCTGGCCCGTAATCGGTGAATTCCTTGATAGCAAGTGGCGTGCGAGAATCGCTGGATACCAATCCAAGATCGGCGCCGAACTTAACGGCGCGTTCCACCCGCCCGGGATCAAGGTCAATAGCAATCACGCGACAGCCGGCTGCCTTGGCCAACTGAATCGTGAGCACGCCCACCAGGCCAGCTCCGATTACCGCCAGCGTCTCGCCAAATCTGGCTTCGGACTGCCGCAGTCCTTGCATAGCAATGGCGCCGATAGTAGTTAGAGCGGCTGCGTCCAGCCCAACCGAATCGGGCAACTTCACCGCTAGATTCTTGGGAACAAAGTTGATTGCGCTGTGACTCGCGTACCCGCCACCGCCGCAGGCAACGCGGTCGCCGGGCTGAAATTCCTGCACGCCTTCGCCGGCAGCGATCACGATCCCGGAACAGCTGTATCCTAGTGGTGAAAGCGAGTCCAAGCGAGACTGGACTCGCTGGTACGCGGCTTTGATGCCCTCATTGCGAGCAAAGTCCATTACCTGGCGCACCAGGTCGGGCCGCGCCATCGCCTTGCCCATTAAGGATTTTTCACCCGCCTCCAGTTTGGCGCGTTCGGTTCCCGAACTGATCGCGGAAAAGGCCGTACGTACCAGGATCCCGCCCGGGCGTAATTCTGGCTGAGGAACTTCATAAGCCATGACTTTTCCCGAACGCATATCTTCTAGAACGGCCTTCATAGCTGCTGTACCTCGGAATTTCCCGATTTCATTTGGAAGCATGCCCTCTCACAATGGATAAGCGAGCCGTAGCTAGTTAGCGGAAGTTCGCGCTTTGCAGTTCTTCACATATTGCAACTTTCGATGTTGTCTCTCCTGCAGCGAACTGTCCGGTCAAACACTTCGCGATCATTTCCCCTACCTGACGTGCGCGAATATCCCAAGTGCAGTCACGAACAACCGACTGGCGCAACAACTGGTCGGACGGGTTATCGTCGCAAAGTGCACTCTCGACCGCAGGCGCACACCCGGAGTATTCAGGTACTCGTACAACGGAGAGATAACGACCGGCTTGCCTGTCGCCAGATACTCGCGCACCTTTATAGCGCTTCCGTAACTCGTAAAGGTGTTGCTCTGACTCCAGGGCAGCACAAAGACGTCAATGTGTCGGATGTAGCGGGGCAGGTCCGAATATGGCAGTGGCCGAATATAGTGGATGTTTGGCGAGTTGAACTGCACCAAATTCGACTTTCGTCCAATCATCAACCAGTGCCACTGCGGACGTCGCTTTGCTACTTCCTCCATAAGCGGAACATCCATTACGTAGTCCATGGCGCCAAAATAACCCAGAACCGGGTGTGGAATATCAGCTACTTCCGGTTCAGTGTCGGGCGACGCAGCGGCGAAGTGCTCGAAATCTACCGCTTGTTCCATGAAATATCGATGAGGTAGATCTGACTCCTCGAAAAGTTTTCGTCCCGAGTACATCACCACTGCAGCCCGCTGCTTCAAGTATTGGTCCATTTCGCGGATAATTATGGCCGACAATGCGCTATCCTCGTTGGCCTCATATTTGTCCGATACCTGGTACAAAATAAGTTTGGCGTCCAGGGAATCAATTAAATCTGCAGCGGTTGGAATGGCGACCCAAACCACTGGTTTCCGCATATGTAAGAACAGCATGACCAAGTGCAACTGAGCAAGTAGAAGCCATCGGTTGAGAACACGACCGAGTCGAGAGCCATAGAGGGGGACGGAGATAGGCGTCAACACATACAAGCCTTCCGGCACTTTTCGCAACCAACGCATGTGACTGCGCAACTTTCTCCGAATCTTCAGGAAGAAGTCAGGATTCGAGGCAGAAGGCAAACCCATGGTAAGTGAATTTACGAAAAGGACCTTGTTTTGCAAGGCGAGGCGCTTGAGGATGTGGTTTTTGGAGTGGGGGTGATGGTACCACCAATCTTCACCAGCAAAACAAACGATGGACTCACCTGCGAGTCCGTAATCTGTCGTATTCAACCGGGAATCATCATCTAGCATCAGTCAATAACCTTGCTTTCTCGCACGCTCTTGCAGGGTTTGAGTTAATCCGCCCAGCAAACAGTAGTTGTAAGTATTGCCGGGAATACAGCCTCTCCCCAAAATCTAAGCTGAGTAGTTGGAGTCGAAGCCCCATAGGTCATGCTGACCGACGAGTCTTCCTTTTGGCCATTCACATTTCCAGGACCTTGAAGACTGACTTGCAGTTCCCGGCCTCCCCAGATTCGAACTCGGATTTCCGACTCCAGTTTCTCGACCGAGCTTACTTTCCAACTCGGTGCGAGCTGGAAGTTGATCTCAAAACGGTGCGTTCCGGCTCCAACAAGCTGATCTTGCACGATCGCCATCGGTTTCCGCTCTGGCAGATGGATAGTCCTCGTGTGCATCACACCCAAGCGTTTATATCCGGAATGCGAGGCGCGCAGGAGAACGTCTCCATTCTCGTTCCGGTTCTCGATGCGGGTGACCTCAGCTTGGGTTCCGATGCAGAATAGACCGTCTTGCCCACGATTGATA
>QHZR01000171.1 GCA_003224755.1 Acidobacteriota bacterium
TTGGTTGAGCGGAGAGATATTCGTGGCGGGTTCTTGGGTTCGTGCTCAGTTCGGCTGGATTGTCGTTGATGTTAGACAACATCGTGGAACTCTTGTTAATCATGATAGCTCAGCGTCCAGCGGGAAGCCTTCCTGGCTCTCAGCAAAGAGAGAACTGGAGGCAAAAGAGAGACTGGAGCGAACGATTCGCCCAGTCTCTCTGGTTCTGCGGCGATGAGTTACGCTGCTTTCGGCATTTCTCTGGAACCCAGTACTTCAGCTTCAGCTTGGACCCAATCGTCAAGTTCGAATCCTTCCGCCCTGCCGCGCTGTTCATAAATTTCGTAAGCCCGGCGACGGATTATGTCTTCCACCTCAACGGGTGTTGCAGGAAATTGTTTGGTTGCTTGATCCATATCGCGTTTCATTGGAACTCCTTTCCTCGGTGTTGAGTAGATCTACAAACGAGTTGTTGCGTGAAGGAAGTCGGAGCATCCTTAAATCCTTGCGAAGGCAGTTCCGGCTAGAGTGGAACGATCTTAAGACGCTTGCTTTTTGCCCATCAACTCCGCAATGTGGTTGCTCTTGCAAACTTCAGAACAGAAGTGGATGGCAAGTGGGTGGACGGCGGCAGTGTCGGTCCAGGCCGATAAAATGTCCGCTTCGCGCCGGACGACGGTGATGCCAACGGCTTCCGCCGCCCCGCCCAAAAATCCAGATGCCGGTTGGCTTCTTGACCTTGCCACACGAATCGCATGCAAACTGAATCACTGATCCTTCCAATTTCTGACCCGGGCTGCAAACAATACTAGGCGAGATTCGAGAGTACGGAAAAGGGCTAAACCTGCCTGTCGTACCACACCAACGGATCTGCAATCTGAAGTGCAGCTGTATGACGCCAAAGCCGGTTGGCACCTACAGGGACAGGGATGAGCGCGTGATTTCCACCGCAGAAGACAACCGATTGAATTGTCATGGATTCCAACCCTGCTGACGCAGGTAGCTGCAGATTCTTCGTCGCAATGGCTAGGAGTACACGCATTGATATATCCCGCGATTTTCGTCCTCGCTGCTGCCATCTCCGGTTCTCTCGCCGCTAGCCGGGCGCGAATGCGACTTAACTTCCCTAAGAATTTGTTCACCTTGGTATTTGAATGGTTCGGCGAGTTGGGCTTTTTCTGTGCCCGTCTCTTTCGCGCTGCCCTAGTTCCTCCTTATGAATTCGGCGAACTCCTGCGTCAATGTGACGAGATTGGATCAAAGTCGCTCCCGCTTGTAGCGCTGGCCGGAGCAGCAACTGGCGTGGTTCTGTCGCTGCAGACGCGAGATAGCTTGATTCGATTTGGAGCCAAGTCCTTCCTACCATCTGTCATCGTGTTTTCCATCATCAAGGAGAGTGGCCCGATCATTACCGGACTGATCGTCAGTGGCCGTGTCGGAGCGGGTATAGGCGCTCAACTCGGTTCTATGAAAGTCACCGAGCAGATCGATGCCATGGAGGCGTCGGCTGTCGATCCTTACAAATTCCTGGTTGCCACGCGAGTTTTGGCTTGCATCTTGATGCTGCCACTACTCACTCTGGCATCGGATTTCTGTGGCATCTTCATGGGCTGGATTGCCAATATGCTGGCCGAACCCATTTCGCTCCGCCTGTTTCTGGAGAGTGGCTTCAAGAATGCGCTGTTTAGCGATTTCATTCCGCCGACACTCAAGACGATGGTCTTCGGCTTCATCATCGGACTGGTTTCTTGCTTTCAGGGAATGCGAACACTACGAGGTACAGAGGGTGTTGGAAGGTCGGCGACCAGTTCGGTCGTGCTCTCGTCGCTTTTTGTCGTCGTGGCCGACGTCTTATTGGTGCGATTAATTCTGACGATCTGGGGGTGAATTCCGGATGACGAACCAAACCAACGATTCCCTGATTGCAATCAAAGGATTGCGCAAAGCATTTGGCAAACAGAAAGTTTTGGACGGTATCAATCTTCAGGTTGCGAAGGGCGAAACCGTAGCTGTCCTGGGGCGGAGCGGCGGTGGGAAGAGCGTCCTATTGAAATTGCTCATCCGTCTGCAGACGCCCGACTCGGGTTCCATCCGGATTGCCGGCGAGGAGATCACGAGGCTGGAGGAGAAACAGTTGAACGATGTCAGAAAGAAGATAGGTTTCTTGTTCCAGCAGGCGGCTTTGTACGACTCGCTCACAGTTGAGGAAAACGTCGCCTTTCCTTTAAGGCGGCACACGAACCAATCAGCTGCAGAACAGAAGGACCGAGTGCACGAACTGCTCGCCGACGTGGAAATGGATCAAGACCTTGAGAAGTTGCCCTCGCAGATTTCGGGAGGCATGCAGAAGCGGGTGGGATTGGCAAGGGCGCTGGCGTTAGACCCTGAGATCTTGCTGTTCGATGAGCCTACGGCTGGACTGGACCCGATTACAGCGACCGAAATCGGGAACCTCATTCTTGAGCTGAAGAAAAAGCGTCACTTGAGCGCCATCGTGGTCACTCATGATGTGCAGGGCGCAAAAGCGTATTCGGATCGGATGGTCTTGCTCCATAACGGAACCATCCAAGCCGAAGGAAGTTTAGCCGAACTACAACGCAGTGAAGATGGATTCGTCGCCCAATTTGTCGGCTACGGATCGAAGTAGTCATTAAGCCGGGTAATTATTTATGTCCAGAGCATTTCGCTTAGGAGTCTTCATCGTTGTCGCGCTGCTGATATTTGCCGGAGGAGTGTTCTGGATTGGGAAGAAACAATTCCTCTTCCATTCGACGTATCGCCTTAAAGCCGAGTTCCAAAATGTTGCTGGCCTAAATGGAGGAGCCGAGGTCCGCGTTGGAGGAATTCATGAAGGAACGGTCCGGCAAATCCAATTGCCTACCCGACCGAACGAGAAAGTACGCGTCCTGATGGATCTTGCTGGTGGGACCCGCAATGTGATTAAGAAAGATTCTGTCGCCACGATCCGTTCCGAAGGCCTGGTGGGAGATAAGTTTGTGGAGATCTCGTTCGGCTCCGAGCAGTCGCCCAAGGTGGGCGATGGTGACATGATTCAAGGCGAGCCTCCCCTACAAATTTCCGATCTTCTCAATAAGACCAACGAAGTGCTCGATACCACAAAGGGAGCGATCGCGAACGTCAATGAGACAGCAGGCAATCTAAACTCAATCACCACGAAAATCGATCAGGGTCAGGGTACAGTCGGAGCACTGATCAACAACAAGAAGATCTACCAGAGCGTCAACGCCGGCGCGGCCGCATTTCAGGAGAACATGGAGGCGCTCAAGCATAATTTCTTCTTGCGCGGCTTCTTCAAGGAGCGAGGATATGAGAGCGCCGCCGACCTGAAGAAGAATGAAATCTCGCAACTCCCGGACAAGCCTGTGGCCAAGCAATTCAACTATGAAGCCAAAAAGGTTTTTGACAAGCCGGACACAGCCAAGCTCAAGGACGCAAAAACACTGAATGACGCTGGAAGCTACTTGCAGAGCAATCCGTTTGGCTTTGCCGTGGTCGCAGCCTATACCGATATGAAGGGGGATACCGAGAAAGACCGGCTCCTGACCGAAGCGCGATCGATGGTGGCCCGCGATTATCTTGTGCAGAATTTCAAACTCGAGGACACCAAAATCAAGACAATCGGATTAGGAAAATCTGGCAAAGCTCCTGAAGGCGGCACTGTCCAGGTCTTGATTTATCCAGAAGGCAGTACCGCAGCTCAGAGCTCTGTTATGCCACCTTCACGGTAGGGCCAGTTCTCTGCGGCCAAATGGCGTGGCATGGAAAAAGCATTCGAGGTTGCGCGAGCTCGAAGAGGATCGAGGCACCTGCATCGGGCATAGCGTGGCTACTTGAACCGAGTCATCACCGGAGATCAACGGGGCCGTCGGGGAAATACTGTTGGGAGAATGAAATTATCGGGAGTACAGTCAAGATGCACAGTTAACGGCCTGGCTCGGCACTGGAAAAACGGCGTAATGCCAAACCATAAACAAAAGGTTCTACATATTGAATGCCCTTATTGTGATGGCGACAACGTTATTGCTAGAGCCCACTCTGGCCACAGTGAATTAGATCCGACGGATCGCGAGATCGCCTGCAAATACTGCCAAAGTCTTTTCACCATATCTGAAAGCAAGCTGTGGATTCGCAGGCTGTCCAAGCAGGATTTGGACGCTGCATGAAGTAATTCCCCAAGAGCATATGCCAGATTAGCTCGGTATAATTGGCGACGATCATGGACTGGAGCGCAGCGTCCGCGATCGGTTGGTTATTTGAAGCGCAGCGTGGAGCATCGGACCGCCTGATTCCGCGCTGGCTTGTCTTGCGCGCGCTCGGCATCATTTACTTTTCTGCGTTCTTTTCTCTCATATTTCAGATCCGTGGACTCATCGGTCCAGTAGGCATTCTGCCTGCAGGAAGTTACCTGCAAGCAGTTGCACAGTCACTAGGACATTGGCAGCGATTGTGGTACGCGCCGACGTTGCTTTGGTTCTCGAGCGGTGCGGCCATGCTGCATGCGCTCGGCTGGGCAGGAATGATTGCCTCGCTGCTGCTGGTATTGAATCTGTGGCCGCGCGCCACGCTTGCGGTTTGTTTCGTCTGTTTTCTGTCGTTCGTAAGTGCAGCGCAGGATTTTTCCGGCTACCAGTCCGATGGGATGTTGCTTGAAGCTGGCTTTGTCTCCTTCTTCTTTGCGCCGCCTGGATTTCGCCCCGGTCTCGGCCCAACGCATCCGGCTTCGCGAGCCAGCTTGTTTTTACTGCGGTGGGAGTGGTTTCGCATCTATTTCCAGTCCGGCGCGGTAAAGCTGCTGAGCGGAGATCCCCAGTGGCGCAACTATACCGCCATGGATGAGTACTACCAGAACGGTCCCCTGCCCACATGGCTCGGCTGGTACTTGCAGCACTTGCCGCACTGGTTTCATGCTGGCACCGTTTATGCCACGCTGGCTATGGAGCTGGGGTTGGTATGGATGTTTCTGCTGCCACGACGGTGGCGAATTATCTGCTTCTTCATCGTCACGCCGTGGCAGATTGGCGTAATCCTGACGGCCAACTACACGTTTTTGAATTATCTGGTGCTGGCTATGGGCGTGCTGCTGCTCGATGACGGCTTCGCATTGCGTGTCTTGCCGGCGAAGTGGAGAGGGAAACTAGATGTCGCTCTGGCCAGGGCAAAGAACGGAACTATCACAGACATAGAAAGATCGTTGAGCAGCATTCGTTCGCATTGCAGTGCACTGAAGCTTGCCACAAGCGCCGTAATGCTGAGCTGGATTTTTTACGCAACCACCGCAGAACTGATATGGATGTTTGCGCGAGTGCCATTGCCAACATCTCCGGTAGCTGCACTTGAGCCATTTCGGATTGCTAACCAGTACGGACTCTTCGCGGTGATGACCCGGGGACGATACGAAATCGAGTTTCAAGGCTCTGCCGACGGCCAGAATTGGGTGGCATATCCGTTTCGCTACAAACCACAAGACCTGGATCAGCCGCCTGGGATCTACGCGCCGTACCAGCCTCGATTCGACTGGAACCTGTGGTTCGCCTCTCTGGGTTCGTGGCGCGAGTATCCGATTGTTCCGAACACAGAAGTACGCCTGCTCTCGAACAGCCAAGATGTCCTCGCGCTGTTTGCGGGCAATCCTTTCCCTAGCAACCCACCGCATCAAATTCGTGCGATGCTTTGGCAATACTGGTTTACCAACATGCGAGAAAAACGCACTACCGGAATGTGGTGGCGCCGGCAATTGTTAGGTCTGTATGCGCCAACGCTGGAGCGAGAATCTGACGGACAAATCAAAGTCATTGAGTGGCCAACGGTGCAGCCACGCCAATGACACGTGATCCGGGCATCGAACGATTGGTGGATCAAGGCTGCCTTACGATGAGCCGTAGTGCGTGTGTAATCGGTTCGGGTCCGAACGGATTAGCGGCTGCTATCGTTCTGGCCCAGGCAGGAATGCATGTAGACGTTTTTGAGGCGGAGGCCATTCCTGGAGGTGCCGTACGCACTCTCGAATTGACCTTGCCCGGGTTCCTGCACGATTTTGGATCGGCGGTGTATCCGCTGGGCGTTGGTTCGCCATTCTTTTCATCGCTTCCCCTGGGTGAGCACGGGTTGGAATGGATTCATTCCCCAGCGCCGCTGGCGCATCCTCTTGATGACGGCACCGCTATCGTGCTCGAACGCGATCTTGGCGATGCGAAGGGTGTGTTTGGCGCAGACGGAGATGCTTGGATCAAGCTCATGCGACCTTTTGTTGAGCGATGGGCCGATTTCGCTCAGGAGGTGCTGCGTCCGGTCCTAAATTTTCCGAGACATCCCTTGCTGATGGCGCGCCTCGGTATGACTGCGCTGCTGCCGGCGAGAACCATTGCCCACCGTTTCCGCAGCGAGCGGACCCGAGCGCTATTTGCCGGACTGGCAGCCCATTCATTTCTAAGTCTTGACGAGCCGTTGAGCGGGGCAATGGGCATGTTGATGGCCATACCTGCGCATGCGGTTGGATGGCCGATCCCCCGCGGCGGTTCTCAGTCGCTGACTAGCGCGCTGTGCAGATATCTCGCGACGTTCGAAAGCAAGCTGAGGACGTCATCGCGGGTTGAATCTCTCGCGACATTATCTAACTATGATCTGATTGTCTGTGACGTAACCCCGCGACAACTTCTCAAGATTGCTGAAGGACGGTTGTCGAAGACCTACCAACGTCAACTGGCAGGCTATAGATATGGGCCCGGCGTATTCAAGGTTGATTACGCTTTGAACCACCCGATTCCGTGGAAGGCTTCCGAGTGTCTGCGAGCCGCAACAGTACATCTAGGCGGTAGTTTCGAGGAGATCGCCGCGTCCGAGCAGGCGATGCGAGATGGAAGGCATGCTGAGCGACCATTTGTGTTATTGGCGCAACCCAGCTTGTTCGATTCCTCGCGGGCACTGGAAGGCAAACACACTGCCTGGGCTTACTGCCACGTTCCAAACGGATCGATGGTCGACATGCAAGGCAAGTTGGAAGCCCAAATTGAGCGCTTCGCTCCCGGGTTCCGCGCCTGCGTCCTCGCGCGCCGCGTATTTTCCCCTACCGATTTGGAATCCATGGACTCGAACCTAGTCGGAGGCGATATCGGCGGTGGCGCAATGGACATTCGTCAGTTTCTCTTTCGACCCACATGGCGGCACTACGCCACTTCAGCGCCAGACATCTACATCTGCTCAGCGTCCACTCCGCCAGGAGGTGGCGTGCATGGGATGTGCGGCTTTTACGCAGCCAGAACGGCGCTCGCGAGGCTCCGGGGCTAAGAACTTTGCTGAGATTGGGTTCAGGCGATGGTGAGAATGATCAGGTTCAGAGTCGGTCTTGCGAGTGCGTCATGATTGCGAATGCGAGCGTAGTCTCACCCGCCATATCCGTGGACAAAAGGCGCCCTCCGAAACTTTGAGCTGTTGTTTACATCGAAGGGCGTTTGTAATTCACTTGGTGCTGCCGGATTTGCACGTCTTCGAGATGTGCTTCATGTTCTGCACCGTCAGCGTGGGTTGTCGTGTCGCACTTGTTGGCGTGCCCGTTGTAGGACTTGTCGCACTTGACGCCGACGTCGTGGATCCAGTGATCTGTACCTCGTGTCCCACGTGTGCGCTAAGCTTCGAGGTGTCGCCCTGAAGCTGGTAGGTGGTTCCGTTCTTGTCGGTTAGCGTGTACTTCCCATCCGAGCCCTGCAGGCAGCCTTGGACTGCCGTCTGGCCCGAAGCAGAAGCTCCCGTTTGACTTGACCCAGTCTGTGGATATTGGCTTTGAGCCTGCAGCCAAGCCGCTGAGACCAGGAGGCTTATAGCGAGCAGAAATGTCTTTGCCATAGACGCTCCTCCTTTCGTTGCTTCATTCGATTACCGCAGAGCTCACAGGGTTTTCCGCGATATAGGGGTCTTCAATGTTCGAGACAGTAGATTTAGTTCACGGCTAGAATATCGCCGTAATCCGGCTCTTAGTGCTCTGCATCCTAAGCTCGGTGCCGGGAGGTAAGCATGGATCTGTTGCAGTTTGTCCGCGGGTGCACGTTTGATGACTTTTTGTTCACTCCGCAACATGGCATCCTACCGCGATCCTGACACAGTGGACCTGTCCAGTCGGTTCTCTGAACACGTAGTGATTAAGCGTCCAATCGTTT
>QHZR01000172.1 GCA_003224755.1 Acidobacteriota bacterium
CAAGTTGAGAGTCAATGCATTGTCAGCATTGTAAGCTCGGTTTGCCAATTGGGCGGTTTGCTATTCGGTCGATACCGATCAAATTCAGGTTGCTAGGTCTTTTGTGCTTTGGCTTCGATGCAGCAATTGGGCAAGCGAACGACACTTCATTTAAAGTCTGTTCTCGGTCCCAGTCTTGGTCTGCGGCGGCTGCCGATAGACAGGTTGAAGCGCGAGCAACTCCGAATCTCCAGGCCCCGCACCGACCAGGCATACTCTGCCTCTAGTTCGTGCACCCGTTGCGTTATCGGGGGCAGTTTGAAGTGCCGCGTTTCGCATGATTTGTCCCAAATCTGCTCTCAAGGAGTCTCCCGGTCTTGCGAGCGCCACGATCTCGAACGCTGCCCCGCTGGGTTCCTAATTTGACGTGGCATCCCGTATCAGAAAGCAAAGGTCGTGGACGCGTAGGGAAAACTCGCCCGGTGTAGTGTTATTCAGGAAAGTCCCCGGAAAGATGTGGCCGAAGCCGCCGCCGACCTGCAGGTATTTTGAAGCTATCCAGAAGTTTGGTTGCGCGAGTGGCTTCACTCCATGCTCTCAAATCCCCAATTGTCGGATGAATCGGTCTGCGGACGTGGTGCAGGAACGACACTCTGGGTAAGAAGCGAAGTCGAAATGGGCGCTGCCGCCGTGCTTGGCGCCCTTTCTTGCCTGCTTAGTGACTGCTGCCTGCACATTTGCCCTTGGTGGAAATGCCTGGGGCCGCTTTCTTCTGCCGCGTGAAGTACGTGACAGAAGTACCCGCATGATTATCCGCGTAGGCAATGTTGATGAGGTGCGTCGTCGGGTCAATTGCGATCTGGAAAAAGTCGGCAAGACTGCGGTCGGAGCTGCCAAGTAGGCCGCCGGTTGATATCTGCCCCGTGTGGTTGACGTGGTCGGTGGCTCGGCTCAGCGTGAACACCGGCGTGACCGCATGGCCGTTGACGGTTTCTGCAACGTAGACGTTCCAGTTTGTGGTCAATGGTACGGTGTTCGAATTGCCAGCTTGATCGGCGCCATACCACGCGATGGCTACGTGGCCATTGGCATCGGCCGCGATCCAGGGAAACACGTTCGACTTTCCCGCTTGCGGCGTGTTCTGAGTCACCTTGATGGCCGGAGACCAACTGGTCCCCTGAGACATCGAGAACGAGTAGTAGATGTTAGTGTTGTCCGACCAGACGGCGTACAGGTAACCAAACTTATCTACCGCAAGCGCGGGGAACAGATTGCCGAGCCCGGCGCCAGAGGGACAGGTCGAACCCGCCCCGCAACTGAAGATCTTATAGTCAGTGAACGATAGCGTGGGACTCGTGAGACTCACGCCGGAGGCCACGCCCACGTAGGCGGCATTCATAAAGCTGCTACTGTTATTCGCGTTGTCGGTGGGATTGTCGGGGCCCACAAATACCTGGTAGAGGTTCCCGTGACTTGTGCAACTGCTCCGGTCCACCTTGATCTGGCCGGCGATATTGCCGGTAGGAGGACCGACGCTCGGCTCTGTCGCAGCGTCCACCACGGTCCCTAGTCCGTTGGTATAGGTCTGGCCTCCGTCATTCGAGCGTTGCACGAAAATTTGGGAGGTGGTCCCAAAATCGTGGTATTCCATGTAGACGTGATTCGGATCGTCTAAGGCATCTATCCACATGCGATCGTCGAAGGGAACCCCGGCGGTGACCGGATCCGGAGTACTGAAAGTATCTGCGCGGTCAGTCGAGTGGCTGCCCGTAACTTCTGCTGCTGCCAGGCTGACCACGGCTAGATTTGGAATATTTAGGTTGAATGGGTCCGCACTGTTCACGGCGACGTCGCCATCGCCTCCGCCCGGCGCCAACCCGCTCGTGGTGCAGAAAGTGGTTACGACGATGCCGCAATCGGGCTGACCTTCGTACTTAAACGGCAGAGTTCCGTTCGCATTAGGTGCACCATCTGCAGCTTTATTCCAACGCCATAGGTCGAGTCCGCCGGGAACTCCGCGAATGGACTCAACGTAGATCGTGCCCTGCGGGTCCACTGTCATGCTGGGCTCGACCGCCTGGCCTGCCCCTGCGGGCAGACATAGACTCTCATTGGGGATATATTTGGCGGTTCCCGCACCAACGAATGCGGGGACGGCCTGGCCATTCGGGCAGTTGTGCTGACCGGTGGGGTTGCTGGGGGGAGTAGCCTTAGCCACATTGATTCGAATCGGGAAATTGGAAACGCCGGTCGTCGCGTTGAACCCGACACTATTGCGCAGAAAGTCTCCATTGGCGGTGGATATGGTAAATACCGGGATCGCTGATGGGGCGTTGACTGCACTGTCCCGTATAAGCAAGAGAGCGACGCCTCCGGCGGTCTGACAGTTCGCGGCTATTTGGCCGAAAAGCGTCGTCCCGGTCAGATCACGGGTATCGGCCAGGCAGATTTGGCCGCTCGTTGCGGTTGGAAAATCGGTAGGCAAAGCTCCGCCATGGGAGTCGAAGACGAAGTTTGCGGAAATCGCCGTGGCAATGTCTGCGCCCCCGTTCGAGGTCGTGGACCACGTCGCCGGGATACAATTTGGGTTCACGGCGCAACCGGTCGTGTTCGCCGGTTGTGGCCCATTATTCAGTACATCCACGCTGTTCTGTGCGGCGACAGGCGCCACGCTAAGCAGCAACATGGCTCCCCGGACGAACAACATCAGCAGCTTTTTCATCGCTTTCTCCTTGTGCTGTCGCTCGACGGCGAAGCCTACCTTTAGCCACGCCCAAGTGGATGTGGAACAGGTTCAAAACCAGTTCGTTCCCAGGGAAATGAAATAAACCAGCGTATTAAGCGTTAAGAAAGCCAGTTCCGCGGAACCAAACGCAGATAACCTGCGAGCAGGTGCAAGTACAATGCGCGTCCCCAAGATGCTGGCCGTGGTACTACGGTTGTATCGCGGGAGCGACTAGTGTTATCGCGGAATGGCCACGACACCGACGGCGAGGTCGATTAGCACTCACCACTGGAGCATCGCGCAAACAGCCTGAGGCAATGGCTTTATCGATGCGGGGGCGGGGGCCGGTTGAACCTCGGGGTGCTTACTCAACCTCGCAGAAGTGAACGGGGCCTCATCCTTCGGGATGGGGCTACGCAAAGCCCAAGAGCAGGTGCGAAACGGACAGGAAGTTTCACCGCGGTCTGCTCGCCCATTCTTGGTGAAAAAGTAGCAGCGTGCGTGTGTTAAAATCGCGCCGCGTTTCCCACGCATCGCATTCGAGGGTCAGAGCCGGGCCCCCTTGGCGCATCAAGAAGAACACTGCCTTCAGCGCCCATTTTTGGCTGCCGAGGGCAGTGTAGCTACGCTTGCCTGTAGCGTTCACACGCTATATTGAGGCGAAACCCTTGGCAATACAGAATGCTTCCAATCCAAGGGTAGGAGGCTGGCCCGAACAAGGCCAGCGCGCCTGCCAGCAGGGCGGCATACCAAAAAGCGCCATCCAAAAACGAATGGAGCGGGCAATCACGTCTCTACCTCATTTTCAGAAATCACGTAGCCGAGTCCACGAATCGTGCGAATCAGCCGAGGCTCGTGCTGGTCATCGACTTTCGCGCGCAGATGACGCACATACACGTCAACAATGTTCGTAGCGCCATCGAAGCTCTGGTCCCATACGTGTTCGAGAATCATTGTGCGTGAGAGGACCCGACCAGCGTTGGCCATGAGGTATTCAAGAACGCCGTATTCTTTCGAAGTCAGCTCAATCCGTTTCCCAGCCTTCTTCACTTGTTGAGCCAGCCGGTCGAGTTCCAAATCTGTAATTCGGAGTACGCTTGCTCTGGTGACTGGTCCGCGGCGCAGCAGGGCCTTGACCCGCACCAGCAACTCGGCGAAAGCGAAAGGCTTCGTTAAATAGTCGTCGGCGCCAGCCTCGAACTGCTCGACCTTATCCCCGAGCGAGTCTCGCGCCGTCAAGATAAGAACGGGGACTTGAGAATTGCTTTTGCGGATTCGACGCAATACCTCCGCGCCCGTGAGGCCGGGAAGCATCAAGTCCAAAATGAGAAGGTCATACTGGTAGTTTTGGGCAAGCTCCAAACCACTCTTCCCATCACGCGCTGTATCGACCGCAAAGCGCTCGGCACTCAGGCCGCGAGACACGAAGCGAAGGACCTTCTCCTCGTCCTCTACGACCAGGATGCGCATTGCTTAGACCTTAAAGTATTGAGACTTGATTAACCTGCCCTGAATCCTACATGAAATTCCGTTCCGGACTGTCCGCTCACGTTTGGAGCCAGAATATTGGATCCAGAAATTCCGGCGGTTTTGCCTGCCGCCCCCGGGTCATTGACGCGACGGGAGAATCGAATCAGTACGTGGCAGGATATGTGCAGAAAATTGGGTTGGAAAAAACCACCCGTGCTCCGGGCCAATTCAGATGTTTGCAAATCCATACAAATCCGTTTCGCTGGTTTTCATGTACTTACAAGGACCAAGATTGCTTTCCGCGCGCGGCTAAGTCCTTTGTTTTACGTTTGGTGGAAGATTAGATTCCCGTCTCCCACTGTTTTACGTTTGGTGGAAGATTAGATTCCCGTCTCCCACCCCAGCAGAATGGTGTTGCTTGAGTGTTCGGTCCGCGGACTCGTCACATCGGACTAATTCGAACGAGACTTTTGAATCTCTTCTTGCGCAACGGTATGGATTGGAGCAGCTGAGCGGTTGAATATGAATCGATAACATTCTTTTCCTTTTTCCCTAACAACACCAACGCCGCCCCTCCAGCGGGAAGGTCAAGCATCAGATTTGCGCCGGTGGCGTTGTCGCGAAAGTCAATTTTCTCATCCTGTGCGTTGTCGGAAACGAATACGTAAAGGACAGAATCCTCAAACTGAATGGGGTAGGCTAGAGTTCCTGAAAACATGCGAGGTGCTTCGAACTGCGGTTCTATTTCGAGACGCGCTGCTACATGCGAGTAAAGCTGAGCCGGCCCCTCCTCGCCGCTCGCAAGCTCGATCGGATACGCACACCAGAAAATACGCCCCTTGCCCAGTCTCAACTCTTCATAGCTGAAGCTGTGAGGAGGCACTGCGGTTTCAAGCCAGGTTTGTGATTGCTGCTCAAAAGAAAGGTGAATGACGTGTTGCGCAGTGAGTTCGAGGGTCTCAAGAGTGTTATGGAATGTAAGTGGCTCGATTTTGGATCCTGGAAGCAACTCGGCTGTGCGATTAGCACGTTGCCAGTGCTCATCGCGATCAACCGGCCCTGTGATCAGCAGGCTGCCGCCATTCTCCACATACTTGAGCAGCTCCTGCCACGCTTTTTCCGTTAATGTTTGCGCCGAGGGCAGGATCGCCAACTTCGGCGAGCCCATCTTTTCGATCTGATTCTCGTAAACGATGTAAGGCGTGATGTGATCGTAGTATGCCAGCGCCCGCACGGCTTTGCGCTGCGCTTCGATTTGGAGATCGCCAATTGCGGAGTATTGCGCTGCCTGCGATGCGATCACCGCCACTTGCGGGGGCTGCGGATTTCGCAGATGCGGACTCAATGCTGCCGCGAACTTGGCGAAGTCGCGCATAACCGTTGCTTCCGGTTTTTCGGTCCCGTCGGCACGAAGAGCGCCGATTGGAGTCTCGTTGCCTTCGGTCATGTACGAGTTCGTGTTCCAAAGCCATTCGATTGCACCAGAGCCTTGCACAAACGACATCGCGACTTTGCGTTCAAAGAGCGCGGCTTCGTTCTCGGGAGTGCGGCGCGATGTCTCGTCGAGGTTTAATTCGCGCTGCAACCCGGTTTCCTGGATGAGCATGGCTTTGCCGGGCTGCTTGGCGACAAGCGAATCCCAAAGGATGGAATCGTTCTGCCACCAAGAGTGGTTCGTCGTGAAGTCCACGTGCTCGCCAAAGAACGCAGGCGAGGGGCGGTCCTGGAATCCGCCTTCGTCCTGGCCAATGGTGACGAGCTGATTCGATCCGGTTTCGCGAATGCCTTCGCGCATGGTGCGCACCCAATTAGCGAAACTCTCCTGGGCGAACATTTCGTAGTCATAAATCCGTAGCGAGTTGTGCCCGTTGTACATGCCACGAGGCGAGAAATCTATGTCCTCGGGCAAGGGAATTGTGCCTTGAATAGAGGTGATCGGCACATTCCACGCGGCGGCGAGATCGGCGCGATTCGGATAATGCTTATTCAGCCACTCATTCCATTTTTGCGTCTCGATCCAGTCGCCGCTCGGACGCATCGTCCACAATCGCTTTGAAAAACTCGGCTCATTGATGAGGTCATAGGCAAGGAACGGGACATCGTGAAAGCGTGCCGCCACCGTGGAAATTAGCGTCTTCTGCTTGCGCACGGCTTCGGGATCGAGATAAGGATTCACTCCTCCCAAAACCTCGGGCAAGAACGCGAAGAAGTTGAATTGTACCGGCAGACCGTACTTGCGCGCTGTCATCAGGTACGCTTCGATCGTGCGCAATGTGCGCTCGTAGGGAACACCATTCTCGTCACAGAATTTGTCCCAGCCGGTCCACCATCCGGTGCGGATCATGTTCAGCCCGGCATCGTGAATCTGGCGCAGGTCCCTGTCCCAAACGGCAACATTCGGATGATCGAAATAGAGCCGTTGCACTTCACTCGACATGTACGTTGTGCCGATTACGGCGAGCGGCTTGCCGTCGAGCTCGAAGTAATCTTTGTTGATGCCAAGCTGGGGCCGGAGCGTAGGTAGTCGAAGTCGCGAATCCAGAACGCCGAGCGATAAGTCCTCCGGCGTTTTCCGTCGATTTCGAGATAAGCATAGACGATGTGCAACCCTTTCTCTTTCGGTGCTGGATAGATCAGCGGCTGTGACAGCGGGAGTGGAGTTAACGCGGTTTGAAAGACAAACGCCTCGCCTTCAGCTTCAGTTCCGATCGCGACCAACACATCCGCGCGACTATGGGTCGCCGAGTGCCATTGAACTGCAAGTTCAATCGGCTCACCCGGCAAATAAAGGGGCAGCGCTGGCCTTACGGTGAACTCTTCCGCGCCTTGCAACGCTTGGTCAGCAAGCTTTGAAACGATCTCGCCGGCGGTTGTACTGCCGGAAAAGTCCGCCGACAGATCCGCATCTACAAAAATCCATCTGCCTCCATCGAAACCATTCCTGTAATGATCTATCTGAATCACCGGTGCCGATATTCGCCTGCCGTCGCTCGACAATCCCCATGCCAGCGGATCGAGATTCGAATCAAGCGAACCCGCCGAGCCGCCACGATTGTAGAGATCGACCGCGCTCAGGTGAATGATTGGGCTGAAGCCCTGCTTCCATGAGAACTGCGGAATGGCGAGCGGAATGTTGGGATTCGATTCGAATTTCAAACCATCAGAGCCGGGCGTGTCCTGATATTGATCAATCATCAGCGGTTGGGTGTAACGCACGCTGTAATCGCGCAGCTTCCAGATTGTGCCGTTGCGATATGCTGCGCGGCTGAATGGGCGTCCCCCGAGTACGAGGAGATTGCCGCCCCGCTGAAGAAATCCTCGAATCTCCGCCCAGTCATCTTCGGGGAAGGCAGATCCGTAAGGAAGGACTAGAAGCTGCGCGGAGCTTAATTGAGCTTTCAGATCGGCGGCGGACACGAATTGCGCATTGGGTAAGACCGCTCGCAGCAGGGAATCGGGAATGGGCGCAGAATCAGCGGTTGGGAAGCCGGGTTCGTGGAACACGACGATTTTCGAATCTGCGCAAGCAAATCCGGAAAGAGCCAATACCGCAAGCAGAGAACAGTACCAACGCCGAAATTTCATTATCGCTCCTCTAGCCTCATTCAACTGCAGACTTAGCAGCACATTGTTTTCTTGATTGTCATCTCGAACCCGGCCGCCGAAGGAGGGCAGGAGAGAGATCCTACGTCACTCTGCAGAGCTGGTGCAGCATGCTAAGTCGTGCACAATGCGGTAATCATCCCATTCGCGTTCGCGATGAGCCACACTCACCGTAAGGTCCCTGTCCCGGCCGCTTTCAGCGGCCGAGTTCGGGATGACAACTCGTAGAAGTGGGC
>QHZR01000602.1 GCA_003224755.1 Acidobacteriota bacterium
GTATTTCCAACGTCAAAAAAGACGGCCTTAAGGGACATGTTTTCAGTGTATCGTGGGGTGCGCGGTGTCCAACGCGCGCACTCTTCGAATGGAAACATTCATCCTGATGGCCCAGGTGGTGCTGGCCGGCAGCCGGATGTACGACCTTTTGTGGGGAGCTGTGTTTGGCTTTGCCACACTCAATATTCTTGGGCTGGTTGCACGCCGGTTCGAGCCCGGGCGCAGCCGCATGACATTTGGCGAAATGCTCGCTATCACCACTGCAGTAGTGGCTCTCCTCATGCTCGGATGGGAGCTGCTGTTCCTGTTCCACGTATTGCCGATACGGCTGGAGCCCCGCTGAATGAACCGGGGTTTTGAGGTATCATTTTCGGAGATGCCCCCAACGAAGCAAAAGAAGACTGCCTTCGATCTGACTTGCCCGTGCTGCAGCGCAGTGCTCAAAGTGGATCCCGATGTCCAGGCAGTCATTTCCCATGTCGCCCCCGTCAAGCCGAAAATGTTCAACGACATGGAGGAAGCCGCCCGCGCAATGAAAGAGCAGGACAACCGGCGAGATTCTATTTTTCGCCAGTCGGTCGAGGCGCAAAAGCATGCCTCCGATTTGCTAGAAAAGAAATTTCAGGAAGCGTTGCGCAAAGCCAAGGAAACACCCGACACTGGCAGACCTATCCGCGATTTTGACTTGGATTGACCGCGTTTGGCTTACTACGTAAAAAGTCTTTAACCGCCGAGTTCGCAGAGATAGCGCAGAGCCCGCAGAGAACAACCAGACCCAAGGATCGGTTTCTCTGCGCACCCTGCGTTTGCTCAGCGTTCTCTGCGGTTAAAAGCTTTTTACGAAACTAAAAAGGCCGCCTCTCGGCGGCTTTCATCACAAATTCTGGTTTGCCTTACAGCGTGGACTCGATCTCAAATCCCCAAGCCTCAAGCAATGGTTCAGGGATGTACTTGGAATTCTTGTTCCGGCGCGCCCATTCCCGCAGCCGGGTGGACCGCAGATACTGGTCGGGAGTGAGCTTATATTCCTTTACCACTTGCTCAAACTCTGTCACTGTGGGGACAATCGGGCCGATCGGCTCAGGCTTGCCCCAATTAGGATTGCCACGTCGTTTTGCCATGAAAAGTATGCCTCGCCTATTTCCTATTGTTACAGGTTTAGATTCCGACGACTTGGCTAAGGATTCCGATTCCAAAGCACTTACACAGAATTAAGAGAGAACTGCCAGGGCCCACAGAAGCTAAAAGTCAATCGGAACCGCATGATTTTACTTCAGGCACGCCTAAAGTCAATAACGATCCTGGGCCTAAAGCCATAAACGAATGACACTATTGGACTTAGTTCCACGTTTGGCAATTTCAGGCCTTAGGTTACGTAAGTAACCAACGCGCGCGCCAAGTCTTTGAAGCAAAGTAGCTTAACTGCTAGATTCGTCCTATCTGCGGTTCTACGTGGACTGGAAAGGTTCTAATGGAGTCTGGCCTTCAAGCGCTCCTTTTGTGCGGCGACGATAAGGTCGTGCGAGTACTGCGCCGAGTTCTAAGCGAGCTGGAAATCGGCGTGGAACACTGCCAGGACGCCGATGCAGCTGTTCAAAAACTCACCCGACAGCGTTTTGAGGCCGTCATCATCGACTGTACGACTCCCGATGTCGCGTCTCGCGTTCTCAAGGGGACTCGTTCCGCTCCAGCCAACAAGCGTGCCATCGCCGTCGCGATAATCGACAGCCAGTCTGCTCTAAGAGGCGCTTTCGAGCTGGGAGCCCATTTCGTTTTGTTCAAGCCGATCTCGCTGGAGCGTACCAAGGCCAGCTTTCGTTCGGTTCGTGCGCTCATGAAGCGCGAACGCCGCCGTCATGCCCGCGTTCCGGTTGAACTTCAGGTGGAAATCGTTGTCGGTGGCGGTTCGGGAAGTTTGCACCGTGTGACTGTTGATCTGGCCGAGAACGGAATGGCCGTCAAAACCGGAAGCTCCAAATTACCGCCTTCGTTTCAAGTTCGGTTTGCATTGCCACAAGATGCTTCGCAAATCGAATGCCGCGCCGAATTGGCAGCGAAAACTTGAAGCTCTGGATTGGTCGGCAGCTTATGGGCAATGATGCCGAGGAGCCTCCCGTAACCTGCAAGCTTACCGACCTGAGCCTCGGCGCTTGCTATCTCCAGACTGAGTCACCTTTTCCGGTGCGCACCCGACTTCAATTAATGATGAGAGTACGCCAGCTCGAGCTGCAGATCGAAGGGATCGTTCGCGTCATGCACCCGGGTTCAGGTATGGGTGTGGAATTT
>QHZR01000070.1 GCA_003224755.1 Acidobacteriota bacterium
CACCGTTGAGAGTCACCACATTACCAAAACATATCTCTGGCGCCGAAGGATCAAACCCATCGCCATCCCCCCTTGCAAATGTGTTATTAACTACGGCTCCTCCGGGGCCTATATTGACATATCCGAACTTGAACGTGTTGCCATTGAAGAAGCCGACAGCAAGAGGGGCGTAAACTTCGTAGTAACGAAAGTCGATCCATTTCACCGTGCCGTCCGCCGTTCCCGCACTAGCCAAACACCGCGCATCCGTCACAGCGGTCGAGGCGTTAGTCGCCATAACAACGTGCGTGGAATCCGTATGACTCGAAATGGTGGTGTAAAGATTACCCCCGCTGGCACCGGCTCCCACGACCTCGATTGCATTGCCCGCTACCCACATCCCTGAGTTAAAATCGTTGCCTGTTCCTGCGGTTAATACTTTGTTTCCAGCGGTGGTAGTTCCCTTGGTGTAGTTCTCGCTATAGTAGTTCCAAGTCGGCTCACTTGATCCGGTGGTTCCCCCTATGATACAAATAAAGTAATGACCAGCGCCAGTAGGTGCATAAATAACCTGGCCGTGAGTGTAAGCATGGGTTGGCTGCCAATAATATGGCGCACCACCAAGCATGTTGTTGTTCTCAAACACCACATAGTGATTGTTGCCAACGTAGAGCATTTTGGCTGATTCGGTGCGGCAGTTACGAACCGAGGAATGATCATCTGAAGAGTTCCAAATTTCTACGTCGTATCCGCCCCAATCGACTTGCGATACGAAACCGTTCTGGAATCCTACAGAATCCACGTTCACTGATCCGACCAGGATATATATTCCATGAGTGCAATCCTGAACGTTGCCACCGAGAATAGTATTCTGAACGGCGTTACCGCCAGAGCACCAAAAGCCGTAACCCTTGGGCGCTGCACCCGTAAAATGGCAATTCAAGAACAAATTTTCAGAGCCTTGCGCGCCGTTCCCGCCTTGTCGGACGAGTGAAAAACACTTGTTCGCCGCGTACCCGCCGTGGAAAAGACAATCTTTGAACGTATTAGCCTGAACGCCTTGCGTTGTGCTGCCGTTGTAGTTGCCGTCCAGTTCGAAAGCGGCTTCGACAGTCGTAGCCACCGTGCAAGCAAACTGGATTCCGGTAAACTGCGAGTACCAGCAGCCATTGGTACGAAAGGCTGACCCGGCAAACGTAGAAGCTATCGTAGTAGTTTCTCGGCCGTCACCATAAATGTAACCTCCCTGCAGTGCTACAACGGTCGGAGTTTTGTTTACCAGATAATATCCACGCGGTATGTGTAATGGTTTGTTGAGCTTCTGGTTAGAACCGTTTGGCGTCAAAGTTCCATTGTAAAAGGCTGCGTAGATCGCTTCCTGAATACCGACGTAGTCCCACTCGTCGCCTACCACATAAGTTCCGACCCATTTTCCGGCATGCGCGTCGAGATCCGTTTTCGAGATGGGATGCCGTGCGCCGTCACCGATGGCTCCGAACATTTGCGGCGTGTTGATGGAAGAATTCCCGGCGTCATGGGCCTCTGGATTGGGTGCGGCCAGAGCCAGAGAACCGATGCAGAAGAATGCCAAGGCTTTGAATCTCACCTTGTTCAAGGTTGCGGATAGGAAGTTGCTACGGGCCGACCGCGTGGAGCGAAGGGCATTGCATTCCCACTCTCGCACGTTCGGCTCCGGTTTCACGCGGCCCAGATTCGATCGCGTAAACCAGCGAACTCTTCTTTTCCGAAGACGTTTCTCGTATCGACAATGCAATGGGACCAGGTCGCGAGCTGCTTGTAATCAATTGCCTTGTGCGCGGTGACGACCACGGCAGCATCGAAGCTGCGGATGGTCTGTTCGTTCCATTCGATCGAACTGTGACCTTGCCAATTTGAGTGTTCGCGAGTGGGACCGATCACCGGAACATACGGATCGTAGTAGGCGACTTCGGCGCCCACGACCGTGAGTTTGTCCAAAAAGACGAATGTAGGCGACTCGCGGACGTCGTCGACGTCGGCTTTATAGGCGAGACCGACGAGCAGGACTTTGGAACCGTTGAGAGGTTTTCGTTGGGAGCTTAGTGCTTCGGTGAGTCGCTGCACGACGTAATCGGGCATGGCAGTGTTGATTTCGCCGGCAAGCTCGATAAAGCGTGTGTGCTTTCCAAAATGCCGCGCTTTCCACGCTAGATAAAAAGGATCGATCGGGATGCAGTGCCCGCCCAACCCAGGTCCCGGGTAAAATGGCATGAAGCCGAACGGCTTTGTCTTTGCCGCCGCGATCACTTCCCAGATGTCGATGCCCATGGCGGCATAGATGACTTTTAACTCGTTCACGAGTGCAATGTTCACGCTCCGAAAAATGTTTTCGAGTAGCTTGGTCGCTTCGGCGACCTTGCAGGACGAGACCGGGATCACTTTCCCGACCGCGCATGAATAAAGCGCGATTGCTTTATCCAGGCATGCAGGCGTATACCCTCCGATGACCTTCGGGATTTTTGCAACTTTGCTGTCTGGATTTCCCGGGTCTTCCCGTTCTGGCGAGAAAGCCAGATGGAAGTGTTCGCCTGCTTTCATGCCGGAACCCTCCTCTAGGACGGCCCGGAGCTCGCCATCTGTCGTGCCGGGATACGTGGTTGATTCAAGAACAACCAGTGTGCCTCGCTGGAGATGGGGCGCAATGTTGCCCGCGGTGCCAAGCACAAAGGAGAGGTCCGGCTCACGCGTTTTGGTCAGCGGCGTCGGTACACAAATAATTACAGCTTGCGCTTCCCGCACCCGGCTGAAATCGGCGGACGCAGAAAATTTTCCACTGCGAACTGCCTCAGCGATGGCCGAATCGGGGACGTGTTTGATGTACGTGCGTGCGGTGTTGATTGCCTTCACCTTGTCCGAATCAACGTCGAGCCCGAGAACAGTGGCGCCGCTGTGCGCGAACTGGAGGGATAACGGCAGGCCCACGTAGCCGAGGCCAATGATGGCGATCATTACAAGGAGAAATTGGAAAGTAGGAAGTAAAACGTAGAAAATTAAAGGAGACAGTTAAAATTAGGAAGGAGGCTGGAGTTTTTTAGCTTTTCACGATGATGGCGAAGATAGCTCGCTCTTCGCCGTTTTTTCTACTTTAGCCTTTTCACTTTGTAGTCTAAATCACGCCTGCAAAGATTCGTTCAATGCGGCGAAAATACCAGATGCCGCTGGCAAGAAG
The DNA here is from genome assembly GCA_003224755.1 of Acidobacteriota bacterium. GTDB lineage: Bacteria > Acidobacteriota > Terriglobia > Terriglobales > Acidobacteriaceae > Gp1-AA145. The sequence goes on from QHZR01000070.1 coordinate 3,188, forward strand.
CAGGGCCATGGCGACCATGCTGAGCCAGGTCGCGCCAATACTGGCCTTCCGTCCGACCGGCTTCGATGACCAATTCATGTTCCATAAATTCGTTTACGCCTAAGCTTGCTAATCCCAAACCAACTTTCTATCGACCCGAAAAACAAGCCACGTCAAGAGTCAACTAGGCCGAACAACGCGGGAAAGTTGTAGCACGTTTCATAACCTCAGGGTGAAGCAGCCATCAGAATCTACCTTGGTTGAATTGTTAACTCCACTTTTCGGTTCCGGAACTCCCGCGAGAATGCGCTTCGCTGAACTCATAGACGAACGTCGCCGCCTAGCAGAGCCATTCCAGCCGTTGCTCGGGAGTTAGTCGATAAAAGTCGATGTGACCGTCGAAATCCTCCGGCTCTGCTCTGCGCAAGGGCGCGCTTAAATTCCTCAGAAGGCGTGATTTCGGCTTTCCTGTCTTTCACGGCTGGCCTGCAACTTCTTCAACTGATGGAAGTCGAAAATTGGCGCTCAATTTAGTCGAGCGGCATGGTTGCTCTCGCGTTCACTGGCGCCGAAGTGCAACGCGAGTGTCTCCGCCGCCTCCAGCCATTCCAGTTTTTCCCGGAATGTGGTTTGTAGACCGAGTAGCAAAACTTGATTCCTGGCCCCTTCAAAAGTGCAGGACTCCCATCCAGGATGCGCGTACAGTTCCTCTTTGGTCACTTCGAAGCACTTTGCTTCAGCTTCTCAATTTTCTCAAGCTCGGCAATATCGGCAAGATCCTGCGGCCGAGCCGCTGAACGTTTCATTGCGATCAACGTTTCACGACGGACAACCGGGGTTTTCAGCTCTTCTCCAACTTTCTCCCATCTTGCCACTGTGTATTCCTGCGCAAAGAGAAAGGGCTCGTACACGAAGACGTCAATTGGCGTCCTGCCGTGGAAATCACTCCAAAGCCTGAGCACTGTCATGTTTTTTTCCTTTCGCCACGCCTCGCGATTCCCCGGATCGGCAAATTGTTCGGGAGTGACCGGAATTGACATGCGATAACCAAGGCCGAGCAATGCGCGAAGCGCGCGAATAATATTTTCTGGCTCGAGACCAATCACAAGGTCGACATCGCGCGTCAGTCGCTCGTAGCCGTAGGCGTTTACAGCCAGGCCGCCGACCACCAGATATTTTACGTCGGCGGCATTCAGAGCGCTAAAAATTGCTTCGACACTTCGAACTTCCATCGTATCAGCTTTCCCTCGCGATGTAAAAATTCCCGAGGACAAGGACGTCCATTTTCGTGCGCAAAAAGCAATCGAGCGCTTCCTCAGGACGACAGACGACTGGTTCATTTTCGTTGAAGGACGTATTGAGAACCAACGGGACAGAAGTCAGAGCGCGGAACGATGAGATCAGCGCATGAAACAACGGATTCGTCTCGCGATGCACGGTGTGCAAACGACCGGAGCCGTCCACATGCACGACGGCCGGAATCAACGGGCGCTTCTTGGGGCGGACTTGGAAGACCTCCATCATAAATGGGACGTCGTCCTCCTGCTCGAACCATTCCGCGACCGATTCACGCAGGATCGAAGGAGCGAATGGCCGGAACGATTCGCGGCGTTTGATCTTGGTGTTGAGGATTTCCTTCATGTTCTGGCGGCGCGGATCGCAGAGAATCGAACGATTGCCCAGCGCGCGCGGTCCCCATTCCATGCGTCCTTGAAACCAGCCAACGACTTTCCCCTCTGCAATCGCAGTGGCAGTTCGCTCACAAAGCTCCTTTTCATTGTCGATCCGAAGAATCTGGCATCCCGCATTTCTGATTTCCTGTTTTTTTGATTCAAGTAGTCTTCCAATTTCCTCATCTGAAAATGCCGGTCCACTGTAGGCGCTGTCCAAATGGAGACGAGTCTTGGAATTAGTAATTTGTGATAAGACGTAGGTGGCTCCGCCGATCGCACCGCCGGCGTCGCCCGCGGCCGCTGGCAGATACATTTTTTTGAAGGGGGTGCGAAGATATACTTTACCGTTGGCGACCGAGTTCATCGCGCAGCCACCCGACAACGCGAGATTTGGCAATGGATGTCTCGCGTAAAGTGCGTGGAGCAACGCAAAAAAAGCTTCCTCGTACATCGCTTGAACGGAGCGAGCGATATCCTTGTGTTTTTGTTCGAGAGGTTCGGTCGGTTTTCGGGCCGGACCGAGTAACTCGATCAGCTGGTCGGTGTAGAGCGTGCCGACTTCAGGTGCGCAATTGTTCCAACTGTAAGAAACATTGTCGGTGTGATGACGGAAATACTTCAGATTTAACTTGAAGGTCCCGTCAGTCTGGACGCGGACAATTTCGCGCATCGCTTCAAGATATTTCGGCTGGCCATACGGCGCGAGCCCCATGACTTTATATTCGTCGCCGAAATGCGGGAACCCGATGAACTGAGTCATGGCCGAGTAAAAAATGCCTAACGAGTGCGGAAAATAAACGCGATTGTCGATCTTGACTTCGTTCCCATGCCCAAATCCAATGGCCGTGCTTGCGAAATCCCCGAAACCATCAACGGAAAGGCAGGCCGCTTCCTGAAAATCCGAGACAAGGAAGGCCGAGGCCAGGTGCGCCAGATGATGCTCGACATGATGAACTTCCGCTTTCAACGAAACGCCGTAAGCCTTCTCCAATGCCTCATTCGCAGATGAAGCGCTGCGAATGTTCCGCAGTTTCTGCAACATTAACCGCGGATCCGGACGGTGCGTGAGCACAAAAGCGAGCCGGCGCCAGTTGTTGACTCCTGGTTTGCGATTGATCGCAGTGTGCTCGAGTTCGCCCAAGGAAAGGCCGCCTTCGCGCAAGCAGTAGTCGATCGCGTTTGTCGGCAGCCCCGCCCAATGTTTGATCCGACGAAAGCGCTCTTCTTCAGCCGCTGCCACAAGTTTTCCATCAACAATCAGACACGCGGCCGAGTCGCCGTGATACGCGTTAAGGCCGAGGATGTTCATCAAAAGGAGAAATTTGAAAGGCTAAATTAGAAGTAGGAAATAACAGTCCAAACTACTCTTTCAGACGTTTTCCGATCGAGGTGAAAATCGCCAGAAGTTCTGTCGATTCCTTGTGCAAGTTTTCGACGGATTCCGCGTTGGCGATACCCGATTCCATCAACAACTCAATCCAGTATTGAGTTTCGGCGGCTTCTTTTTGGACAGTTCCAATTTTGTTAGCAAAATCGGCCCGGGATACTCCGCGATTCGCTTCTCGGTAATTTGCTCCCATGGATGTCGCCGAACGAAGCAACTGTTTCACCAGAACGTCGGCGGCTCGATTTCGCGGCAGGCTGGAAGCAAACTCAAGCACCGCCAGTGCAAATCGCTTTGTTCGTTGCTCCAGATCCTTCTCCATAGATCGCTTTCTGCTTTCTAATTTCTAATTTCTACTTTCTACTTTCTACTTTCTACTTCTCTTCAGACATCGGCCCAACGAGTCTTCAAACGCGGCATCTCGGATCGGTATTTAAAAATCATACCAGCCAGGGCGAAGGCGATGCCGATACGCGGAAGCAACATTCGCGGTTGTGACACAAGCCGAGAGAGCCACCCCAGATGGAAGCGTTCCGCCCAATCCGGTATTGGGTGTTCCGTGCCCGTGAGAAATCCCAACGCGGCTCCGACACAATGAATGCTGGGACGGTAAAGCAAAAAATCTCGCAAGTACACACCCAACTTTTCCTGGCCGGTGCCGGCGAGCGCGATGATCACGTGTTGAGGACGGCGTTTCTCGATCTCAAAGAGCAGCGCGTGCTCTTGCCCGTGCGGAGCGGCTCCCGCGACATGGCAATCGTCTGGATCGATCGGAAAACCGCGTTCCCGCAGCCAGTCAATCGCTTTGCATTTGGCAGCATCGGACGAAACGACAAGGAAGAGTTTCTCCTTTTTCGGAATCTCACTGTCGGCGAGCAAACATTTCAGATAGCTGATTCCAGAAATCTTCTTGAGGCGGCGACGGCTAACGATCCTCCAGAGAAGCGCCAGCAATTCGCTGTCTGCGAGCACCAGATCAGCTCTCTGCAAGGCGAGCCGGTATTCTTCATCATATTTCAGCTTGATCAAGGCCGGCGCTGCGGGGATGACAATCAAGCCGCCTTTGCGTCGGGCATGATTGACGGCGTCGCCTGCAGTCCCATTAAAGAACGAAACACCCAGGATTCGCTCGTGTGCGGCAGGGGGCGGCGCAGTGGATTCAGTTGGATCTGGCAACGGAAAAGGGCGGCGTGGAGGGTCGATAGGGAGTGGAAGTCATGATTTCGGAAAAGTCGCGAGTGAAGATCGCGCAAGAAAATTCATGCGCCAGTTCCTTCGCGGTTTGGCGAAGATTGCGCCGATCGTTCCCTCTTTGTTTTTCGAAGAGGCGGAAGGTTGTCCCGGTATCTCAACATCATCCATGGCAGCTCACGAACCACCCAAAGACGGGGAATGAAAATGCGCGGCTGAGCAAGCAAGCGCACGAGCCAACCGAGATAGACTCGATCAGCCCATTCAGGAATTGCAACCTGGTCGCCAGTGAGAAACCCCAGCGCTGCACCGATGCAATGGATGGCAGGACGATGGTCGAGGTTTTCTTTCAAGTAGCGGCCTAGTTTATCCTGGTTGCCGCCGCCGATGGCGATCACAATGTGCGCAGGACGCAGCTTTTGTGCGCGTGCGAGAAGAATTTCGTCC
>QHZR01000600.1 GCA_003224755.1 Acidobacteriota bacterium
CATGGCAGACGAAGATCGCGACACAGGCACACTGGTCGGGAGAGTTTGTTGTGCTGCCCAGGGAAAAAACGCCAACACATCTGTTGCAGCCAGGTAATGCCGCGCAGCATATAGTTGCGAGCTCGGAACGCATTCGAGCAGACTTGCGTTACACGGAGCTAGTGGATATCGACGAAGCCATACGTCGAACAATTGCCTGGGAACAGAGCAACCCACCCACCACGATCGATCCGCAGCAATTCAATTACGATGCCGAGGATGCAGCTCTCGCGAGTCGAGCTTGAGTCCGTCGCGACGAGTGACGGGGCGACTCTTCCATAATCCCCGGTAAGGTAAGGTTTGCTACCATCCACGAGCTGTGAGTACCCGAAGCTTATTGCGGTTGTCGCCGGTGTCGCACCGGACACCTACTGTTGCGGCGGCAACGGGCGTTCATGCAGAATCATCCAGTTGATACCGAACTGATCTTGCAGCTGCCAAAGCGGAAGGCAAAGAAAGTCTCTTCTAGCGGCATCAAGACCCGTCCCCCGTCGGAAAGCGCAGCGAAAACGCGCTCCGCCTCTATGTTGCTATGCATTCTCAGCGTCAGGTAAGCGCTGCGCATTGGTTCAGCGTTTGGGATGTCTGCCGCCATCAGCTCCGTGTCGCCAATCGAAATGCGGGCGTGCAGCACCGCGTCCTTCCATTCAGAGCCGACACGGCTCTGGTCGGGCGATTGCGCGTGCGTCATCATCATGCCAACCTTTGCTCCGAGATGCCTCTCGTAGTAGCGGAAGGCCTCGGCGCATTTGCCACGGAAATTCACGTAAGTATTCATTCTCATAACTCAGTCTCCTTGTGTCAGAATTCTCCGATCTTGCCCCCAAGATTTGTCTGTGCAGCAAGATCCTCGTTCATCGTGATATAGCCGGTGCTTTGCCGATTGAGTTCCTTTCGTGTGTTTATTTGACTTGTGATACCGGCGTATCCAGGAAGAGTGTCCCCGCGGAGACGAGAAGCGGCGATGAAAAAATGGTGTAGTGGGTCACACCTGGAAGAATCGCTAACCGTGCCGGGGACATACCGGATCCGTCCCAGCCACCATCCTTCTTGCCTCCGCCCAGCAGTTCAAAGCACTCCACGGCATGGGCTGTACGAACTGCGTCAGCATCGCCGAACACCAGCAGCACGGGAATCTTGACGCGCGACATTTCACTCGTCCAGTCATAATTGTTCCTGAACATGACACCCAGTTTTTTGCACAGAACCGGCCAGTCTTGGGGGTGAGGAGCGACGCGTTGGTAGCCCTGATACATCGGAGTTTGCTTCATCTGCTCTGCGACTGACTCATCCAGATGCTCCATTCCTACAACGATCTCCGGATACCATCCGTCGCGCCGAAATGTGGCGGAGACGATGATCAGTTTCCTCACGACTTCAGGGTGGCCTCCAACCGAGTAGCCCATCACGTCGGCTTTCTCGAATCCCAGATAACGGATCAGTGTGGCGATATCGTCGGCCATCGCCTCGAAGCTCAGCGGGCGGTCAATATCGACAGTACGACCGTGAGCCTGTAAATCCATCTCGATTACCTGCCGGCCCTTCGATAATTCCGGCACGATCGGTGCGAACATGTCGCTCGACCCTAACCCTCCGTGCACTAAGATCAGCGGCTGCCCGGTTCCGTGAATCTCGTAATACATCCTCAAACCGTTCACGGGAGCGTATCCGGAACGGAATGCTGTCGAGTTTGGCTGAGCGTGAGCCGAGAGCGATGCTGCCATGAGCATCGCCGCGATGCTCGCGAGAATATAAGGTCGGAACGTCATCAGATCCTCCTGTATGCCTGGCAATGTGACGCGCAGGAATGCGGCGGCACTCGATGAATGCTCTAGAAGTGCCGCCTCTAGTCGCCCCTGGCGTTAGTGAAATGCTGCTTCGGACATCTGCGCGGTATGTTCATCAAGCCGACGCAATGTCTGGATGCTTCCGGCTTCCATGCCCGCCTGCAAATGCCCGTCGCGTGCCTCGCGTGAGCGGTGCAGAATCGTGTGGGTCAATCGGGTACTTCCATGGAGGTCGTCGAGGGTCACCGTCGTAAGCCACTCCGGGCTCCCAATCTGAGGTACGTCGTAACATTCCGAGTACACCAGACGTTCGTTGGGCACGATCTCGCGATAAACGCCGCGAAACGGATGATCGCTGCCGTCCGGCATACGCATCACGATGTGCCATTCGCCGCCAACCCGGAGATCGACGTCGCAAACCGTCAGGCTCGATCCATCACAGCCCCACCAATGCCGCAGGTGCTCAGGCAGCGTCCAGGCTTTCAACAACAGATCGGGGCGACGTCCGCAGATGCGAGTGAAAGCGATCTCGCGGTCCGACGGAAGAGTTACGGTGACTTCAGCGTTGCCTCTTACGAGCATGTTTTTTTGTCTCCTTGGCTTCTAGTCTGGCAAGGTAATCGTCCAATCGGCTCAGGCTGTGCTCCCAGAAGCTGCGGTACCGTTCGACCCACTCCGCAACCTCCCGCAACGGGGCAGCTTCCAGACGGCAGGGGCGCCGCTGAGCATCCCGGCTGCGTCGAATCAAGCCAGCACGCTCCAGAACCTTTAGATGTTTGGTGATGGAAGGCGCGCTCAAGGAGAAGGGCTCCGACAATTCTTTGACGGATGTCTTCCCCAATGCCAGACGGGCCAAAATGGCTCGTCTGGTGGGATCAGAAAGAGCGGCAAAAGTAGCGCTGAGATGATCGGGCACGTATTTTACTCATTGGCTAATTAGCCTGTAGGTAAAATAACAAGGTCAAATGGCATTGTCAAGGGCTTTGGTTTGACGGATGACGCTCAATCCGGAAGTCATGTCTGAAACGTTTGTTGTGCCGCTGGTTGAGAGATTTGCTCTCCGCGGTGCACATTTATTCGACTGTCGGACAGCGACAACCTGCAGTTGTTCCCAGTTACGGTGAAGCTATGTGTGCTGATTGTGTGCTGCATTTGTTCACTAGAGCCGCTTCCATCGCAGCTAAGTGGACTTGCAATTGAGTGTTGGGAGGTGCCCCTAACAAAGGAAAACGTGGTGCGGGCGGAGGGAGTTGAACCCTCATGGGCCGTTTAAGCCCTGCGGATTTTCTTGCCGTCTACGGCTTTCGCCGCCCGGATGCTGCACGAGCTCCCTATCCGGTTTGCGGTCTGGACTATCCCTTCACCCTCCTCACGGAATGTCCGGAGCTTAGGTGCTGCCCGTCTAGTCTCTACACCTTCCCGGCTGGTGTCTCTCCGGGCTTGGCTCGGGATTGCCATTTTGAGGTTTCCCCGACTTTGAGCAGTTCTGCATCGCCAGTTTCCCGGCGAGCACTCAAGTATTTCTTAAGTC
>QHZR01000601.1 GCA_003224755.1 Acidobacteriota bacterium
CGCATTTTCCCCGCGGTGTCGTCGGTCGAGAAGCGCGCAAAGCTCATCTTTTCTGGCTTGATCAAGCCGTAGCAGGTACCGTATGTGTTGTCTTTGCCGACCGTGCCCGCAATGATCTCCTGGTATTCCATCTTCACCGAGCGGAAGAAATGTTTGGGCAGGTTCGAACAATGGAAACATACTGCTTTGTTCGGATCGGTGCCGTAGTTGTTGTTCCAATCCAGTAGTGCAGAAGGCGTTCCCGAGGCCAATTGCAGCGCATGCATGCCGAGAACACCAGCGATATCAACTTCGCAGGCGCTTGAAAACAGCTGCTCGCTCATCATGCTCATCACCGTGCAAGGCACGACTCCGAAATTTTCTTCGAGTGACGTCCAGCACTGCACCGCACTGATCGTGACCTCGGTTGCTGCCATCCACTGATCAATCACCGCACCCAGCTTCGCCATCTTCATTAATGGGGCGGCGGGGACGTCCTTCGTCTCCACGTACTTCTTAATGGAAGCGAGTTTCGCCTGCGCGGCATCGTCGTTGTCCGGCATGCGGCCAATGCGGCCGAGGACCTCTGAAAGATCGAGGGTTTCAATCGAAATGCCGTTAGCTTCGAGAATTTTCTCGCTGTAACGAACCGTATTGAAGGCGGCCGGCCGCGCCCCGATGGCTCCGACGCGCAGATTGCGAAATCCATTCACCACGCGGCAGACGCCTGCGAACCATTGCAGATCTTTCACGAACTCGGGGGAATCTGGGGCCTCTGTGTGCAACGTTGTTATCGAATAGGGAATGCCGTATTGCCGCAGGTTGTTGCAGGCAGACATTTTGCCGCAAAAGCTGTCGCGGCGAAATGCGATCGTCATCTTCTTCGAGTCGTCGGGCGTCGCCTGGATCAAGATCGGAACGCGCAGATCGGCGAGGCGCAAGGTATCGGCAATGGCGCGTTCTTCGCCAAAATTCGGCAGCGTGACAATGATTCCATCGATGCGGTCGCGGTTCTGCTTGAATAAATCTGCGCAACGTCGCGTGTCCTGCCGCGACTCGACGGCGCCATACTTGCTTTGCTCCGGCGACAGAACAACCGCTTCCATTCCCGCCGATTCAAGCGCGCGAATGATCTCCTCGCGCCCGCTCTTAGCCAGATGATCGGGGAAGAATCCCCGGTTCCCCACAATCACGCCCATCGTCATTTTTTTTGCTGCCATAAGACCCCTGAATATGAATTGTCGGCCTGTCTACGAATGCTTCGGACGGAAGTACAGACAATAAAACGCGCCTAACACAAACAAAATCGCTCCCCACCAAACATTGGCGTGCAAATTAAACAGCACAACCGTCGCATTCTCAGGCGGATTCACCAGCTGATATAGGCCAGCGGCCAGGATGAGCGCGCCATTCACCAGCAATGACAGCCCGATGAAAAACCAAATTGAGATCATGCTTGGCGCTCCTTCTACCAGAAGATAATGTTCAAGATCACAAAAACGACAACCACAATGGCTGCCCAAAATAAGGGTTTCTCGTAAATCGGAACATCCCCCACCGACGGAACTTCCGTCATGCCATAAACCAGCCCAGCCAGTTCCGCATCGGGTTTCGGCTGCGTAGACAGACTGACGACTACCGTCACTGTTACACACACAATGAACGACCACAGCGCCTGATACATATCCTGGGCGAGCGCTTTGGCATCTGCGGATAGCGCGACATAGCGTAGCGCGCTGGGATCAGCTTTGACCCAGCCCCACATGCTGATCGAGGACAGCGTCCCACACAGCAATCCCCAGAATCCGCCTGGGCCCGTTGCCCGCTTCCATAACATTCCGAGTAGCACAGTTCCGAATAGCGGAGCGATGAAAAAGCTAAACAGTGCCTGCACATAATCCATAATGCTGGCGAACTGCATGACCAGATAAGCCGTGCCCACGCTGATGAGCACCCCGATGATCGTGGTCCAGCGGCCCATGTTCACATAGTGATGATCGCTGCCGCGCGGATTGATCAGCGGACGATAAATGTCGTATGTCCAAACGGTGGTGAACGCGCTCACGTTCCCGGCCATTCCCGACATGAAGCCGGCGATGAGCGCCGTGATTCCCAAGCCAAGCAAGCCCGGTCCGCAATAGCGTGCCAGCATCAGCGGTAATACGTCATTGTAGGTGTGACCGCCGGTCGCAATCGCGATCGGCTCCGGCACCAGCTTCACTGGAAGAACGGCGAGTCCCAGCAGACCTGGCAGGATGACAATGAACGGAACCATCATCTTGAATCCGGCACCGATAATTGGAGCCATTTCTGCGCTACGAATGTCTTTTGCCGCCAAAATCCGCTGCACCACCAGAAAATCCGTGGTCCAGTACCCCATGGACAAGACAGCACCAAGCCCAAATACAATGCCCGTCCAATGAATTCCCATCGGGTTCGTGCCAAAGTGATTCAGGCCCGACCACAAATGAACGTATTGCGCCGAGAAGTTATGAGCAATCTGTAGCTTCAGATTTCCCCAGCCTCCCGCTTCATACAATCCGAGGATTGGAATCAGCAGCGCGCCTGCCCAGATCAGAAAGAACTGCAACACTTCATTAAAGATTGCTGAGCGTAATCCTCCCAGCGTCACATAAACCGCCACGGTAAGCGATGAAACCCATATGCTGAACGAGAGCGGCCATCCCAAAACAATTTGCATGACCTTGGCCATCGCGAACATGTTGACGCCGCTCATTAAGACCGTCATGAAAGCGAAAGAAACAGCTGACAGCGCGCGGCTTGACTCTCCGAAACGCAATTTTAGGTATCCGGGGACCGAGTGAGTCTTGGAAATGTAGTAGAACGGCATCATCACCAGCGCGAGAAACAACATGGCTGGAATGGCGCCAATCCAATACCAGTGCGTCGCCAGAATGCCGTACTGATAAGCAGAGCCAGCCCAGCCCATCAGCTCCAATGCTCCCAAGTTGGCAGAGAGAAAGCTCAAGCCGGCGACCCAGGCGGTCATCTCGCGGCCCGCCATGAAAAAATCTTCGCCAGTGTTGGCTCGCCCTTTCAAGTACCAGCCGATGGCAATTACCAGACCAAAATAGAAAACAATGATCGCGTAATCCACTGCGGAAAGGTGCACCAGCCGTTCGGGTACCAACATCGCGAGAAGTAGATTCATTTCGCGTCCTTGTCTTGACCGTAATATGCCTTGCTGCCGTGCTTGCGCAGATAGTGCCGGTCATGCAGCGCACTGCTGATCGGTGACGCTTGCTGATTCAGCGTTGCGGTGAAATATGCCATACGCGCGATGGACTCAAGTACCACAGCATTGTGTGCCGCAGCTGTCACGCCTTTGCCCCACGTAAACGGACCATGGTTCGCAACCAGCACCGCCGGAATTGAGAGTGGATTGCGTCCCGCAAATATTTTCACAATGGCAGCGCCAGTATTCTTTTCATATTCTCCGCTGATGTCCGCCTCTGGCATTGGGTCCGTGACCGGTACCGCACCGTGAAAATAGTCTGCATGAGTGGTTCCGAAGCACGGAATTTCGCGCCGTGCTTGCGCCCATGCGGTGGCGTATTCGGAGTGCGTGTGTACCACGCCGCCAATCTCTGGAAATGCGCTGTACAAGGCCGCGTGAGTTGGAAGATCGGACGAAGGGCGGAGATCGCCTTCAACCACTTTTCCATCCAGGTCGCTCAAGACCAGGTGCTCCGGCTTCATCTTTTCGTATGGAACACCGCTCGGCTTGATGATGATCAGTCCTTCGTCGCGCAGAATTCCACTGGCGTTCCCGAAGGTATAAAGCACCAAGCCGCGCCGAACCAATTCAAGGTTGGCTTCGAGAACCTCTTCACGCAGTAGTTCAAGGGACCTAGTGGGCACGGTTAATGAATAACTGGGCATTTTGAAGTTGCGAAAACCTGTCCATAGCACGATGCACGAAATATGCCACCAGAGGACTCGCCTCTCGTGCAAGTTCAACGCGCAGAAAACTTAAACACCGTCACCGTGTGATAGCGATGCCCAGCCTTCAACTCGGTAGACGGAAACTTCGGTTGGTTCGACGAATCCGGAAAGTGCTGCGTCTCCAGGCACAGCCCGAAACGATGACCGTAAACCTTGCCATCTTTCCCGGTAATACTTCCATCCAGAAAATTGCCGGTATAAAACTGCACACCGGGTTGGTCGGTCAGAACCTGCAGCACGCGCCCAGTTGATGGTTCGTAAACTTCCGCCGCTTCCGCTAATTTCTTGCCTTCGCTGTCGAGCACCCAATTGTGATCGTAACCATGACCCTTCTTCAGTTGGTCGTTGTCGGAATCTATTCGCCCGCCAACCACAGTGGGTTTGCGGAAGTCGAACGGCGTTCCTTCAACTGACGCCAGTTCCCCAGTTGGAATCAGGTTGTCATTTACGGGTGTGTACCGGCTGGCGTTAATTTTCACCTCGTGTTTCAGGATGTCTCCGTTCCCCTGACCTGCGAGGTTGAAATACGAATGGTTGGTGAGATTCACCACGGTGTCTTTGTCGCTCGTAGCGGAGTAATCGATCTTCAGTTCTTTTCCTTCGAGCGTGTAACGCACGACCGTCGTCAACTTGCCGGGAAATCCTTGATCTCCGTCCGGGCTAACATACGTGAGTTCCACCCCGTGAGGAATTTCCTTTCCCTTCCACACAACTTTGTCGAAGCCCTTGACACCGCCGTGCAAAGCATTGGTG
>QHZR01000071.1 GCA_003224755.1 Acidobacteriota bacterium
CCGCTTCTCTCTGCGAGTGGACATTCCAACCTCACCGCTCAGGTCCAAGTGGTCTTCTTTCCGCATTTACGGACTCGGTAGTAACGCGACGGGTGGTCACGTTAAAAAAACGACACAGAGTTAAACAAGTGAACCCCCTAGAAGACGATGCCTCGCGGGTGATTGATCACCTGGAAGAAGTCGAGGCAGCCAACGGTAATGGCGATCGTGGGCCTGCTGGCGAACCCACACGAGTACTATGGCCGTGGCTGCTTTGGGCGGAACGCCGTTTCTTATTGCGTGCCGGATTGTATGGGGTAGTCCTTTCCCTCGCGATAGCCTTTCTGCTTCTCGTACGCTATGAATCCGAGACACGGCTGATGCCGCCCGATCAACAGAGCGGCTCGGGCTTGGCTATGCTGGCGGCCCTTGCTTCAAGAGGAGGTGGCGGAAGCAGTTCCGGAAGCTCGGGCGCGGGCGGCGGAATCGCGGGAAGCTTGGGACAGGTGACGACCGATCTTTTGGGGTTAAAAACCTCCGGCGCGCTGTTCGTTGACATGCTCGGAGGCGTTACGGTCCAAGACAGCTTGATTCAGAAATTTGATCTGCGAAAGATCTATCACGATCGCTACTGGCAAGGCGCGCGTAAGGATCTGGCCAAGCATACGACGATTAGTGAAGATCGAAAAAGCGGGGTTATCTCCATCACCGTGAGCGATCGAGACCCGCGCCGGGCGCAACAAATGGCCCAGGTCTATGTAGAGTCCTTGAATGGATTGCTGTCCCAAGTCTCAACCTCGTCTGCCCGCCGGGAACGCTTGTTCCTGGAACAACGACTAAAGAGTGCCAAGGAAAACCTCGATGCTGCAGCGCAAGACTTTAGCGTTTACGCGAGCAAGACTGGGACCCTTGACTTGCCCTCGCAAACCAAAGCCATGGTGGAGAGCGAAGCCACCTTACAGGGACAGTTGGTGGCCGCCCAATCAGAGCTCGAAGGACTAGAGCAGATCTACACGGGCAATAATATTCGCGTACGCTCGCTGCGTGCCCGCATTGCCGGATTGAAGCAACATGTCGAGAACATGAGTGGCAATAAGGCCGACCTGAACTCCGAGCAATCGCCAATTGCCGGGGACTTTCCCTCAATCCGCAAGCTTCCACTGGTCGGCGTCCGTTGGGCAAACCTGTACCGGGAATCCAAGATTCAGGAAACCGTTTATGAACTGTTGACTCAGGAATACGAATTCGCAAAGATCCAGGAAGCTAAGGAAATTCCCACGGTGAACGTGCTGGATGCCGCCTTATTGCCGGAAGAAAGGTCATTCCCGCCACGTGTGATCATCATCGTGCTTGGTGCTTTTTTGTCGTTGCTTTTGGCCGGTGGATTTGTGATTGGCGCAGCCAGTTGGAAGCAGAGCGAGTCTCCAAAGAAACAACTGGCGGCAGAAATCTGGGGACACATGGCGGCTGAAAATGCAAAGTCACGTGCTGTGTTACATCAAGTTTGGTGCAAGCTCGGCGGACGTAACGGCTCGAGAGCAGCTTAGGCGGCAATCACATCTCGCAAACCGCCAGCGGGTTCGTCTTTCCCTGCCACAGTCGCATAAAGATTCCAGTCGAGACGATTCATGCGAGAAGGGACAAGTTTGACAGCGACTGTCGGGCAACTTGAAGCGAGTAGGTGCGGTCCCCAGTATTTGACGAGCGGGAATCGGTTAGCCAGGAATACCCTCTGGAACCTGATCGGAAACATCGCTCCGATGTTGGTCGCTATTTTTTGCATTCCAGTGCTTGTCAAAGCATTGGGGACGAACCGATTCGGCATTCTGACGCTAGTATGGGCGCTGATTGGCTATACGACGGTATTTGACTTTGGCCTGGGCCGGGCACTTACACAATTAGTCGCCACCAGACTTGGAACCGACGAGCAGCAAGACGTTCCCGACCTGGTATGGACATCCCAGCTCATGATGCTGTTTCTTGGATTTGTTGGCACTGCGGTACTGGGGTTGCTTTCCCGATGGCTGGCTCGCCATGTATTACACGTACCAGTCGGGCTTGAAGGAGAGACGACACGTTCGCTATACCTGCTAGCATTCTCGATTCCGGTTGTTATCAGCACGGCTGGGCTTCGCGGTTTGTTGGAGGCCCATCAGCAATTTGGAGTGACCAACGCCTTACGCCTTCCAACAGCAGTTTTCACTTTCGTGGGCCCGCTCCTAGTTCTGCCTTTTTCGAATAGTCTGGCGCCGGTGGTGGCAATACTTTTAGGTGGGCGCCTTCTGGCCTGGGTCGCTCACCTTTTGTATTGTGCAAAAATCGTCCCGGAACTGCGTCACCGCATCGCCTGGCGCCGCGATGCAATTCGTCCACTTATTCAGTTCGGTGGCTGGATGACGGTTAGTAATGTTGTGGGCCCACTCATGGTTATCCTGGACCGCTTCGTGATTGCTGCGCTCCTCTCCGTGGCTGCTGTGGCTTACTACGCAACGTCTTTCGACATATTGACGAAGCTCTGGTTGGTTCCCGCGGCTCTGCTGGGCGTGATGTTCCCGGCGTTTAGCATGACGTTTGTGCAAGATCGCGGCCGGACCGCAGTATTGTATGGGCGTAGTGTCAAATTCTTGCTCCTCATCTTATTTCCAGTCGTTCTTTTTATTATCGTCATGGCGAAGAACGGTCTCCGGGTTTGGCTTGGACCGGAATTCGCTGAGCATAGCACCCGGGTCCTTCAATGGTTGGCTGCGGGCATGTTCATCAACTGTCTGGCGCAGGTTCCCTTTGCCCTTGTACAAGGCATCGGAAGGCCTGATCTTACTGCGAAGCTTCATCTGATTGAACTGCCCGGATATCTGCTTGCACTTTGGTGGCTGAGTAGGACGCATGGGATTGAGGGAGCAGCGATTGCATGGACCGCCCGGGCCTTCATCGATGCATTCGCTTTGTTTGCCATGTCAAGGCGATTCTTGCCACATGGGACTCACCTGAGCCCACAGATAAGTGTCGTTCTAATAATGTCATTGGTTGTCCTCACGCTGGCAGCTCAAGTCCAGAACGTCATCTTTAAAGGCATTTTCCTGCTGCTGACGATCCTCATATTTGTGCTGGCGACATGGTTTGTTGTGTTCTCTCCCGAAGAGCGGAGATTGACACAGGCATTTCTGTGACGACTGGAAGCCCCACTTGCGTTGCGGGAATTAACATCCCCCTAGCCAACGATCGAATTGGGTCGCGCTCCACTCCTACCTGTTACCTCTGTAAAGCCGTGGGAACGTTGCTTTACCAAGACCTCAAAGATCGAGCGTTCGGCGCTCCAGGAACTTGGAACCTCAAGCGATGTCCGAATCCCTCGTGTGGGTTGATTTGGCTCGATCCGATGCCAACTGAGTTGGATATCGCCAAAGCCTATGAACGGTACTTCACCCACGGTGGCATGGATCACACAGGGTCACGCGAGGCTCGTATCAAGAAAGCGAAGGCGAGTCTTGCTCGCTTGTACCAGTTATGCTGGCGCTTAACTCCTGTCTATTCGGAGCAGCAAGAATTAGAGCTCATGTACTTGGGCGGCAGCCGCCCTGGGCGCGTTCTGGAGGTGGGATGCGGCGACGGGCAAAGGCTGGCGCAATTGCGTGCTCGCGGATGGGATGTCCAAGGACTGGAGCTCGACGAAAGAGCGGCGGCACAGGCGCGAAGCGTCTTCGGAGTCCCTGTTTTCTGGGGTAGTCTCGATCAGGCCGCATTTCGGGACGAGGAATTTGACGTTGTCGCGATGAACCACGTGCTCGAGCACGTGCATGATCCGTTGCGTCTCCTTGGAGAATGCAAGCGCGTTCTGAAACCAGGTGGCCTTCTGGTTTCGATTACACCGAATACGCAAGGATGGGTGCACAGGCGGTTTGGTGCGTGCTGGTATGGACTAGACCCACCCCGACACCTGTTTTTGTTTTCACGGAAAACGCTTGAACAAGTTGCTCGAAAATGTGATTTCCGAGAGGTGAGAACCTGGACTACGGCTGCGCGTTCCGTCTGGATGGTTGCGGGAAGCCTCCGGATTCAGTGCGGACAAATTCTTCCATGGGATATTTGGCCGGCCATCAAGAGAGCCATTCGGCAGCCGACACTCCACTCCGCAGCCATCATCGCTCGATATCGTGATCCAGAGGCAGGCGACGAATGCGTCCTCTACGCCAGCAAGTAGCGCACGCGAGGAACCATATTGCTGTCCAACCCGGCACCTCGGTAGCGAGCATAACAATAGCTTATAACGGAGCATGCGCGCTTCCCCAGCACATTGATGCGCTCCTCGAGCAGAGAAGGCCGCTTGAGGAAATCATCGTTGTGGATAATGCATCTACCGATGAAACATGTGCCTTGCTGGCTGCACGTTACCCCCAGGTAACGGTGCTTCGCATGTCTGAAAACCTAGGTGGCGGAGGAGGGCTAGCTGCCGGTTTGACGTATGCCGCACTCCAGAAGCGACATGACTGGATATGGATGTTCGACCAGGATAGTGTCCCCGCTCGGGATGCCTTGCAAATAATGATCGAAGAAGCCGAAGTGTGGCCGGAGACGTCGGTGCAGATTGGAATCATGGCCGCGTTGCCTGTCAACCAAAAAATGGAAACTTGCTCGGTTCCTTGGTTTTGGCGCAATGGGTTCGCGAAGCCGTCCGCCGAGCTTCTTTGCCAGCCGGTAATGTTCCCTGACCTGGTGATTACCTCGGGATCCATCGTGCGGCGCGAGGTGGTAGAGAGGATCGGATTGCCACGATCCGACTTCTTCATGGACTTCGTCGATTACGAATATTGTCTTCGGGCCCGGTCCCATGGCTACAAGATTGCCGTTATTACCGGCGCCAAGCTACGGCATGAAATCGGCAAGGCACGTAAAGTGCGGCTCCTCGGCCGCAGTCGCGTTTGGTCTGAACATAGTCCATTCCGCGAATATTATATGAGCCGTAATCTTGTCTATTCGATTTGGTGGCTGTACCCCGACTCTCGAACGAAGCGATACGTTCTGCGGCATCTGCTTCGTCATGCGGCCGGTGTGCTTCTCTTCGGTTCGGATAAGCTGGCCTGCTTGAAAAGGATGGCGCAAGGCGTCTGGGACGGACGCCGGGCAAGTTTGGGCGTACGCTTCCGGCCTGACTAATTCTGGCCCGAACTCTCGAAGCCGTTAATCACGTGACGGATGATTACACCACGGACGAGCTCTGTTACCGGCACGCCGGTCGACAGCCACAAGGTTCTGATTTGCCTTCTTTTCAATCCGAGAATGATCAGCCGTCTGTATGTATCGTGCTTTTGAACTGGAACGGATGGCAAGACACGCTGAAATGCATAAGCTCGCTGCGTTGCATGGAATATCGAAACTGGCACGTTGTTGTCGTGGACAATGGCTCATCGGACGATTCCGTGCGGAGGATCAAAGATGCTTTTCCGGAAGTGCCCATTCTCGAAACCAGTAAAAATCTGGGTTTTGCAGCCGGCAACAACGTGGGGCTGCGCTTCGCATTAAAGAGCGGGGCAGCCTACGTCTTCGTCTTGAATAATGATACGACCGTGTTCCCGAATACCGTGTCCGAGTTCGTAGAATTCGCCGAAAAGCATCCTGAAGCCGCTCTGATGGGCCCGAGAATTGATCGTCGCGACCCTCGGCGAGAGTGGCCCGTACGCAGGAAACTGGATCTGGTGACGCTACTTTGCGCATATACGCCCCTGAGGCGGCTTGTCGCGTGCATTCCAGTGATACGCGGCGTTTTTTATTCCACTAAGAGCCAGCCCTCAGTTGTGCAGTTTCTCCCCGGAAGCGCTCTTTTCTTTCGAGCGGCAGCCTTCGAAAAAGTTGGCCTTTTTGACGAGAGCACATTTTTGGATTACGAGGAACTGATCATGGCGGAAAAGCTGAGGAGTGCAAGTTTGTCAGTCTACTTTGTCCCCCAGGCGAAGATTTGGCACAGAGGTAGCGCTTCCGCGTCTGGTTTGCGCGCGAAAAGATATATCGAGAACGCAAAGAGCGAAGAATACTTCTTTTCCAATTATGTGCGCCTCTCGCCGTTCGGGAGATCGATGGTCAGGCTGATTCGGTTTCTCACCTATGGCGCGCGCGCTGTCCGATATCGAAATTACCGGGAGCACTTCAATGAATTTATGGACGTGCTGCTGACGCGTCAGTCCGTCAAGCTCGGATAAATATGTCGGAACGGAACGTACCTTTTCTTCTGAATGCGGCGCCACCCAAGGCCGATACTTGGACCGACCGTTTGCTTTGGAGCTTATCCGGCTACTTCCGTCGCCGGAGATTTAGCGGCTTTGATCGGTTTCTTTCCGGGATCGAAAGCGTTATCGATTTCGGCGGAACGCCCGATATCTGGCTAAGCATTGGCCGCCGTGAGGTAGTGCTGCTCAACATCGACGAACAACCGGCTCCCGCTGACTTTGTCGTAATGAAAGGTGATGCCCGCAAGACCCCTTTCCCGGACCACGCATTCGCCTTGGCATTTTCCAATTCAACCATAGAGCACGTTGGCACCTGGCAAGATCAGCAGGCATTCGCTAAAGAACTGTGCCGGGTGGGGAAGCGGGTTTATTGCCAGACCCCTGCACGCAGCTTCTTCTTCGAGCCGCACTATTTCACACCCTTCGTTGTGTGGGTTGGTTTCCTACTGAAGCGTTACTGGTTTGTACGGTATTTCACCTACTATGGCTTAAGGTGGCAACCTTCGAGAACCCAAGTGAAGGATTTTCAATCACATCTCCGGCTGCTGAATTACTCCGAGATGCAGCAACTCTTCCCAAATTGCAGCATACGCCGGGAACGGTTCCTCGGGATGACGAAGGCCTACATCGCCATACGCTGATTCAGTCTCCGATACTTTTTTCTTCAATTACTGACAAAACGGAGTAACCACTGGATCCCTACTCCATTTCTAAGACGATGCCGCAGCCTTGGTCGTGGAAGGTCTGCGCATTTCTTGCAGTCGTGGCTGTCACCATCGACGTTTTGATCGTTCAATCTCCCCTTGTATGGCTCGGCGCGGCCGGAGTGTTGACGGTGCTCGCCCAGTTCAAGAGCCCGATAAGCGGCCTGGCGGTGGTTCTCTTTACTTGTGGGCTGTTGAATTATTCGCCTTTCGAAATCGGTGCCTTGTCACGTTTGTATGCCGGCGATGTGGCGATCGCCATCTTCATTATTGCTTGGTTCGGGCGTCAAGCTGCTTGGTCGTGCAATAGCCTTTTTCAACCCAATCTCATCAACCGGCCTTTATTAGGGATGGCGGTGATCACGCTCTTATCGATGTTGTGGTCGCGCCTGCATCCCGATCCCTCCGTGACTTACAACTTTCCGCACTCGGACGTATCCTGGGCTACAGCTCAAGCCTCACAACTCGCCTTATTTGCGGCCATGATCTGTATACCTTTTGCGGTGGCGGCAACTATCAAGAGTTGGAAGAACGTGGAGACTGTCGTCATTATCATAGGCGTCGTTGTCGCCATAGGAACGCTGCTAACGGCCGCGGCGCTGATTTTTGGCTTCGGCAGTTCATATGCCATCTTGGGTGCCACGCGAGCCTATTGGGAACAACCCTGGGATTCATCCATGGAACCGCTCACTGCGCTTCTGCTTCCCTTTCTCTATTCCGGGGTGTTGTTTGGTCGTCGCTCTCTCTCATCCTATTGGCTTGTATGTGTACTCTTCGTTTTATGCCTGCTTGGCGTAGTGCTTACTTTTTCACGCGAGAGTTGGTTGCTCGCTTTTGCAGGGCTGTTTCTTGTGTCAGCTTTGTGGTTTCGGCGGCGAGTCACTCCGGTCGTGGCACTGATAATGATTGTTGTCCTCCTAGTTAGCGTACTGTTTTCCGGCGCTATCGGCTTGATCTATCACTTCTACAATCCGGACGAAGTATACGGTTTTGAGAGGGTTTATTACTACGCCACAGCTTTGCAGCTGTTTGCGACCCACCCTTTGTTGGGTGTAGGAGCAGGTAACTA
>QHZR01000072.1 GCA_003224755.1 Acidobacteriota bacterium
TTGCCAGTGCTTCATCATCCACAGTCGTGCCCTACTGTTTTTCCGCCGTCCAGTTCGCAGTCGTATTGTGCAGCTTGTCAGTGATGGCAAATTTCATCGTTTTTCCGTCCGCACTGACAGCGATGTGAATAACGGCGGTCACTTTGCCGTTGCGCTTGTGGGTCGCTCGCACACGTTGTCGCCCGCCTGCCGTTATTAACGGGAGAATTTTCGCCGACGACGAAAGCTTTCGCTTCCTTTCCGTGATTGTGTACGGCTAGCTCCTGATTGCTGTTTGCAAAACCTCCCGTAACCGTCTCGCAACCGTCCTCTCTTCTCCGGGTTGCAACATCCAGACGCCCACAACGATGGTGTTCGGTCCGCCCGGCAGCCCGGCACTCGCGGGCGGACCTCCGGTGGATGGATTCAGCTCAATGCGTGGATTGCCTTCCCGCATTCGTTGCATGACATCCGCACCCGTGATCTTCAGCCGGTTCTGGTCGTACGTGATGAGGAGGTGCGGAACGTGATTGGCTACTTCCGGGACAAAGATTTGGGTCTGCAACGACGGAATCGAGCTCAGCTGTTTCGCGATCAGATCAGCCCTGCGTTGGTACTCTGTTTCCATGGCCACGTCATCCTGCTTCAAGAACCAGTCCACGGCGGCCACGAGGCCTACAATTTCCTCTTTGGCCACCTTCATTCCGCGCCCAATGGTATTGGAGTTTGGCGAATTGTTTTTCTTCGCTGCTTCGATCAGATCTTTTCTACCGAGAAGCAACCCCGTACACTGTGGGCCCCGCATCCCCTTTCCGCCGGAGAACGTCACAAGGTCAAAGCCCATCTGCGTGTATTTCCACAAATTCGAGATTGGGGGAACATCGGCTGCAGCGTCGTTGAAACAAGGCACTCCATGCTGATGGGCGACTCGCAACCAATCTTCGCGGCTGATCTTGCCCGCGCCTGCGTTGAAGAAGTGAGCCATTACTGTGTGCTCATTGAAGGCTTGTTCGTAATCTTCAAGAGTCTCCACCTCCACAAAGCGAATTCCACAATTGCGGAGTGCATGGTCGTAACCGTAACGATGAGATTTCTGGACGATGACCTCGTTCTTAAGGTCGGCTGTGTCGGTCGGAATTCCTAGAATCGCCCGGTCATTTCCGAGCGTCACGCAAGCTGCCGTGCCAACAACCAGGGCCGCCGCCGCGCCGGAGGTGACCAGCGCCGCTTCGCAATGCAACCGTTGCGCAAGATACACTCCTGATGCATCGAGCAGTTCAGTGAGGTTAACCGGCCTTTTGGCCGCCAACGCGACCGCGGCTTGTACTTCATCGGGCATTGTCGAGGCCGAAAGAACCGTATACGTGCCTGCCGCGTTGATGAATGGCCTCACGCCCAGCTTGTGGTAATAGTCGATGCTTACGGCTGCGGCCTCTTTGCCACGCGCTTGCATCTCCAGGGTCGGCATCACGGCCAGCGCGGCTCCTCCCGCCGCAATGGCTTGCGCGCCCTTACATAAGAGTTTCCGGCGATTCATTGGTGTCACAGTTGGTCTCCCAGGAACGTTGCTCGAGTTTTCCAGAATTCAGTCTCGCGGATAATCATCGGCCCGCGCCGGCAAGGAATCGCCTTTGTCGGGGTTATTGAAATATTGCGGACGTGCTTTCTCCCACTCCACCATGCTGAGACCGGAAGGATCATACGAAATGCGTCCGGCACGAATCGTCATACGAGCTGTCAATTTGACGTTCCCATCCATCCTGGCAACTCCACAATCGATGTAGCTGAAATGACCTTTCGCCAGTTCGAGGACAGCGATGTCCGCATCTTTGCCGACCGACAACGTTCCCAACTCGGGCCTGCGAATCTCGGCAGCCGGATTGACCGTGGAGCGGCGAATAACATCGTCGAGAGGTACACCCATGGCCAGGAATTTTGACATCACGTTATTCATACTGACGACGTTGTAGTCACCCGTGTGCAAGTCGGTGGACATGGAATCCGGAATAAATCCCTGCTTCTCGGCAGGAACCGCGTTGCGAAACCAGAAACTGCCAGCCCCGTGCCCCACGTCAAAGATCACACCGCGCGCACGGGCTTCTGCCAGAGCGGGATTTACCTTGCCGTCAGCAAGAATGATGGGAAATTGCTGAGCAAACACGTGGGTGTGAATATCACCGGGACGCATTTTCTTCAGAAGATCTTCGTACGTTCTCTCTGAACGAGGCCAGAAATCATACATCACCGGAACATTGGCGAGCGTCGCACATTCTATTGCGCGGTCCACTGCAGCCCAGGGCACGTGCTCCGCGTCCCAAGGCTCCTTCGTCCAGTAATGGGCGGTTTTTACTCCTACGATGAGGTCGGGATATTTTTTAATAGTGGCGGCGCAGAGTTTCGAGTCCATTTCATCCAAGCTTCCTTCGAGGCCACCTCCCATGCCATTTGCGACGATATTCAGGAAAGCCAGCACTCGCACTTTGGCGTGGTCGATGACTTCCTCCTTTTCCTGCAGAAAGGCCTCTGCACCTGCCGTGCCCGCATCCACGATCGTGGTGACTCCAGACTGCAGCGCCATATCGGGAGGAATTCCCAGGGGCAGCGCATGCGCTCGCGCTTCCGGAGTGAACCAGTTGAGTGGGGCTCCTCCATGGCCAATGTGGTAGTGAATGTCAATTAATCCCGGAGTAACGTAGAGCTTCGAGACATCCACAACCTTTCCGGCCTGATCAGCAGGAATGTCTTTTTCGACCGCAGCGATTTTTCCGTGGAACACAGCGACGTCGCGGATCTCGTTGATGTGATTAGCAGGATCGATTACGTGTCCGCCTTTTAACAGCAAGTCGTAACGAGGCGACACTTGGGCGATTGAGACGGGAGAAAATCCGAGGGCAATCGCTAGCACGGTAATGATTGCGGTCAAGGTCTTGATCCAGTTCTGCATGGCACCTCTGTAGTGTGGTTGAAGCGAAAGTGTATCCACTCAAAGCGAGATTGTCATCATTCATGACGAGTCACGTCTCGTGTGAGTTGTAATTGAAAGACGTGCTGGCGTAATCTAATCGGCACCTTTAAGGTTCAATCTGAAACTCGCGCAGTGTAACTCTGAAGAAATATGGATCGTCGGACTTTCGTCAAGGTCGGTTGCATCGGGAGCGCTTCGGTACTAGTGCAAGGTCTGGATCCGATGGTGCGAGCGGAGAAGGTCCCTCCCGCTGCGCCTCCCATTGATTTACACGGCATACCGGACTACAAGCCATCCCCACTCGGGATGCCGGGACTATTTCCGGGGCGAGTTGTCGAGGTGCGCGACCGAAATGCAATCGTGCGCAACCGCGTATCGCAGCCGATCGTTCGCCGCCTGCTCGAGCAGGCCATGAAGGAACTGACAGGGGAAAGTTCGGCGCGCGATGCATGGGCGAAATTCATTGAACCGACGGACGTCGTGGGCATCAAGATCAATCCCTCGGGAGCGCCTGCTTGTTGCTCTTCTCCCGAGATCATACGGGAAATTATCGCTTCCGTACGGTCGCTTGGAGTACCGGCACGAAGTATTGTGATGTATGACCGCTACTCGTACGAGATTGATATTGGCAGCTATCAAGTGCTATTACCGCCGGAGGTTCAAATCGTCGGGATTCAGGACGCATTCTCAGGTGGTGGCGTCGGTTATGAACCCACGGTTTATTGCGATGCGAATTTTTTCGGCGAATGGGAAACGCGCTCTTACATGGCAAGCATTGTGGCGCACCAGGTAACAAAGATCATCAACGTGCCGACCATGAAGGACCACTCCGCGGCAGGGGTTACCGGAGCTCTCAAGAACCTGGCTTACGGCACATTCAACAATGTCGCGCGCAGCCATCGGGCGCCGCATTCTTTTACGAACCCACTTGTCGGGTTGATGTGTACCGTAGAACCCTTACGGTCAAAAGCCGTGCTGCACATTATGGACGGAATGCGGCAGGTATGGCATGGCGGGCCGCTTACCCAAGTCCAGGCTTTCATCGAGCAGCCTGGAATTCTCCTGGTCGCGACGGACCCCGTAGCTATGGACACGATTGAACTGGAGGCGATTGAAGAGAAACGCCGTGAAAGCGGCGTTTCATCCCTGTGGCAGCACGATCCGAGCAGCCTCACGGCGGACAATAGGATTTTTTTTCACGATGCCTCCAAGAATCTGTTCTTCCGCCAACCCGGACATATTGCAGCGGCGGGGAAGCTCGGTCTCGGCATTTCCGATCTCAAGCAGATTGACCATCGCCTCCGCCCAAGCTGATGATGATGACCCCGGAAAAGGCAACCAGCAAATCTCCACCCGATTGGCCCACTCTGCTGGGAGACAATGCGCGTACGGGAGGGCATGCACAAGTTCGATTCCACTCACCGGAAAAAGCCGTTTGGCAATATCGCACAGGCAGTCCGGTGCGTTCGGCACCTGTGTTTCACGACGGTGTTCTGTATGCTGCCTCCGTTAACGGAGTATTGCATGCGATCAACGTCGCGACAGGAACATCAAAATGGAAGTTTGAAGCAGCGGGCCAGGTACACTCCACACCTTCGCTCTTTGGGAATACAGTTCTTTTCGGTTGCGATGACGGCAAAGTCTATGCCGTCGACGGGAATTCCGGGAAGAAGTTGTGGGAGGCAGGCAGTCAAGCTGAAGTCTGGTCATCGCCTGTCGTCCGCAATGAAATTGTCTTCTTCGGAAGTGCAGACGGCAAAGTGTACGCAGTCGATGGCAAGAATGGTCAGCCAACATGGTCGCAGGAACTTGGCGGGAGGATCTATTGCACGATCTATGCCGAGGAGCATCAGCTGTATGTAGGCTGCGGAGATGGCAAGGTCTATAGTATCGAAACGGATTCCGGGAAAATTCTCTGGAGTACAGCTACTGGCAATGGGATCGACTCGTCGCCTGCCGTAGTAGATAACCTGGTTCTTATCGGCTCTGAAGATTTTGTTTTTTATGCCTTGGACGCGAGCAACGGCGAGGTGCGCTGGAAGTATGAAACAGGACTAGGCATCGCCTCTTCACCCGCGGTTTCAGGTGATTTTGCGGTAATTGGCAGCAAGGATGGATTCCTCTATGCCTTCGAGGTCCAAACCGGACATTTGAGGTGGAAGACCGCAGTGGGCGAAGTCGTAACGGCGTCACCCGTTATAGGCAGTGGCGTAGTCTGCATTCAAGCAGGGGGCACGTTTGCCTTGGATATGGGCAGCGGAAAAATCGTGTGGCAAGCCGGGCTGGGCGGAGCAATCCAGTCGGTCCCCATACTTGCAGCAGACTCGATTTACCTGGCGAGTTTAAGCGGTGAGATCTATGCGCTTCGATAACCGCTGGGCAGCAGTGCTGCTTGTCTCATTGTTTTCGTTCGGCCCGAGCGTGCAGAGCTCAGATCGTCAAATTCTTGTCTACCAAAAAAAGTACATCATGGGTACGGTCTTCGAGATCGCTGCTTACAGCGGATCATCAGAACAGGCCTCTTTTGCAATTGAGAAAGCATTTCACGAGATCGTCCGGATCGACGATCTTATGAGCAACTACAAACCCGAGAGCGCGTTGAGTCATTTGAATCAATCCGCTCATTTTCATGCAGAAAGCGTCCCGCCGGACTTGTATTGCGTCATCCAGCAAGCGGTGCAGTTTTCCAAGCTCTCAGACGGCAAATTCGACATCACGGTCGCGCCCTTAGTGAATCTGTGGAAGGCTGCACTGTTGGGTGACTCTATTCCTTCGGCTGCGCAGCAACAGCAAGCAGAGGCTTGCGTTGGATACGAGAAGATCGCGTTGACTCCACCGGACCAAATCAGCTTTCAGTCCGCCTGTCTCCAGTTGGATTTGGGCGCTCTTGGAAAGGGCTATGCGGTCGATCGGGCCGTTGCGACACTTTATTCGCTGGGCATTTACAACGCATTCATCAATGCAGGCGGAAGCACGATTTTCGCCATGGGTTCTCCTCCAGGCCAGACATCTTGGCTTGTACACTTGCGGGACCCCTCTCACAAAGTCGGGCCCTATGTCATGCTCAGCAACGAGAGTGTTTCCACATCAGAGCAATCAGCAGCGTCTTTGCTGCGGCGCGATTCAGTAGGCCACATTATTGACCCCGCTACTGGACGACCCCTCAAGACCGAGTTTGCGGTGAGCGTCATAGCTCGGACTGCGACTCTGTCGGACGGGTTGTCAACCACCTTGCTCCTGCTTGGGCCAATGCAAGGCAAGTCGTTGGTCAATCGGACGCCTGATACTTCTGCAATTTGGCTTTCGCCAAAGGCGCAAATCGAAACCGCTATCTACGGACCGCAGATTCTTTTCGGAAAATTGTGATCAGCAACAGTTCACGAAGAGACCACGAGGACCTCCGCAAAACGGTTGTTTTCTGTCTGCTCGTTTTGTTTCCGCCATCCGCATGGAGTACTGTATTGGTCCAATGGAGCAACTCTCAGTTACCTCCGCCGAGTTCGCTTGGTGTGAGCGATGTCGTGTTCTCTTGGAAGTCTCGACTTCGCCCTTCTTTACTGGCGAACGCGCGAAAGCAAGGATATCGGGTATATGTTGAAGCGCCTCTGCAGCAGGCGACGGCCGCGGCGGAGGAAGGCGCAAGGGCTGGCTGGACAGGGCTTCTTCTCAATATCCCTGAATCCGAGCGCAAAGGAACTCGAACTGCTGCTACACGCTTGCGATCCGCTTACCCAAAGCTCAAATTCCTGGTCCTCGGGACTATTGGCAAGCAGCCTCAAATGAGGGGCAGCCTCGTCATAAAAAACGACTCTGTTCTCGAGGTGTCCAGTCCCACCGCGCAACCTTGGATTGATACGAATCTTGCTGCAATAAAGGTCGAACAGCGGAGGAACCAGGCCCAGGTTCCGCTGTACACATTTGCCTGGGTCACTTCCAAACAAGGGCAGCAGAGATCCGTCACCGCCTCAGATTATTCGCTCGCAGTGGCCGAGGCGGGAGCATTTCATGCTGATGTAGTTCTGCAGCTGGACAAGCGCTTGCAGAGGGCCCTCACTAATCATGACCCTGAGGCTTGGGCCCTATGGAGTCAAGTCCGATCAACGGCGAACTTCTATTCTGATTTGACCGACGGAGGGTTGCAACCAGCGGCCAATGTCGCGGTAGTAGTCGATCGCCTCGATACAAGGGACGAAGCTCTGAATCTACTGGCCCGGCACAATATTCCATTCCAGGTATTTCTCGCCGCGGATTTGAACGCAGTTGGCGTTGGGGATTTTAACCTCGTAATCGTGTTCGCAAAACCCGACAAAGTAGCGGCTGAACATATTGCCAGTTTGGTAACTCGCGGCAAGACAGTGGTGCTGGTAGATGCGCACAGCAGCTATCCATGGCACAGCAATCAACCGATTCAACTGAACGAACATACAGTGTCGTATTTGCTCGGTACCGGAAAGATACTGGAACTGTCAGAGCCAGTCACGGATCCCGAAGCTTTCGCGCAGGACATTCGTCGACTGTTGGGCAAGCGCGATGCGCTGCTGAGTCTATGGAACGGACTGACCAGCATCGCTGTGGGTTACAAAGACCACAGCGGAGAGTTGAAGGCAATTGAATTTGTCAACTATGCTACAGATCCGATTCGTGTACAGGTGCAAGTCAAAGGATCGTTTACGTCCATTCGCTACGAGACGCCCGAACATGGATGTTGCCAATCCTTAGTGCCCGTGACACATGACTCCTTCACCGAATTCGTAATTCCGGAGCTACGTATTGCCGGACGCGCGCACCTGGACAGTCAGTGAGCCGCTGCCCTTCAGTGAACTGCCAAGTGACACACTAGCCTGGATTATTCACGAAGTGTCTAGCCAAAAAAGAAAGGATGCTCTAAAAGGAATG